>JAICEW010000132.1 GCA_025923995.1 Vicinamibacteria bacterium | reverse complement strand
CCGGGAGGGGACGATCGGCCAGGACCGCCAGGCCAACCTGCGGCAACGCTTCCCCGCCAACGGCCTGCACTGGATGCTGGGGCTGGTGCGTCTGGCCCAGGGGCATCCGGAGGAAGCCCGGGCCGAGTTCGAGAGCGAGCTCGCCACGGGCTCTACCCAGCTCTACGCCGCGGAGTTCAACATGAACGCCTACGACGGCGCCGGCTTCGTCGCCCTGCAGGCGGGGGACCACGGGGGCGCCAGCGTCCTGTTCGAACGCGCGCTCGAGCTGTATCCCGATCATGCAAGGTCCCTCGTCGGTCTGGGCGCGGCGCGGGCGGCGGAAGGGGACAGGCGTGGGGCCGAGGCGGCGTTTGCACGCGCGGCGGAGGCGAGGGAGGCCTTGCGCCGTGGAGGCCGCGGGAGCGAGGCGTTGCTGGCCGAGGCCTTCCAGCACGCCGTCGACGGCCGGCCGGTCGAGGCCATGGACGTCCTCCAGCGCCTGGTCGAGCGGCCCGAGCTGCCCTTCACCGGGTGGACCATCCCGGTCGAGCCCCTGCTCGTCCCGCTGCGCAACCGACCCGGCTTCGAGGCCATGGCTGCGCGGCTGGCCGACAACGCGCGCTGACGATTCAGCGTTTCTCATCTCCCCTTCAGGACTTCTCAGCCGGACCGGCACATCTTCCGGCCGCGGTATCCAGATTACGACCGACCGGATTGGAGGAGCGTGATGGGCAAGCTGCAGGGGCTTCCGGGCTTGATCACCTTCTGCGTCGTTCTCGGGCTCGCGTCGACCGTTGCGCCGGCCGCTGCGCAGGACGCGACCTTCTACCAGCACCTCGACTACTCGGGGGGCTCGTTCAACGCTCAAGGCGACGTCTCGTTCGTCGGCTGGGACTGGAACGACCAGATCACGTCGCTCACCGTACCGCCTGGCGGGTCGGTGACGATCTACGAGCACGCCGACTTCGGCGGCGCCTCGCTGACGCTCGGCTCGGATGCGGCGGACCTGCGCTCGTTCGCGGGACCGGGTGGCGACGGAACGTGGAACGACGCCGTGAGCTCGCTTCGCGTATCCGGGGGCGGCGGACCACCTCCTGCCAGCCGAACGGTGGTGCTCGTCAACGGCTCGTTCAACCCCTATCCGCCGTGGATGGAGCCGAACGCCCCCGAATACCAGGCGATCGCCGCGACCTACGGCGTCCAGCCCATCCAGTTCCGATGGACGGACAGCGACTTCGCCGGCGTGAACTTTCCCTTCTACAGCGGGATCTGGAATGGCGCGAGCGCGCTGGCCGGCTTCATCAACGCGCTGCCGCCAGGTGAAATCGAAGTCATCACCCACAGTCATGGGGGCAACGTGGCGATCCTCGCCACCGGCTTCTACACCAATCGGCCGGTGACGCGGCTGATCAACCTCGCGACGCCCGTCAACTGGGACCTGCGTTGGAACGGCGGCCTCTGGGTCAATCACATGTGCACTGCGTCATCGCACGATGACTGGGTGCAATTCATAGGGTCGTCGCCTTACCAGGTCTACCGCTTCGCCGAGGCCGCCTACGACTCGTATTACTGGGCACGCGAATCCACCATCGCGTTCATAGAGGGGCGTTACGAGGACGCCCTGTACTATGCGGCACTGGCGAGCTACTACTTTGCAGCGGGGCACGATTGGTGGGACTCGACCAAGTATGAGTGGTGGGGCTGGACCATCATGTTCGCTGACGGGAGTCATGGCGACATGCACGAGCCGCCGGTATGGCACGCGCTTCCAATGGCCTGCAAGCGGCCATAGCCAACGCTTCACACGTGGATCTCGGAGTGCCGCCAACCCCGGCCGCTCAATCGAAGGGAGTCGGACATGCGGAGAGCATTGCAGTTGTCAGCGCCAACCGTTGCCGTCCTCGCACTGTGCACCGTCGCAGTGCAAGCACAGCCAGCGGCGACACCGCCGGCGGTGCAAGCCGAGGTGGAAACGACATATGCATTCGCCGACGGTCGAGAGGTCCGTGTGCCTGGTCACTACTATCGGAGCCAGGATGGCCGGGTGCGCGAGGACACCGGACGCGGCTCGGTGATCGCTGACGTCAGCAAGGGCACGCTGACGCTCCTGAACGCAGACACCAGGCAGGCGTTGGTGTTCACCGTCAACGAGGTGGCTCCGAGCAGGAAGCCGAACGGCGTGTCGCCGGCGGTGCCGTTTGCGCGCGTCAAGCACGAGGGTCGCGACGTGAGCAAGGCGCGTGTCAAGGGCCCCGATGGGAAGGAGAGCGAGGTGTGGACGGCGACCGATCTGGGCCTGATGGTGTTCTCCCGGATCGAGTCGGCTGGCCTGACGACCACCAAGGCACTGCGGAAGGTGGTGCAGGGAGAGCCCGATCCTGCGGTGTTCACCGTGCCCGAAGACTACACGGTCCAGCACCACACGCTGCCCGCGCTCGACCCGGGCTCGATGCGGCCGGGGCTGGTCCCGCCCTCGATGAAGGACGAGCGGCGCTAGGCCGGGGATGCATCGTGCCGAGTGCGAGCCACCTGCTGGGCGTGATCGCCATCTCTGGATCCGCTGCCTGCGGTCCGGCCTCACCCGCCCGGCCGTCCGCAGGCAGCGACTACGCCGGCAGGTGGACGGGTCCCACCTCGCAAGGGGGGACGATCGCCTTTGCCGTGTCGTCCGAGCAGAAGGTCGTGACGATCGGAGTGGACTTCAACTTGAACGGTTGCGCGGGCACCGCCGTACTCTCCGGCCTGGCGCTCGAGGTGTCACGGCCTGAGCTCGCGCCGGGGAGCCCGAACGCAGGAGGGGCGTTCGACAACCCCAGCTTCGGGACCGGTACGCACGGGCTCGCGCAACCGAACTTCCTGGGGGTGGCCGGCAGCTTCACGTCCCGCGAGACGGCAATGGGTGTCCTGACGTTGCACGAGTACGGCGGCTGCGGCAGCGGGACCGCCACCTGGACCGCCACGAAACACTAGAGCCCTACTCACGCGGCCGGTGCTTGCGCGCCGCCTTGTGGACGGAGCGCACGCGGCGGTTCGCGTCCGACTGGGCGCGCTCGTCCTGCTTGCGCTCGAGGTGGCGCAGCTCGGCGCGCAGCTTGTGGAAGCTGGCCAGCCGCTCGTCCGAGAGCGTCCCGTCCGCCACCGCCTCGCGCACCGCGCAGCCCGGCTCCGCGTCGTGCGTGCAGTCGCGGAAGCGGCAGCGCGGCGCCAGCGCCTCGATGTCCTCGAAGGTCGCCGCGAGGCCGTCGCCCGAGTCCCACAGCTGCAGCTCGCGCATGCCCGGCGTGTCGATGGCGAGCGCGCCGCCGGGCAGCACGAACAGATGGCGGTCGGTCGTCGTGTGCCGGCCCCGCTGGTCGTGCGCGCGCACCGCGCGCGTGGGCTGCACGTCGGTGCCCATCAGGCGGTTCAGCAGCGTCGACTTCCCGACGCCGGACGAGCCCAGCAGGGCGACGGTGCGCCCCGGGAGGAGATACGGCGCGAGCACCGCGAGCGACGACGGGTCGCGCGCGCTGACGGCGTGCACGTCGACGCCCGGCGCCACCTGCTCGATCGCGCGCCGGCAGTCCTCCACGTCGCTGCGCAGGTCCGCCTTGTTCAGGACCACCACCGGGCGCGCGCCGCTCTCCCACGCGAGCAGGACGTAGCGCTCGATCCGCCGCGGGTTGAAGTCGTGGTCCAGGCCGGAGACGAGCAGCACGCTGTCCACGTTGGCGGCGACCACCTGCTCCACCGCCTGCTCCCCGGCCGCGCGCCTCAGGAACGCGCTGCGCCGCGGCACCAGCGCCTGCACCACGGCGCGCGCGGTGGACGTCTCGGCGCGCAGCGCGACCCAGTCGCCCACCGCGGGCAGGTCGATGCGCCCCCGTGCGTCCAGGCGCAGGCGGCCGGCCGGCGTCGCGACCACCTCGCCGCGATCGGTGAGGACGCGGAAGAAGCCGCGGTGCTCGCGGGACACGCGGCCGGGGATGAGGCCGTCCGCCGCGAACGGCTCGAACGCGCGCGCCCAGTCGTCGTCCCAGCCCAGGGCCGGCAGGGGAAACACGGCCCGAGACTAGCGGGCGTCCCGCCGCCGTGCAACGATGGCCGTTCGGAGGGGCTCCGGAGGACATCCACGATGAAGACGATCACGCTCGGGCAGGGCGGTCCGGCGATCCCGGTGGTGGGGCTGGGCTGCATGGGGATGAGCGAGTTCTACGGCCCCTCGGACGAGGCGCAGTCGATCGCGGCCATCCACCATGCGCTCGACGTGGGCGTGACGTTCCTCGACACCGCGGACGCCTACGGCAACGGGCGGAACGAGACGCTGGTGGGCCAGGCCGTCCGCGACCGGCGCAAGGACGCGGTGGTCGCGACCAAGTTCGCGCTCGTGCGCAGCGAGACGGGCGCGTTCGTCGGCGTCTCCGGCAGGCCGGACTACGTGAAGAAGGCCTGCGCGGCCAGCCTGTCGCGGCTGGGGATCGACGCGATCGACCTCTACTACCAGCACCGCGTCGACCCCGAAGTGCCGATCGAGGACACCGTGGGCGCCATGGCCGAGCTGGTCCGGGAGGGCAAGGTCCGCCGGCTGGGCCTGTCGGAGTGCTCGCCGGCCACGCTCCGCCGCGCCCACGGCATCCACCCGATCGCGGCCGTGCAGACCGAGTACTCGCTGTGGTCGCGCGACGCCGAGGACGGCATCCTGGACACCTGCGCGGAGCTGGGGGTCACGTTCGTGGCCTACTCGCCGCTGGGACGCGGGTTCCTGACCGGCGACATCAAGTCGCTGGACGACCTGGCTCCCGACGACTGGCGCCGCAACAACCCGCGCTTCCAGGGCGAGAACTTCGCGAAGAACCTGGCGCTGGCGCGCGCGGTCCAGGAGATCGCCGGCCGACGCGGCCTCACGCCCGCGCAGCTCGCGCTGGCGTGGGTGCTCGGCCGCGCGAAGCACATCACCACCATCCCGGGCACGCGCAGCGCCAAGCGCGTCGACGAGAACGCGTCGGCGGCGGACATCACGCTGACGCCCGCGGAGCTTCACGCCCTCGAGCGCGCCTTCCCCAAGGACGCCGCGGCCGGCTCGCGCTACCCGGAGGCGACCGCGCGGTTCGTGGAGCGCTGACGGGCTACGGGACCACGCGGAAGTAGAAGTCCGCCAGCTCGGCCGCGGGGCCGGTGCGCCGGCGCCCCGAGAGCGTGAGGATGTAGTCGCCCGGCGGCAGGGCTGCCGCGGGGATCGTCGTGCGGACCGTCGCGCCCTCCGGCTGCAGGCCCGCGTCCTCCCACGCGAGCGCGCCCTCCACCGTGCGCAGGACGGCCTGGTAGCTGGCCAGGGTCGGACCGGTGGGGAGCGGGACCGTGAGCACGAGGGGCCCGGAAGGCCTCGCGACCTCCTGCGTCTCACCCGCGGCGCGCGTGCCCTGCGCGCGCAGCACGATCGCCGGCGGGTGGGTCGCCGGCGGCGCCGGCCGGCGCGCCTCCTCCAGCTGCCGCGCGAGCGCTTGCTCCCGTTCCGTCGCCGCGGCGCGCTCGGCCCGCCGTGCGTCCTCGACGCGCAGGCTCCGCATCCCGAGCGCCCCCGCGGCGAGCGCGAACACGACCGCCGCGGCCGCGGGCAGCCAGGACGGCGCCCATCGCCGCACGGCGGGCGCGGGCCTGAGCCGCGCCGCGGCACGCGCGAACGCCACCCGGGCGCGTCCCTCGGCCGAGGCCAGGAAGCACCGCTCGAATGCCGCGTGCGCCTCCCCGGCCAGTCGGCCGTGCGCGTAGTCGTCGACGAGCGCGTCCTCGCGGTCCTGGAGCTCGGCCAGGAACTCGTCCTCCGCGAACAGCCGCGCTTCGACCTGCTGGCGCTCCTCCTCGCTGGCCGCCCCCAGGAGGAAGCGGCCGATCAGGTCCCGGTGTTTGTCGCGCTCATCCACGGTGATCCGCCTCACCTGCTGGTGGGAGGGACTGCGGTTCCATTTCGCCTCCGGCGCACCGCCGCACGCAGCGCTCGAGGGACGCCCGGATGCGGTGGGCGCGGATGCGCACCGCGTTGAGCGTGAGGCCCAGCCGGCGGCACAGGTCCTTCCGGCTGCCGATGCGCTGGCGCCGGCCCCATTCGTAGTACTCGAGCACCAGCTCGCGCTGGCCGGGGTCGAGCCCTCCCAGGCAGCGGTCGAAGCAGGCCCACATCCTCTCGCCGGCCACATCCGCCGGAGGCGGTGCGGGCACCGCCAGGTCCTGGGGCGCCACGTCGTCCAGCCCCCGCCAGGCGGCCTCGGGGCGAGCCCAGTACTCGCGCAGGACGTTGCGCGCCACACCCATGACGTAGGTCCCTGCGTCCTCGGCGCGGATGGTCTCGCCGTCCTCCAGCCGTCGGGCCACGCGGTTCAGCGTCTCGTCCGCCGCCTGTTCGCACGACGCGCACCCGCGGTACTGGAAGAACTTCAGCAGCTTCGCGCGGAGCAGCTCGTACCGCTCGCCGGCGCGATCCCGCTCCGGGTGCAGGCGGGCCAGGAGCCGCTCGAAGCCCTCCCGGGTCAGCCCGGACGCGCTCAGCGCCACTCCCCCTGCAGCACGAACCCCGCCCAGTAGTAGGGCGCGCTCCAGCGCGGCTCGAGCGCCATCGAGGCCTGGGCCTCGCGCAAGGCCGCGGCGGCCGAGGGCTTCCGCGCGCTGCGCAGCGCGCGGTAGAAGCGCTCCATCAGCTCCGCCGTCGCGCGGTCGTCCACCTTCCACAGGCTGCTCATCACGCGCGCGGCTCCCGCGTACATGAACCCGCGGTTGAGGCTCAGCAGGCCTTCCCCGCGCACCTCGCGGCCCAGCCCGGTCTGGCATCCGCTCAGCACCACCAGGTCCGCGGGCAGCCGGAGGCCGTACACGTCGTGCAGGCGCAGGAACCCGTCCCGCGGGCGGCCGCGCTCGTCCACCAGCGAGAGGACGATCCCCGACAGCTCCGGGTGCGCGACGCTGAGCAGCCCGTGCGACGCGAAGTGGACGATGCGGTACTCCGCCAGCGCTCCGCCCATCGCCGACTCGCGGCTGGCCGCGAAGTCGAGCGCGCGCAGGGCGGCGCCTGGCCGCGTCCCGCCCGTCGCGGCGTCGGCCTCGCGTCGCGTGAAGGGCAGGCGGGGGACGCGCCCGCCTCGCAGCCCCACGTCGTCGATGGCGCGCTCGAGCGTGCGCGCTTCTCGCGGGGCGGGGCTCGTCCCGGACGGCCGGCCGTGCACGCGCGGGTCCTTCGCCTCGAAGACGGGATCCGCCAGCACCGCCACTTCGCGCGGAGCGGGCCGGCGGCCGGCCACCTCCGTGCGGATCGCCGCCAGCACCGACGCGGACGGCAGGCTCACCACCTCGCGGTGCGTCACCAGCGGGCCCTCGCCGCCCGACGGCAGCACGCCGAACGGGATGGCCTGCAGCGCGCCGTCCGCGACCACGAGCACGCGGCGGGCCGCGCCGATGCGGGCGCTGGCGGGCGCCAGCACGAGCGACGCGAGCGTCGAGGCCGCCGCTCCCGCCCCGCCGTCTCCGGCCGCGGGCCGGACGGAGAGGCGGTGGTGCAGCGCGAGCGCCGCCTGCTCGATCGTCTTCCGGTCCGGCAGCTCGATCGCATCGAGCGTGGACGCCGAGACGACCCACAGGTGGCTGCGCGCCTCGCCCAGCGCGTACTCCATCAGCACCGTGTCGGCATCGAGCAGCTCCTGGACCTGGGCCAGCGTGAGCGGCCGCACCTCCGTGAGCCGGGCGTAGCGCGGGCTGCGGGTCCGGATCTCGGCGCGCACCGCCTCGTACTCCTCCGTGAGCCGCCGCACCTCCGCGTCCGCTCCCGCCCCCTCCGACTGCCGCGCCGCCTGGTCGAGAGCGCGCCGCGCCGCCGTCTCTCGCTCGACGAGCGCCCCGTCCACGCCCTGCCTCACGTTCACGCCCGCCTCGCCCAGCAGGTCCAGCAGCGTGCGGGCGCGCATGCGCTCGGCCACCTGCAGCGCCTCGGCGGCGTGGCCGTCGCCCGGCGCCAGCGCGTGGAGGCGCATGAGCAGGTCGATCGCCAGCTCGTAGTAGCCGTGCGTGATGCCCTGCAGCGACGCGCGCGCGGTGTCGCGCAGCACCTGCGTCCGCCGCAGCTCCACGCTCGCGAGCACCGGCCGCATCTCGGCCAGCGCACCCTCGACGTCGCCGCGGTCGCGCTTCAGGCGTGCCAGGTAGTAGCGGGCCTTGTCGGCCAGGTCGGGATCTTGCCCCGCGCGCGTGAGCGCCGCGCGTCCCTGTTCGAGCGCCTGCTCGTAGAGGCCGAGCCGCTCGCAGGCCTCTGCGTACGATCGCAGCACGAGCAGCACCACGTCGGTCCCGCCCGGGTTGGCTCCGTCCGATGTTCTGGCCAGCGCCAGCGCGCGGTCGTGGAGCGCGATCGACTCCTGCGCCTGGCCCAGCCTGGCGTGCACGGACCCCAGGCGGCTCAGCGCCATCGCCTCCTGGAACGTGCTGCCGATCGCCTGCGCCATCTCGAGCGAGCGGCCGTACTCCTCGAGCGCGCGCGGGTAGTCCTCCAGCGTGCGGTAGACGTTGCCCGTCCAGTCGTGGGCGCTCGTCTCCAGCGCCCTGTCTCCCGCCGCGCGGGCCGCCGCGGCCGCCCGCTGGAAGTACTCGAGGGCGCGCGCCTGGTCACCCAGCTTGCGGTGATGGACCGAGCCGGTGCTGAGCAGCATGAACGCCTCGCCGCCGCGGGCGCCGGCCTCGGCGAAGAGCGCGCGTGCCTGCTCGTAGTAGTCGAGCGTCCGCTCGAAGTCGCCGACGGCCTGGTAGCCGTTCGCGATGCGCAGGACGACGTTCGCCTCGCCCTTGCGGTCGCCCGCGGCGCGGTAGAGCGCCCGCGCCTCGTTGCGCAGGCGCAGCGCGTCCTCGAACGAGCCCAGCGAGCTGGCGACGCCGCCTTCGAACGCGGCGCCGTCGGCCTCGCCGCGCGTGTCGCCGGCCGCCTTCCACAGCGCGCGCGCCTGGGCGAACTTCGGCCGTGCCTCGCGGAAGAGCTTGTCGCGGCTGAGCGTCATCCCCTCCGTGAAGGCGCGCTCCGCTTCCACGCGCTGGCGGTCCGCCGCCGTCGCCGTCCGCGGCTCGTCCAGCTCGATCCGGTACGGGCCGGCCGCCTCGGTGGTTGCGGTTGCGCGAACGTCCACGCGATAGGCGCCCCCGGCGTCGGCCACGAGCGATGCCTCCTCGGGCCCGCCCGACCAGCCGCCCTCGCCGTTGTCGACCGTCGCGACGGTCGCGCCCTCGGGGCCGGAGAGGACGAGCGTGACGTCCACGGTGTCCTGCGTGACCTGCACCCGCGCGTACTGGCCGGGCTCGAGGTCGAAGACGTAGGCGTGCGCGTCGCCGGCCGCCAGCTCGCGCTCGATCGGCCGACCGGGCAGGAGCGTCACGGGCTGGTCCACGGCCCCGGCCAGGGGGGCGGCCACCAGCACAGCGGCGATCACGACGCGCTTCACGGGAGCTCCTTCCATACCACAACTGGCGACCGGCGGCCGCCAGCGCACGTGTCGCCAGCGCGCGTTGACGCGGGCTTCGACAGGCCGTAGCCTCCGCGCGAGCCCGATGTCCTGTCCCCATTGCGGTGCGGACGTGCCCGAAGGTCAGCGCTTCTGCCCGGCCTGCCGGAAGCGCGTCATGGCTCCGAGCCAGGGCTTCGACCAGCCGCCGCCGCCGATCCCACTCGGGGCCGCCCCGCCGTCACCGGCCGCGCCTCCTCCTGCGTTCGAGGCGATGCCGCCCGTGAGCGCGCCGCCGACGCGTCATCTCTCGACCGCTTCCGCGCTGGCGTTCGGAGGGACGCTGGACGAGATCCGCCGGCCGGGCTCGGTGACCGGCGTCGCGGTCTGGGACTTCTTCCAGAGCCTGTTCTTCCTGTTCGGGGTGGTGGTCATCGCCCTGGAGCCGGCGGAAAACGACCTCGTGCGGACGCTGCGGCTGGGGATGCTCGTCGCCTACCTGGTCCTGGTCGGGGCGCACGTCGCGGTCGGCATCGGCCTGCTGAGGATGCGGAACTGGGCCCGCATCGGCCAGATCGTCCTGTCGTCCATCGGGCTGATCGGGTTCCCGTGCGGCACGATCCTCTCCATCTTCATCCTGGTCTACATGCTCAAGCCCGGCATCCGCATCCTGTTCTCCGGCAAGCAGGGCGAGCTCACCCCGGAGGAGGCCGCCCAGGTGGGGGAGGCGCTGCGCAGCAAGGCGGCGCTGTGGGCCCTGGGCGCGGTGGTCGGCCTCCTCGTGCTGGTGTTCTTCATCGGCATGGTGGCGGCCGTGGCGATCCCCAGCCTGCTGCGGGCCCGCGTCGCCGCGAACGAGACGACCGCGATCGGCCACCTGCGCGCGCTCATCGACGCCGAGACGTCGTTCGCCTCGATGAGCGGCGGCGCGTACGGGGCGCCGCCGTGCCTGCAGGCGCCGGCGTCCTGCGTCACGGGTCTCGCGCCCGGTCCCTCGCTGCTGCCCGACTCGGTCGTGTTCGACACGGCCGCGAGCGGGTACGTGCTGCGCTTCCATCCCGGCCCGCCCCCCTTCGGGGCCGAGGAGGGCGGCGGCCTGCACCGGTCCTACGCGGTCTCCGCGCTGCCGGCCTCGGCGCAGGGCGGCGTGCGCCACTACTGCGCGGACGATCGCGGAGTGGTCTACGTGGTGCCGCAGGGAGCCGGCGCGCCCGCCGGTGGCCGATGTCCCGACTCGGGCGACCCGCTGCGCTGACGGCCGCTTGACCGCGGCCGGGGGCCCCGCCTAGTCTCGCGCGCATGCGACACCACGGCGGACGGCACCGCGCGCTCCTGTTCCTCGTCGTCGCCCTGGCCGTGACCGGCCGGGCGACGGCACAGGACGAGGACGAACCCAAGCCCATCCCGAAGGCGCCCGCGCGCGCGGACGGCGAGGGGCCGTGGAAGCGGCTCATCCTGCGCGGCGTCACCGTCATCAACGGGACCGGCGCGCCACCCTACGGTCCGGCCGACGTGGTGGTCGAGGGCAACCGCATCCGCGCCATCCGCACGGTCGGCTTCCCCGGAGTGCCGATCCAGGCCGACAAGCGGCCCAAAGCGGAAGCGGGGGACAAGGAGATCGACCTCACCGGCCACTACCTGCTGCCCGGGCTCGTCGACATGCACGGCCACGTCGGCGGGGCCGACCAGGGGACGCCCGCCGAGTACGTGTTCAAGCTCTGGATGGGCCACGGCATCACGACCGTGCGCGACCCCGGCAGCGGCAACGGCCTGGCGTGGATGACCGAAGCGCGCGGCCAGAGCGAGCGCAACGAGATCACGGCGCCCCGCCTGTTCGCGTACGCGTTCTTCGGGATGGGCAGCAAGGCGCCGATCAGCACGCCCGAGCAGGCCCGGGCCTGGGTGGTCGAGCAGGCGCGCGGCAAGGCGGACGGGCTGAAGCTCATGGGCATGCGCCCCGACCTGCTGGCGGCCACGCTGGACGAGGCGAAGAAGAACGGCCTGCGCACGGCGTGCCATCACTCCCAGATGAACGTGGCCTGGAACAACGTGCTCCAGTCGGCGCGGCTGGGGCTCACCAGCATGGAGCACTGGTACGGGCTGCCCGAGGCGCTGTTCGACGACCGCACCATCCAGGACTACCCGCTCGACTACAACTACCTCGACGAGCAGCACCGCTTCGGCCAGGCCGGGCGGCTGTGGAAGCAGGCGGCCGCGCCCGGCAGCGAGAAGTGGAACGCGGTGATGGACGAGCTGATCAAGCTCGACTTCACGATCGTGCCCACCTTCACCATCTACGAGGCCAGCCGCGACCTGATGCGGGCCCGCCGCGCCGAATGGCACGACGAGTACACGCTGCCTTCGCTGTGGGCCTTCTACGCGCCCAGCCGCAAGGCGCACGGCTCCTACTGGTTCCACTGGACGACCGAGGACGAGATCGCCTGGAAGGAGAACTACCGGCTCTGGATGCGGTTCATCGACGAGTACAAGAACCGCGGCGGCCGGGTCTGCGCGGGCTCGGACTCCGGCTTCATCTACAAGCTGTACGGCTTCGACTACATCCGCGAGCTGGAGCTGCTGCGTGAGGCCGGCTTCCATCCGCTGGAGGTCATCCGCGCGGCGACCCTGAAGGGCGCGGAGGCGCTCGGCCGCGCTCAGGACCTGGGCACGATCGAGGTCGGCAAGCTGGCCGACTTCGTGGTCGTGGAGGACAACCCGCTCCAGAACCTCGCGTCCCTCTACGGCACGGGCGCCATCCGCGTGAACGACCAGAACCAGGCCGTGCGCACCGGAGGTGTGAAGTACACGATCAAGGACGGCATCGTGTACGACGCGAAGAAGCTGCTGGCCGACGTGCGGCGCATCGTTCGCGAGGCCAAGCAGAAGGACGGCAAGGACCTGGCCCAGCCGGGGATGGAGGCGCCGCCGCTGCGGTAGAGGTTGAACGACCCCGTCTTCGTGCGTACGGAACGGCGATTGTGGAAGCAGTGGACCTACTCCCTCTACGCGAACCGCCTCGAGGTCGATTACAGATCATGGGGAGGCGACGAGTGGCATGTGTCCTACGAGCTGGCCTCCTTGAGCCCGAATTACTCCCGCGGGCGCATTCGGATGCCCGCGTTCTGGAGTGGCTTGCAGGTCATGGCCCTTCTCGCCGCGGCCGGGGCCGCGCTCCGCGGGCTCTCGTACGCCAGCCTGGGCGGGGACTTCTGGTCGCTGGGGCCGCGCGACACGCCAGTGACCATGCTGCTGGCCCTCGTGTTCCTCATCGCCATGGTCATCTCGGTTCTCAACGCTCGCCTCGTCTCGGTCGTGGCGTTTCAATATCTCAACGGTGAGCCGGCCGTCAGCCTGGACGACGGCAGATGGATGCGCGTCGAGTGGTTCGAGGAGCTCGTCCGGCGCGTGGCCGATGGTATTCGCGCGCACAGCGCGGCCAAGGGTCCGACGCCCACGATCTCCTAGGATGTGCCGCCAGACCTTCTAGCGGGCCCGGACATCCAGCATGGAGTCGAACGCGAAGCCGGTCGCCGGCTCCAGGGCGACCGCCTTCCCGGTCAGCGTGCCGTACGGGCCGTCGTGCACGATGGTGATCGTCCCGCCCTGGCCACTGAGGGCCGGTATGGACGACGTGTTGACGTTCACGCTGGCCCGGCCGGCGAGCGCGAGCGGCTCCTGGTGCATGAGCGACCCGGTGGCGCTCCAGAAGTACACGCGTCCGGACAGCGCCGTGGACCCGCTGTTCTGCAGGATCACCACGGTGATCTGCGTGGCCGAGTTGTTGAACCGGGAGATGGACGCGGTCGTGTCCCAGGCCCGCAGGCGGTAGGCGTCGTCGGGGCCGCAGGTCGACCCGCAGGGCGGGCTGCTCACGCGCACGAGCTGGTCGTCCACGGTCGCGGACGTCTCGTTGCGGAAGCGGAGGCTCCGCGCGAAGCCGGCGCCGACCGGCGTCGCGGCCTGCAGGACGGTCGTGCCGTCCGACGCGACGCGCTCGAGGAGCGCGCCCGCGTTCCCGAAGTCGCCCGAGCCCGCGTCGAGGACGATCTCGTAGGACGAGTACGGGTTCTGGCGGATGCGCAGGACGTCGACGTCGGGCTGTCCGGCCACCGCGGCCAGGTCGCCACGCAGGCGCATGCCGTGGGTGACCTCGCCTTCGGCAAGCGCTGCGAGCAGACCCGTCGGCTCGGTGTCGCTGTTGTTGGCGGAGACCGGGTCGGCCGCGCCGCCGCTGACGGACGCGGTGTTGCTGAGGCTTCCGGCCGCGCCGGGGGACACGCCCACCTGGATCGTCACCGCGGCCACCGCCCCGGGCGCCAGAGCGCTCAGGGCGCAGGTCACCGTGCCGGCGGCGTGCGCGCAACCGGCGGACGCGGAGACGAAGCCGACCTGGCCGGGGAGCGTGTCGGTCACGGTCATGCTCGGCGACGTCGACGGGCCGTTGTTCCTCACCTCGATCGTGTAGGTGAGGCTCGCGCCCGGCGCGACCGGGTCGGGCGAGTCGCTCTTGGTGAGCGAGAGGTCCGCCTGCGGCGTCAGCGTGTCCGTGTCGGTCGCCGCGTTGTTGGCGAGGCTGGGATCCGTGAGCCCCGCGGGCGCCGTGACGGATGCCGTGTTGACGAGGGTGCCCGTCGCGTCCGGCGCGATCGTCCCCGTGAGCGTGAAGGTCGCGGTGCCGCCCACGAGGAGGTTGACGGTCGCGTTGATGCTCGCCGCGCCCGACGGCGGGCAGGACGAGCCGGCCGAGGCGGTGCAGGTCCAGGTCACGCCAGTGAGGATTGCAGGCGGCGCGTCCGTGACCGTGGCGTTCGAGGCGGCCGAGGGTCCTGCATTCGTGGCCACCATCGTGTAGGTCACGGTCTGGCCCGGGATGGCGCTCGCGGCTCCGTCCGTCTTCGTGATCGACAGGTCCGCCTGGGGCCCGATCGAGCCGCTGGCCGCGATCGCCCAGAAGCCGGAGTGCAGCGTGTAGGGCGCGCCGGTGTACGGCCCGCCCGCGTCGGGCTGTCCGACCGTGCCCGAGAGCGTGTAGGCGCCGCCGGTCCCGTTCATGGCGCCGCCGCCGTCGACCGTCCACCAGTCGAGCTCGTACGGCTGCGCGCCCACGCCACTCGCGGTCAGGATCAGCGCCAGCGCCATCACGGGCTGCTTCATCGGTCGGTCCTCACTGGCAGGCGGCGTTGCCGCACTTGGCGATCTTGAGCGCGCCGTTGCTCAGGTCGTGGTAGCTGATGACCGGCAGACCATCCGGCGGGACCGCGATCGACGTGTAGCGGCCGACCGAGGTGTTGAGCGGGCTGTCGACGACCGAGACGACGTTGGTGGCCGGCGTGCAGGCGGCGTCGCCGCACTTGGCCACCTTCAGGCGCCCGATGTCGTGGTAGTAGCTCATCACCGGCAGGCCGTCGGCGCCGATCGCGACCGACGTGAACTGCCCGACGAAGAACGCGTTGTCGACAACGCTCGTCACGTTGCCGCTGGTGCAGGCCGCGTTTCCGCACTTCATGACCTTCAGGTCCCCGCCGGTCACGTCGCGGTAGGCGATCACCGGCCGTCCATCGGCAGGAACCACGATCGAGGTGTGGTCGCCCACGACGTTGGCCGGGTCGTCGACGGTCGTGAGCGTGTTGCCGGCGCTGCACGCCGCGTTGCCGCACTTGGCGACCTTGAGCGTCCCGGCGGTCGCGTCGAAGTAGCTGACCACGGGCAGGCCGTCCGTGCCGATCGCGATCGACGCGTACTGGCCGACCGTGTTGGCCGGGTTGTCCACCTGCGTGATGGTGACCGCGCCACCGCTGCAGGCGCTGTTGAGGCATTTCGCGACCTTGAGGCTGAGGAGCCCCGAGTCGTAATAGGCGATCACGGGCAGCCCATCCGCGCCGATGGCCAGCGACGAGTACTCGCCCACACCGCCCAGCGGCGGATCGTCCACGACGGTGATGGTGCTGGGCCCACCGCAGCCCGGGTCACCGCACTTCAGGACCTTGAGCGTGTTCGCGGTGTCGTCGAAGTAGCTGATCACCGGCAGCGTGTCCGCCGGCACCTTCATCGACGCGTAGAGGCCCACGACGTTCGCGGAGGCGTCGAGGGATAGGGCGCCGGTGAACGAGCATGCGGAGTTGCCGCAGCCGAGCAGCCGCAGGTCCCCGTTCGTCGAGTCGTGGTGCGCGACGAGGGAGCGACCCTGCCAGTCGATCGCGATCGAGGTGTGGGTGCCCACGACGGTGGCGCCCGGGTCCTCGACGGTCTTGACCACGTGCGGCTGGAGCAGGGCCTCGCACAAGACGCTGCCGTCCGCGTTGATCCCGCGCAGGTAGGAGCCGGCGGGGCAGGTGCCGCCGATGCGCGCCTGCACCTGGGCCGTGTTGATCTGGCTCAGCCCGATCGCGCCGTTCGCGATCATCCCGGATGAGATGCCGCCCGTCGCGACCGCGACCGTCCCGCTGCCGGTGATCGGGCCGCCCGTGAGCCCCGCGCCCGTCGCGACGTT
>JAICEW010000131.1 GCA_025923995.1 Vicinamibacteria bacterium | reverse complement strand
ATCTCCTCGGTCCAGATGCCGAGGCCGGTGTTCTCGTCCGGCGTGAGGTTCTGGGCGTAGGTCACGCCCCAGGGGCCGGAGAAGGCCGTGAACTCCAGGCTGGTCACGACGGCCCAGGGGCCCTTGGGCAGCGCCGGCGGAGGCGGCATCGGCACCTCCTCGCGATGGCCCGACAGCAGCCGCGTCATGTCCAGCTCGGGACCCTTGGGTCCCATCTTCTTCGGCGTGTGGCAGTCGTTGCAGCCGACGGAGAAGACCAGCTCCTTGCCCCGCGCGATCCGCCGCTCCTGAAGGGAGGCGCCCTTGTCCGCCAGCGCCGGGCTGTCCGGGCTCGCCATGAGCGCCGCCAGGCCCAGCAGCCCCGCCACCGTCACTCCGCCCACGAACCGCTTCATCTTTTTTCTTCTCAGCCTTTCCGGGGGGCGACCTCGCCCACCTCGGACAGACGCGCGGTCCGCGGATGGTTCCCCTCAGCCTCCTTCCAGGACCCGGCCTCCAGGAACCTGGACGCGCTCGGACCGGGGCATCAGCCGCTCCAGGATCGGTCCAGTGGCCACCGTGGTCGCCACGGCCATCAGGATCATCACGGCGAACAGCGTCCCCGAGATGAGCCCCAGCTCGAGGCCGATGTTGAGGACGATCAGCTCCATCAGCCCCCGCGTATTCATGAGGATGCCGACCGATGCGGCGTCGCGCCAGTTGAGCCCGGTCATCCGCGCGGGCACGGCGGCCCCCGCCAGCTTCCCCGCGCACGCCACCGCGAGCACGGCCAGGAACCACAGCCAGTGCTCCCAGGTCCCGAGCAGCCCCAGCTGCGTCCTCAGCCCCGTGACGGCGAAGAAGGCGGGGAGCAGCAGGACCAGCACGACGTCCTCGATCCGGCCGGCCAGGTCGCGCGCGAGCCGGGAGTCGTGGGGCACCAGCGCGCCCAGCAGGAACGCACCGAACAGCGCGTGGATGCCGATCGCCTCGGTGGCGAGCGCCGACGCGACCACCCCCACGAGCACCACTGCGATCGTGCCCTGCCCGCCGGCGTCGTACCGCGCGACCGCGCGGCGAAGCAGCGGGCGCACCACGGTCCACATGACCGCGGCGTAGACGAGGGCCAGGCCGATCGCGGTCACGCCGCCCGCCTCCTGCCCCCGCGCGACGCCGATGACGATCGCGAGCAGGCACCAGGCGGTGACGTCGTCGACCGCGGCCGCGCTGATGGCGAGCACGCCGATGGGCGTGCGGTCGATGCCGTGGTCCCGGAGGATGCGGGCCAGCACCGGGAACGCCGTGATGGACATGGCGACGCCCAGGAACAGCGCGAACGTCCCGAAGGGCACGTCGCTGGTCGAGAAGCGCGGGTAGAGCGCCAGTGCGAGCGCCGTCCCCAGCACGAACGGCACCGCGATGCTCGCGTGCGAGATGGCGACGACCGAGTGCGTGCGCTCCCGGAGCGGGCCCGCGTCCAGCTCCAGGCCGACCAGGAACATGAACAGGATGACGCCGACCTGCGCGAGCATCCCCAGCAGCGGCAGGACGTTCCCGGGGAAGAGCAAAGCGGTCGCGCCGGGCGCGAAGGCGCCCAGGAAGGACGGGCCCAGGAGGATGCCCGCCACCACCTCGCCGATGACCGGCGGCTGGTGGATGCGGCGGAAGAGGACGCCGAGCGCGCGCGCGGCCACGGTCACCACCAGCAGGGCGAGCAGCAGGCGCGCCAGCACGTCGGGCGTGGCACGGTGAGGGTCGGGCCGCGACAGGGGCGACGGCGGCGGGGCCTCCAGGTCGGCGCCCAGGTGGCGGATGACGAGCACGGCCGCGACGGCCGCGGACGCCAGGACCGCATAGCCGGCGATGGCGCGCCACGGCAGCCGGCGGACGGGCTCCATGCGACGAGTCTAGTCGAACAGGTCCCTCCATCCCGGCACGCGGCGGCCGTGCCACGTCGGGCCCTCGCGCACGAATCTCCACTCGGGGTTGCGCGCCACGTCGCGCAGTGCCGCGCACACGGCGTGGAACGTCGGGACGCCGCCGTCCGCGCACTCGAAGTAGGTCACGAAGTCGTACGCGCCGTCGGGCGCCGGCTCGGTCGGAGCCTTGTACGTCCGGCGCATCAGGCAGGACACGCCGGCCGACGCCGCCAGCGCGTGCCCCTCGGCCGTCATCCGTCCCGCGTCGTCGTAGCGTGGGAGCAGATAGGTGTGGCGCTCCATCCAGTCCTTCGCCCACCACTCCGGCGTCTTGCGCAGCGGGAGGAGGAACGCGTGGGGCGCCGACCGGCCCGGCTGCTGCGTCACCTGGCGCGCGTACGCGAAGTCGTGCATGGCCGCGCCGGTGTAGCTCGGTGGCCGGACCACGCCGCGGAGGACACCCGCCGGACCCAGCAGCGGCGCGGCCTCGGAGCAGAACTCCTCGACGGGCTCGGCCTCTGCGCTCGCCACGTGGACGATCGCGGCCGCGGTGAAGAGGGGGGCGTCGTCGATCGCCCCCGCCGACGCGCCGACGCGCCGCAGGAACGCGATCGCTCGGGGAGGGTCCCCCTCGATCGCGTCGAACTCGCTCCGGAAGCCCCAACGGGTCGACAGGGAGTCGACACGCGCGGCGAGCTCCGCGGGACGGCCCGCGGGCGCGCCGGGCAGGCACAGGTACGCGCCGTGGCGAAGCACTTCACGCGGCAGCACGTCGTTCGACAGGTCCATTCCGCTCCTCCAGCCCGGAACCTAGGGCGTGGGCTTCGATGTGTCCAATGCATCGTGCAATGCCTTCCCATCCGCTATCATGATGGCGGTGGAGCTCGACCACGTGGAGGCCTTCGTGGCCATCGTCCGGCGGGGGGGCTTCACGCGCGCGGCCGGGAGCCTGCACCTCTCCCAGCCCGCCATCAGCCGGCGCATCCACCTGCTCGAGCACGAGCTGGGCGCGCCCGTCTTCGACCGCGTGCGCGGCGGCGTGGTGCTCACCGACGCCGGCCGCGCGTTCCTCCCCCACGCGGAGGCGATCCTGGCCTCCGCGCGGGACGGGGTGGCGGCGGTCGGCGCGGTGAGCGGCGGCGAGCGCGGCACGGTCATGCTCGCGCTGGTCGGGACGCTGGCCAGCACCTCGCTGACCGGGCGCTTGAAGCGCTTCCGGGACGCGCATCCCGGCGTCGACCTGCGCCTGCGCACGGCGCTCAGCCGCGAGGTGAGCGCGCTGGTCCGGCGCGGCGAGGCCACGGTCGGGCTGCGCTACGGCGCCGACGCGGATCCCGACCTCGTGTCGATCCGCGTCCACGACGAGCCGATGGTGGCGGTGGCGCACGCAGGCCACCCGCTGGCTCGCCTGCGGCGCGTCGACGGCCGGGCGCTCGCGCACGAGCGCTGGGTCACGTTCCCCGCGCGCGCGCACACCGAGCCGCCCGAGCCCTACTCGAGCGCGCTCGCGCAGGCGCTCGCGGGCTGGCGTCTCCAGGCCGAGATCGTGCCCGTCGATAGCCTGACCGCGCAGAAGCGCATGGTCGAGGCCGGCTTCGGGCTGGCGCTGCTGCCGGAGAGCAGCGTGCACGAGGAGCTGCGGGCGGGGACGCTGCGCGCGCTCCGCATCCCGAGCCTGCGCGTCAGCCTGCGCGTCGAGCGCATCCATCGGCGGCGGGCCTATCTCTCCGGCGCGGCCCGCGCGCTGCTGGACGTGCTGGGCGACTGGACGCCCGCGGGACGGCGCCCTCGCCCCTGAGGCCGCCGCCCGCCGATCTGAGGAATCCCTGATCGCTCCCTGACGACACGTGCGCCTCCGGGGACGAGTTTCGTTCTCGCAAGGCGGGATCGCCGTGCGGGCGTCGCGCACGCCGCGCACGAGCGCGCCCGCACGAGCTGACGAACCGCGCTCACGTGTCCCTCCCGCGCCGCGCGGAAGTGCCGCCATCGTGACGCCGCGTGGGCACGGCGCGACGAGGGCGGGCCGCGGCCGCCGCGTGCTCGAGGCCGTGGTCGGCGCGAGCTGCCCGGGAGCTCGCGCGCGGAAACGGCCGCGCGCACGTCCCGAGCGGGAAAGGAAAGGCGACGAGAATGCGGTTCAAGACGAAGGACCTGCTGGTCACGGTCCTGCCCAAGGCCACGATGAGCGAGGACCTGGCGAGAGCCTGCCTCCTCCACACGGCCGTCTGTATCAACCCCACCATCTGCCAGCCACAGTCGGGGTGTCCGTTCCACACGCTGTGCCCGACCCAGTCGCTGTGCCACAACCCATCGCTGTGCCACTACCCGACGCTGTGCCAGCCGATCTCGGCCTGCCAGCCGACGGTGTGCCCCACGCTGTCGTGCCACTACCCCAGCCAGTGCACGCCCTGCTCGCACCTGATCAGCTGCCTGGGCTGCTCACTGAAGATCACGCACATCACGATCGGCTGCGGGTTCGGCAACTCCTGCGGCGCGGGCGGATCCGCGTGCGACCCCACCGACTTCTGCTTCGGCTCGGGTGAGCCGTGGGTCATCGAGCACCTGGAGGACCTGGTCTCGCTGAGGGCCGACCTCAAGGACACGATCGCCCAGCTCGACCGCATCGAGAAGGCCGGCGACCTCACGAGCAGCATCAAGACGCGCGCCGAGGCCGACGCGCTCGAAGCCAGCCTGACCGAGGCGCTCAAGAACGTGCAGGCGGCCAAGAAGGGTCTCAAGTAGCCGTGCGGGGTCGGCCCGCCCTCGTCCGCTGGAGGAACTGATGCCCCTGGATGCCTCGTCGCTCGCGGCACGGCGCTTCCGTGCCGGCAGCCTCTTCGATCTGGTGGTGTTCGACCGCCTGCCCCCGGAGGAGCAGGCGCCTCTCTCGGAGATGCGGGCCGACCCCGACTTCTATGGCGTGTTGCGCCCGCGCGAGGGCAGCGGGCGCACGGTCAAGGTGGTGGACCGTGACACGGCCCTCCTGTGGCTGACGCTCGTCCCGCCCGGTCCGTTGCCGTTCTTCGTCTGGACCGGCGACGTCGAGGAGGCGGCGCGCTCCGTCCTGGACCTCGTGCTGGACGGCGTGCTCGAGATGGAGCACGAGGGCGCGTTCGTGTGCGGAAGCGCCGCGCCTGGCCTCGAGGCCCCCTCGGTGGGCGCACCGCTGGGCCGGCTGGGGCGGATGTCGCAGGACGCGCTCCGCCACGCGGAGGCCCTCGCCGTCGACGACCCGACCGAGGCCGCGGGCCACCTCTACGGCTTCGGGCGGATGCCGCTCTCCCCGGCGTGGGAGGACCGGCTCCCCGACACCGCGGCGCTGCTGGAGTTCCTCGGGATCGCGCCCGGCAGCGAGCTCCAGCGGGAGCTCGACAAGGGATGGGAGCGGGCCGAGGGCGGCAAGATGCCGGGCTGGATCGCGTGGACCCCGCGCGCGGGCCGCGCGCGCTCGGCCGGCGCGGTCCACAAGCTCTACGTGAGCCCGCTTCCCGAGTCCCTGCCGCGGGCATTCGCGGCGCTCGTCGACGTGCTGGCCCGGCGCGGACCGCGCCCCTTCAAGGTGGGCGACGGCGCGGCGGGCGTGCTGCGGCCGGACAAGCTCGTCGCGTACTTCACGGACGTCGAGGACCTGCAGGCGGTCGCGCAGGAGCTGGCGAGCCGGCTCCCGGGCGTGAGCCCGCACGGCGTGCCCTTCTCCGCGGAGGTGGGCGGCGACGGGCTGCTCTCGTGGGGGATGGACCCGCCGGCCAGCGAGCGGGTCGCGGCCTGGCAGGAACCGGAGAGCTGGCGCCTGTGGGTGACGCGCCGCCTGGCCGCCTCGCTGGTGGCCGCGCGGCAGGACGCCGCCGGGCTCTCACCGTGGCGCTTCGCGGTCGAGCGGCTGCGGCGCGAGGGAGTCGACGTGGACCGCTGGACGCCGGGCGCCGCCATGTGGCGCGTGGCCTGAGCGGATTCAGGAGGGACGAGGATGACCAGCCTGGCCGGACCGCTCGCGCTCAACACGGACGTCCTGCTGATCCCGGTCGCGGACCTGCCCGAGGAGTCGCGCACGAAGCTCGACTGCGGGCCCGACGACTTCGCCGTTTCGCGCCTGCAAGGCCGCAGCGGCTCCAAGATCGTCGACGCCGACGCCGCGCGCCTGCTGGAGCGCTTCCGCCAGCCCCGCACGGTGATCGAGGCGGTGATCCTCTACGGCCGCGAGAAGCAGGTCGAGCCGGACGAGGTGCTGCAGGACGCCTTCCCGCTGCTGCGCAGCCTGGTGGACGGCGGGTTCCTCGTGGCGGCCGGGGACGGCGGCGCCGCGCCCGGCGCGACCGGCCTGGCCGCGGGCCACCCCGTCCTCGACGGCGTGATCGCGCGCGTGCTGCAGGTGCTCGACGACACCGAGGTGCACGTGCTCGCTCGCGGCGACGGCCACTCCGTCGTGAAGCTGGAACGGGGCGGAGGCGGGCGCGTGCGCGAGCGGCTGGCCCACGAGGCCGCGTTCCTGGAGCATCTGGACGGCGTCGTCGCGCCCCGGCTGCTCCGGCGCGGCGAGCACGAGGGCCGCGCCTGCCTGGAGATCGAGGCGATCGCGGGAGTGGACACGACGACCGCGGCGCTCGAGTGGCGCGAGCGCGGCCTGGCCGGACGCGCCGGCCTGCTGGCTCTCTCGCGCGCGGTCGCGGACGCCTACGCCACGCTCCACGAGCGCGGCGCGCTGCACGGCGACGTCCACCCGCGCAACGCGCTGGTCCAGGCCGACGGCCGCGTGCGGCTCATCGACTTCGGGCTGGCCAGCGGGCTGCCCGGCTCGTCGCTCCCGGCCACGGCCGAGCGGGGCGGCGTGCCGTTCTTCTACGAGCCGGAGCTGGCGCGTACGAGCGTCACGGGCGCCCCCTGCCCCGCCACGGCGGCCGGCGAGCAGCACGCGGTGGCCGCGCTCGTCTACCTGGCGATCACGGGCGCGCACTGGCAGGAATTCCGCCTCGCGCGCGAGGAGATGCTGGAGGACATCGCGACGCTGCGGCCGCTCACGTTCCGCGAGCGCGGTGCCCCGCCCTGGCCGGAGATGGAGGCTGTCCTCCTGCGCGCCCTCGCCCAGGAGCCGGCCGAGCGTTTCCCGTCCGTGCGCGCGTTCGCGGACGCGCTGGCGGGCCTCGCGGTCGGCGCGGACGCGACGGGCCCGAGCGACTCGGTGCTCCGCCGCAAGGTGGACGAGGCGCTCGCCGCGGCCGACATCGACGGCCGCTGGACGCGAGACGGCCTGGCGCCCGCGCCCTTCTGCTCCGTCAACTACGGCGAGGCGGGCGTGGCGGCCGCGCTGCTCCAGATCGCGCAACGGCGCGACGACGGACGTGCGCTCGCGCTGGCGGCCGTATGGGCGCGGCGCGCGACCCGCGGGATGGAGCGCGAGGGCGCGTTCCACAACGCCGCCATCGACATCACGCCCGAGGTGGTCGGCGAGTCGTCGCCGTACCACTCGCCCAGCGGCGTGCACGCCGTGGCCGCCCTCATCGCCCGCGCCACGTCCAACCCGCGCGCGCACGCGGAGGAGATCGGCCGCTTCCTGGCCGCGGCCGAGCGCCCCGGCGCCGGGCTCGACCTCACGCTGGGCCGGTCCAGCACCCTGCTGGCGGCGGCCATCCTGCTCGACGCCACGCCGGACGCGTGGTCCGGCGTGGCGGCGCTGCGCGCGTTCGGCGATCGCGCCCTCGCGGAGATCTGGCGGGAGCTGGACGCCAAGCCAGAGGTCCCTGAGGCCGACATCGAGTACCCGGGCCTCGCGCACGGGTGGGCCGGCTTCGCGTACGCGGCGCTCCAGTGGTGCCGCGTCTCCAACGCCTCGGTGCCCGAAGGCCTTCCCCGCCGGCTCGACGAGCTGGCCCGGCTGGCGCGACCTTCGGGTCGCGGGCTCGAGTGGCCCTGGGTGCTCCGGCGCGGATCGGAGGCCAACACGATGGGAGGATGGTGCAACGGCAGCTCGGGGCACTTGTTCCTGTGGACGCTCGCGTACGAGGTCCTGGGCGACGCGCGCTGGCTCGAGATGGCGCTGGGCGCGGGCTGGAACACGTGGGAGGCGCCGGACTCGGGCGTGACACTCTGCTGCGGCCTGGCCGGCCGCGCCTACGCGCTGCTCGCGCTCAACCGCGCGACCGGCGACGGCGCCTGGCTCGACCGCGCGCGGGTGCTCGCGCGCCGAGCGGCCGCGCCGACACAGCGCCCGGGGGACTACCCGCACGCGCTGTTCAAGGGCGACCTGGGCCTGGCGGTGCTGGCGGCCGATCTGGAGCGACCCGCCGAGGCGGCCATGCCGATGTTCGAGCCCGCGCGCTATCGCCGGGCGGGCGCGTAGGAGCGCCTACGCCAGTACCAGCCGGTAGCCGGGGTCGAGGAGCTGGTGCCGGATCAGGATCTCGTGGATGTCGTAGGGGCTCGTGTCGCTGCCGGTGACCTTGTGCTCGATCACCTGGAAGATGTGGGTGATCCCGGCCGCGTCGTCGATGTCGATGTCCGCCGTGAACCGCAGGGGCGGCGCGAGGCTGGCGAAGAACGTGACCTGCAGGTTCCCGTAGGGCTCCGGCGTCTTGTAGGAGTCCACGAGGGCGAACGCGGGATCCGGCTTGTGCAGCGAGCCGTCGACGGGCCGGAAGAGCTGGGCGTCGACTCCCGTCCGTACCAGGTCGCGCAGCGCCACCGCGACGTGGGCGAACACGCGATCGCCCCGCACGCGGTAGAGCGACTCGACGTGGTCCAGGACGGCACTGCCGCCCGGCAGCGGCGCGTGGCGCATCTTGGCCAGCAGGTTGAGCAGGCCGGCCCGCTGCACGTCGCTGAGCTCGGGTGAGGTGTAGAGGGCCTCGCCGCTCACGTTCGTCGGAGGGTGCTCGAGCCGGCTCGCTTCCAGCACGGCGCGGGCGCGGGCATCGAGGGCCGCGTAGGGCGGCGCCTCGATCGCGTGGACGCGGGACGCGTCCGCGGGACAGACGATCTCCAGGTCGGTGCGGGCCTGCGCGCGCGTCTGGACGAACTGCACCACCGCCCGGTGGCGCGACGGGTAGACCTTGACCAGGTGGACCTCGCCCGGCGCCAGGTCCGGCACCCGGATGACGCGGCCGCCCGGCTTGTCGGTGGCCCGTGCGACGGCGCGGCCGGTCCGATGCGCCACCACCACCACGTCGACCGTGTCGTCGAGCGGCTGGCCGTAGACGTCGAGCAGGCGGATGCGGATCTCGCTCATCGTTTCCCCCGTCCTGACGACGCACTTTAGCGCCGGAGTCGGACGAGGCGGGAGCGCCTTGGGGCGGCAGGGTGCGTCCCGCTACCCTATGGACGCGGAGGCGCTCCTGGACAAGCGGCGGGCCATTCTCCTGGCGGCGGCGCTCACGTTGGTCGCGGTCGTGGTGGGCCTCGTCCTGGTCACGCTCCTCCCCGGCCACCTGGAGGCGCGGCGGCACTCGCGCACGCTCTCGTCGGTGATCGCCGACCTCCGCTCGGAGCACGCCGCCGTGCGCTCGAGCGCGGCCGCTCACCTCGCGGAGCTCGGCGCGCAAGGGCTGACCCTGGAAGGGGGCGTGCTGGCGCTCCGGAGCGCGGCGGCGTCCTTTCCGGTCGCGAGCGACTCCGACGACGGCGGAGCCTTGCTGGTCGCCGCCGCGGCGCGGCATCCGAAGAACGAGTACGCGCCCGTCGTCGCGCACCACTTCACCGGTTACTCGCCCCGTGCGCGCTTCTGGGCGCTGCGCCTGCTGGCGGACGTCCCCGACCGGCTGCTCGGCGCGAGCACCATCCTCGCGATCCTCAGGGATCACACCACGGCCTGCGAGGACCTCGCCCTCGCCGAGGCCCTCGGCCCGATGTTCCCGAACCGCGTGCGTCATCTGTTCCCCGAGATCCTCACGCATCTCGGCAACGAGCGGCTGGGGATGGCCATCGCCTACCTGGCCTACGAGACCGTCGCCCGCGGCAGCGTGTCGCGCGAGGTCCTGGAGCCCTTCGCCGAGCCGCTGGTGGCGCTCTACACGAGGAAGCGCGACGTCCTGGTTCCGTTGCAGAGGGCGGCCGGCCACCGCTGGATGTGGGAGCAGGGCTACCTCGAGCCACGCAACGACGCCGCGTTGCTGCTGGACCTCTTCGGCTACGTGCGCGCGCGCCGCACCCGCGAGGCGCTCGCGCGGGCGGGGACGGAGTACACGGATCCCAGGCTGCTCACCTTCGCCCTGGCGTCGCGCCTCCGCCTGAAGGAGGACGTCCCTGCGGAGAGCCTGGAGAGGATCGCGTCCTTCGCCGAGACCAGGAACACGCTCTACTCGTTGCTCCAGGGCGTGCGGCGCACGGACCTGTTCCCCGCCCGCTACCGGACGCAGGAGGCGTTCGCCGAGTCGGCGATGGTGCGCTGGCTCGTCTACCCGACCGAGCTCGGCCAGGTGCCGGACACGATCGAGCTGATGAAGATCGTGACCACGGGCGCGCCGGGCGAGGAGCGGGACTACTACGTCTACCGCTTCCGCATGGAGGAGCCGCACTGGGCCGCCGCGAAGGGGTGGATGGCCGGCGTGGCCGGGCCGTTCGCGCGCCGCGAGCAGCCGACGATCGTGGCCGGAGGCGAGACGTTCAGCGCGTTCGTCGCCTGGGACAGCCAGTCGCCGGAGGAGCACGTCGGAAAGGTCGCGGAGCTGATCGGCGAGGCCTGGAAGACCAACGCGAAGGCAGCCGCGGGGGTGGGCACGGAATGACGACGGGTCCGCCGCCGCGCGCGGCGGACCCGTCCACGGCTCACGGACGCTGGAGCTGGAACGTGTAGCTGCCGGTGCCCGAGAACGAGACCACGCGCCAGCGGTAGTAGCCGGCGGTGCCCTGGTACGTGATGCTCTCGACCGAGGTCGGGCCGTCGCTGGCCGCGACCTGCGCCCACGCGCTGCCCGTCCAGCGGTCGAGGTAGAGATCGAAGTCGGCGGTCCCGGGTCCATTGAGGCAGCCGCGGTGGGTGCCGGCCACCGTGCTCTGGTACCAGGTGCCGTTGGGCTGGATCTGCGTGCTGCCCGACGTCGTGATGTTCCCGTTGTAGATCGTCCCCTGGCAGCCGGTGCCGCTGCTGACCGTCACCTGGGCGCTGGTGCTGGCGCTGGCGCCGTCGTCGTCGGTCACCGTGAGCGAGACCGTGTACGTGCCGGCCGCGGCGTACGTCTTCGTCGGGTGGGTGGCGGTGGACGTGGTCCCGTCGCCGAAGCTCCACAGCCGGGACGCGATCGTGCCGTCGGGATCGGTCGACTGGTCGGTGAACGTCGCGGTCAGCTGGCTCGTCGTGTGCGTGAACGCCGCGGTCGGCGGCTGGTTCTGCACGCCGGTCAGGTTCACGCGCCACGCGCCGCGCCCGTAGGTGCCGGCCACGAGCACGTGCGGCGAGTCGTCGATCTCCAGGTCGGTGACCACCAGGCCCAGCGGCAGGCCCAGCGAGAACGGCACGAAGTTGTCTCCGCCGTCCGTGCTCTCGTACACGCCGATGTCGGTGCCCACGAAGATGCGGTTGCCGGCCAGCGGGTCGATGGCGACCGCGTTGGCGGGGACGTTGGGCAACCCGGCGCCGACGGCGGACCACGTGGTGCCGCCGACGCTCGAGCGGTACAGGCGGCTCAGGCCGAAGCCGCCGCGTGTCGCGAAGACGCGGTTCACGTCGGCGCGGTCGGCCGCGATGTCGCTCACCACCCCGCCCCCGTAGTTGCCGGTGACGTTGGACCAGCCGGTGCCCAGCACGTTGGCCGTCCGGTAGATCGCGCCGCCCGCGCTGCCCGCGTAGCCCACGTTGGAGCCGGGCGTGGTGGTGATGACCGACAGCGAGCTGGTGGAGCCGGTCGTGCTGATCTTGGTCCAGGAGCCGGACGAGGACGTGGCGGCCCGGAAGACGTCGAACCCGCCGACGAACAGCGAGCCCGGCACGACGGCGAGCGGCGTGACCCAGGGGAAGCCGCCGCCGCTGATGCCGGTCGTGCTCATGCGCGAGAACGTGTTGACGGCGCCGCTGGAGGTGGACCTGTAGACCGAGGGCGTGTTGTTGCTGGGGTAGCTCGTCTGGAAGACGCGCGTGGTGTTGCCGGGGTCGACCAGGTTCTGGAAGCCGTCGCCGGTGACCACCGTGACGTCCCACTGCTGGCTGCCGAAGCGGCCCTCGGACGAGTTGTCCTGCGCGCCGCCCCAGACGCGCGAGGGGTCGTCGGGGTGGATGGCGACGTCGTAGAACTGCGTGAGCGTGAGGCCCGCGTTCAGGTTGGTGAAGTTCGAGCCGCCGTCGTCGGTGCGCCACAGGCCGCCGTCGCTGCCCACCCAGAAGCGGCTGCCGTTGCTGCGCGAGTAGCGGAGGCACTGCGTGTCCTGGTGGACCTTCTGGCTGCTGCCCCACGAGGTGGTCAGGTACGTGAGCGTCGCGCCGCCGTTGGTCGAGCTGGCGAAGCGGATGCTGCCCACGATGATGCGGTTGGCGTCGGTCGGGTGCACGTCGACGGTCAGGTTGTACGTGCACTGCCCCTCGCACGCGCTGCTGTTCTGCGTCGTCCAGCTGGCCGCGCCGTTGGTGGTGCGCAGGAGCGCGCCGCCGGAGCTGAGGGCGTACAGCGTCTGCGAGCTGCTGGGCGCCATGGCCAGCCGGACCCGGCCGCCCGGCGAGGTGGTGGCGGATCCCCACGTGCTCCCGCCGTTCGTGGACTTGTACACGGAGCCGCCCATCGCGGCGTAGACGAGGCTGGGGTTGCCTGGGTCGATCACGACGTCGCCGCCCGAGCCGGTCAGGACCTTCGTCCAGGTGCCGCCGCCGTTGGTGCTGCGGAAGACGCCGCCCGCGCCCTTCGTCGCGCCGTTGCAGAAGCCTTCGCCGCTCGCGATCACCGTCTGGCCGTCGGTGGGATGGAGCGCGATCGACTGGACGTACGAGAGCTGGAGCGTGCCGCCTCCGTTGCGCGCCTGGAAGCTGGCGCCCGCGTCCGTGGTGCGGAAGACGCCCATGCCCTGGTAGCTGGTGCACGAGTTGCCGTGCTCTCCGGTCCCGACCCACACGGTCGTGGGGTTGGCGGGATCGATCGCCACCGAGCCGACCGTGAGCGTGCCGGTCGAGTCGAAGATCGGCGTCCACGAGGTCCCGCCGTTCACCGTCTTCCAGACGCCGCCCGACGCCGAGCCCAGGTAGATCACGTTCTCGTTCGCGGGATCGACCGCGATGCCGGACTCGGACACGCGCCCGCTGACGCGTCCCATGGTCCAGCTCAGCATCGTCATGCCGACCGGCCCCAGCGGGGACCAGGTCTCGCCCGCCAGCTCCAGCTCGCTCGCGCGCGCGGCCTGCGCCCGGTCCAGCTCCTCCACTGCCTGCGCGCGCAGGAGGTCCGGGCGCCGCTCGCTCCGCAGACCGCGCGACTGGATGAACCACTCCTCGCGCTTGCGGATCTGCTCTTCTTCTCCCTTCGACTTGTCCACCTCGACTGGCCGGCTCGGCTCGGCGCGCTCCTGCGCGGACGCGCCGAGCGGCACCAACAGGCATCCAGCCCAGGCCAGAGATCGCAGACGCATAGCCCCCTTCTCCTTCCTCCGCACGGACGGGCGGACGGCAGTGGCACGACGGGAAATCGGTTGGGGGGATGGTGCGCCCGACGCGTCTGGCCTGTCTTGAGGGGCCTCGACGCCAGATCGGCGAATTCCGCATAGCCCACGGCCCGTCATGCGCTTCCCCAGGGGGCGCGAACATGCTATCAACGGGCGTAACTTCAGTGCCTGCACCGCTCAGACGCCCCTCCCTCCCGGCGGCGCTATCCCCGGCGTCCGCCGAGCACCTGCGCGAGCCCCTGGCCGCGTGCCTGGCCCACCCCTGGTTCGCCGAGACCCTGTTCGACTGCCTTCCCGACGTCGACTTCTTCGTGAAGGACTCCCGGGCGCGCTACGTCGTGGTCAGCGAGGGGATGGTGCTGCGCGCCGGCGCGCGCTCGAAGGACGAGATCCTGGGCCGCACCACGCTGGAGGTCTTCCCGCCGCCGCTCGGCCCCGCGTACCACGAGCAGGACCGCCAGGTGCTCGAGACGGGCGTGAAGATCCGCGACCGCCTCGAGCTGCACTACTACTCCGAGGGGAGCTGCTGGTACCTCACGCAGAAGTTCCCGCTGCACGATCTGGCGGGCCGGGTCGTGGGTCTGGCGGGAACCTCGCGCGACATCAGCGAGCCGCGCAGCGGCAGCGGGGCGTATCCGATGATCGCTCGCGCGGTCGAGCACCTGCGCGAGAACCTGGCCGAGCCGCTGCGGGTCGAGGAGCTGGCTCGTCTGGCCGGTCTATCGACCGCCCGCTTCGAGCGGCTGATCAAGCGGATCTTCTACGTCACGCCCGTCCAGCTCATGACCAAGACGCGCCTGGAGGCCGCGGCCCAGATGCTGGCCGGCGGCGACGCCAGCATCGCCGAGGTCGCGCACGCCTGCGGGTACAGCGACCACAGCGCGTTCTGCCGGCTGTTCAAGGCCGCGGTGGACCGGACGCCGACGGAGTTCCGCGCGGCGATGAGGACGGGGGCGCGGTAGGGCCAAGCCAGTGGATCGGTTACCTTCCCTACGGCATGTCATGGCGTGACGGCTCCGGTCGTGATCTCTCAGGCGAGGGGCCCCGACACGTCAGCGCCAACGATGTCCCTGTCTCGGAACAGCCGGCGGTCGCGCGGCGGAACCGGTGGACGATCTGGATCCTGCTGACGAGCCTCCTCGCGCTTCACGTGCTGTACATCGTCGGCGACCGGACCTGGTGGGGTGAATTCGTCGCGGTCTGGCCGCCCATCGGCTGGTTCGTGCTGCTGGCGCCGGCCGTGTGGCGCACGCGCAGCGTCCCGTCGACCTTGTTGCTGCTGTTACTCCTCGGCGCGCATGGCGAGTGGCCACGCCTCTCCCATCAGTCCGTCGCCCAGACGGGTCGGCTGAGAGTCGTGAGCTGGAACGTCGCCGGCAACCCTCGATGCTGGTCGATCCTCCGCGAACTCCAACCCGATCTCGTTCTGGTCCAGGAGTCGGCCGGTGGACCAGCACCTGCCTGGGCCGGCGCGACCTGGGTGCCGGGATTCGATCCCGGAACCCTGTCGCGTTTTCCCTTGAGCGTCCAGCCAACCCGCAAGGTGGGTCCGTGGGTGGAGCCGCAGGTGTTGCTCCTCGAGCTGCCGCGCGGTTCCAAGCTCGTGGTGGTCAACGTGCGCCTGGTGCTCCCCGCGGTCGTCACCTGGGTGGCGGGAGGCTTCCAGGGTAGCCCGCGATATGGACACGAGGCACGGGTCGCTCAGTTCCCCGCTCTCGCGGAGCTCGTTCACGCGACCATGCGCAGTACGGGCGCGCAGTCGGCCCTGGTGTGCGGGGACTTCAACTCCCCCGCCACGCTGCCTTCCTACGCGCCCATGCGTCGATTCCTCGTGGACGCGTGGGAGACAGCCGGGCGGGGTTGGCCTGGTACCGCGACTTCCGAGCTGCCGCTTGCGCGTATCGACCAATGCTGGTCGACCCCGGATCTGCGTGCCGTGTCGGCCCGAACCATTCGCGCGGGCGTGTCCGACCACCGATTGCTGCTCGTGGAGTACGAACCCACCCGCCCTGCAAACTGAGGGGCAACGGACCCGGCGCAGCCATCTGACCTCTACGGCAGTTGGCGAGTCACTGCTTCATGAGCTCGAGCGTGCCGGGGACCGGAGCCTGCCCCGGACAGTTGATCGAGAGCGGCCCGCTGATCCGGTTCCCGGAGAAGGTGCTTTCGGAGGTCGCGGGACAGTCGGCCGGGGAGGCGGGTGTGAACGTCAGGCTGACCGCGGAGCCGCGCACGCTCCCCGACATGCTGCCACGGTCGACGCTGCCGTCGGGCTGGATGGCATCGAAGGTTCCGCTCAATGACGCGTCGGACTGGGAGAGCCTGACGGTCAACTGCACCTCCAGAGTGGTTCCCGCCGCGGTCGCGCGGGCCGTCCCCGAGTAGGAACCCGTCAAGTTGTTCTCCTCCTCCCCGCAGCCGGCCAGGGAGAGGACCGCCAACGTCGCCAGGATCGCTGGAAGGTGACGCAAGCGCATGATCGACCTCCTTCTCTCGCCTCAGGAACT
>JAICEW010000130.1 GCA_025923995.1 Vicinamibacteria bacterium | reverse complement strand
GATCGCGTGCAGCAAGGCCGCGCTCGTCATCCTGTTCTTCATGCACGTGAAGTACAGCGAGCGCCTGGTGACGATGGTGGTGGTGGTCTCGATCGCCTTCCTGGCCATCCTGTTCCTCATCACGCTCTCCGACTACTGGACGCGTCCCTCGCTCGGCGTCCCCGGCTCCTGACGTCGGGCCCGTTGTCGGGCGCGCCCGGTTTGTGGTGAAGTGGGCGGGCATGCCACCCATCGTCAATCCGGACATCGAGGAGTACCTGCGCCGTCTGTACGACGACGAGGACGCCGTGCGCCACGAGATGGAGGAGCTGGCCCGGGAGCGGAAGTTCCCCATCGTGGGCCCGCTGGTGGGCCGCTCGCTGGCCGTTCTCGCGCGAGCCATCGGCGCCCGCCGCGTGTTCGAGCTGGGCTCGGGCTACGGCTACTCGGCGCTGCACTTCGCGCGGGCGGTGGGCGAGGGCGGTGAGGTCCACTGCACGGAGCTCTCGGCCGAGAACGTCGAGCTGGCCCGCGGCTTCCTCGGGCGCGCCGGGGTCTGGGACCGGGTCACCTACCACCAGGAGGAGGCCACGGCGGCGCTGCGCCGCGTGGGTGGCACCTGGGACGTCGTGTACAACGACATCGACAAGGCCGGGTATCCGGAGACGGTCGACCTCGCGCACCAGCGCCTGCGGCCGGGCGGCCTGTTCATCAGCGACAACGTGCTCTGGTCGGGCCGCATCCTGCCGGGCGAGGACGACGGCCAGCCCGACACCGCCGGCATCCGCGAGTACACCCGCCGCCTGTTCGCGCACCCCGGCTTCCAGACCTTCGTGAACCCCACGCGCGACGGCGTGTCCGTGTCCCTGCGGGTCTGAGCGCGGATGCCCGAGCAAGGCGCCGCCCCGCAGCGCCTGGGCCTGGCCTCCGGCGTCGGGCTCGTGGTCGCGAACATGATCGGGGCCGGCGTCTTCGTGTCCGCCGGCTTCATGGCGCAGCAGCTCCGCCCCGGCGCGATCCTGCTGGCCTGGGTCGTGGGTGCGGTCCTGGCACTCGCGGGCACGGTCGCGTACGGCGCGGTCGTGCGCGCGTGCCCGCGGTCCGGAGGCGAGTACCGCTTCCTCTCGGACCTCCTGCACCCCTTCGCCGGCTACCTGGCCGGGTGGACGTCGCTGCTGGTCGGCTTCTCGGCGCCCATCGCGGCCTCGGCGCTCTCGGCGGGCCACTTCGCGAGGACGCTCTGGCCATCGGCCCCGCCGCTGCCGGTCGCGGGCGGCCTGATCGCCGCGCTCACGATGCTCCACGCGGCCGGCTTCCGCGCCTCGACGCGGACGCAGAACGGCCTGGTCGTCCTGAAGTGCGCGCTCCTCTTCGGCTTCGTGGCGGTCGGCCTGGCCCACGCGCCGGCCGCCTGGCCGGCCTGGGAGCCGCCCCGTCCCGCGGACGACGTCGTGCACGTCTTCGCGAGCAGCCTCTTCTTCGTCTCGTTCGCGTTCAGCGGCTGGAACGCCGCGGTGTACGCGGCGTCCGAGTTCGGGCAGCCGCGGCGCGACGTGCCGCGGGCGATGCTGCTGGGCTGCCTCCTCGTGGCCGTGCTCTACCTGGCCGTGAACTGGGTGTTCGTGGCCAGCCTCACGCCCGAGCAGGCGTCGGTCGCGCTCACGTTCGAGACCGACCTGGTGACGCTCGGGCACGTCGTCATGCGCGACGCGCTGGGGCCGACGGGCGGCGCGGCCATGTCGGTGCTCACGATCGCGGCGCTGGTGTCGTCCATGAGCGCGATGGTGTTCGCGGGGCCGCGCGTCTACGCCGCCATGGCGGCCGACGGCTTCCTGCCGCGCGCCCTCAAGGGCGCCGGCGACACGCCGCCGGCCGCGGCGATCGCGCTGCAGGGCGCGCTCGCGCTCCTGATCCTCTTCACGCACCCGCTGCAGGAGATGCTGCAGAACCTGGGCGCGGTGCTGACGCTGTTCGCGGCCCTCACGGCGGGCGCGCTGTTCAACGTGCGCTGGAACCGGACCGACCTTCCCCGGCCGGGCGCGGGCGCGCTGGTGGCCGCCGGGCTGTTCGTGGCCTGCTCGCTTGTCCTGCTCGCGTTCGGCGTGCAGGCGTCGGCGCGTCTGGCCCTGTGGCTGGCGGTGACGCTCGTGGCTTCCGCGGCCGCGTTCCGCTTCACGCGCCACGAGGCGTCCGCGTGAGCCGCCGCTGGCTCGTCGCCGGGGCCGTCCTGGGAGCGGTGGGAGCCGCCGCGGCGGCGATCGTGCCGGAAGAGGCGGAGAAGCGGCTCAACCGGCTGGCGGCGAAGCCCATCGCGGTGAGCGCGGGGGCGCTCGCGCTCCATCAGCGCCTGCTGGTGGCGGACCTGCATGCCGACACGCTGCTGTGGGACCGCGACCTGCTGCGCCGCGGGTCGCGTGGGCACGTGGACCTGCCGCGCCTGCAGGAAGGCGGGGTCGCACTGCAGATGTTCACGGTGGTCACCAAGTCGCCCAAACACCTGAACATCGAGCGCAACGACGACCGCAGCGACGACATCACGCTGCTCGCCATCGCCCAGCGCTGGCCGCCCGCGACCTGGGGCAGCCTGCGGGCCCGCGCGCTCCACCAGGCGACGCGGCTCACGGCGGCCTCGCGGCGGTCGCAGGGGGCGCTGACGCTCGTGCGCACGGCGGCCGACCTCGACGCGTTCCTGGAGCGGCGCCGCGCCGACCCGCGGCTGGTGGGCGCCCTCCTGGGCCTGGAGGGCTCGCACGCGCTGTCCGGCGACCTGGGCAACGTGGGCGTGCTCGCGGACGCCGGCTTCCGCATGATGGCGCCCACGCACTTCTTCGACACCGACATCGGCGGGTCGGCCCACGGCGTGACGAAGGGCGGGCTCACCGCGAAGGGCCGCGAGTGGGTGCGCGCGCTCGAGGAACGGAAGGTCCTGGTCGACCTGGCGCACGCCTCGCCGCAGACCATCGACGACGTGCTGGCGGTGGCCCGCCGGCCCGTCGTGGTGTCGCACACCGGCGTGCGCGGTACGTGCGACAACCGGCGGAACCTGGGCGACGCCCAGCTGCGCGCGATCGCGGCCACGGGCGGTGTCGTCGGCATCGGCTTCTGGGACACCGCCGTCTGCGGCGACGACGCGCGCGCCGTCGCGCGGGCGATCGTCCACGCGGTGCGCGTGGCCGGGGCCGAGCACGTCGGTCTGGGCTCGGACTTCGACGGCGCGGTCACGACGCCCTTCGACGCGGCTGGCCTGCCGCAGGTCACGCAGGCGCTGCTGGACGCCGGGATGGCCGAGGACGACATCGCGCGGGTGATGGGCGGGAACGTGGTGCGGCTGCTGCGGACGGCCTTGCCCTAGCGACGCCGCTTCGGCGCGCTCGCCGCGAGCGCGCGCACCGCGGCCTCGATCCGCCGCGCGCGCGTCTCCGGCTTCTTCGCCTCCAGGACCGCCTCGACGTGCTCGCGCTGGTGCGTGTAGCTGAGCGCGCGCCACCGCTCCCACGCGGTGGGGGCGGCCTTGAGCGCCTTCGCCAGGTCGGCGGGCGCCTCGACCTCCCGCTTCGCGGTGTCGAGCGCGAGCGTCACCGGAAGCGTCTCGCCGCCCTGCAGGCCCGCCGCCTCGCGGTGGCTGCGCCGCAGCGGCACGCAGGGCCCGTCTCCCATGGACGCGATCGTGCTGCGGTACGTGTAGCCGTTGAGCGTCACCTCGACCGGCGCGCGCACCTTGCCGAAGGCCTCCCGCGGGTCGAAAGGCACCGGGATGAAGCAGGTCGATCCGTCGCGGAAGATCGTGGCCCGGAAGGTCTTCTTCATGGCGCCACGATATCGGACGAGGCGCCGGCATCCAACGCGGTCAGCTTGCACGTCGCCATCATGGAGTAGAGGCGCTCGATGCGCCCCTCGGCGTCGGTGTCGGCCTGGAGGATGACGCGCGGGGCCCAGCCCGGTCGGCCGCCCGCGAAGCGGATCTCCACCGCGGGCTGGCCGTTGAGCGTGAGCCACCGCAGGTCGGTCACGCGCCCGCCCTTCTGCGCGAGGCCCAGGTAGAGGTGCGCGACGGCCGGGGCGCCGCTCACCTCGCGCCGCGCGGCCGCGAACTCGCCGCCGGCGTCGGAGATGGAGCGCACGTCGCGGGCCAGCAGCGACTCGACCCCGGCGGCGTCGCCCTGGGCGACGCAGGCGAGGAAGCGCTCGAGCGCCTGCCCCGAGCGCTGCGCGTGCGGGCCCGGCCGCTGGCCGCGACGCTGGTCGTACGACTCCATCACGCGGCGGGCCCGCAGGTGCGTGGTCTTGACGTTGGCCTCGGACATCTCGAGCGCCTCGGCCGTCTCGCGGACGGAGTAGTCGAACACGTCGCGCAGCAGGAGGACGGCCCGCTGGGCCGGGGTCAGCGCTTCCAGCGCGAGCAGGAACGCGACCGTCACGCTCTCGAGGCGGTCGTAGCGCGCGCTCGGTCCCGGGGCGGGATCGACCGGCTCCACCGGGAGGCCGCCCGCGCCGGTCGGTACCGGCCCGGGCAGCCAGGGTCCCTCGTAGCGCCGGCGCTTCCGTCGGCGCAGGAGATCGCGGCCCAGGTTCATGGCCACGCGCGTGAGCCACGGGCGCCAGGGCCGGTCGGGGTCGGAGGGCGGCCGCTCCAGCGCGCGCACGAACGTCTCCTGGACCAGCTCGTCCGCGTCGGCCGCGTTGCCGACCATGCGGTACGAGAGGCCCCACAGGAAGCCCCGGTGCTCGCGGAACGCGTCCTCGACCGCGGCCGGCCGCATGGAGGCATCGTGCCACACCTCGCCCACGGTGCCCTCCGTCAGGCGGCGACCACGCGCTCCGAGCCGCCCACCCCCGCGGCCGCCGCGGCGCGCGCGCTGGCCAGGCTCGCGTCCGCGAGCTGGCCCGTGGGGCCGACCCAGTCGCCCGCGACGTAGAGGCCCGGCCGTTCGGAGACCGTCACGCCGGGACGACCCGCGACGCCTCCCTCGCTCGCGAGCGGCAGCGCGTTCGCGACCAGGAGGTCCGGCACGAACCGGCGCTCGACGACCTCGTCGCGCCAGCCCGGCTGCACGCGGTCCACCAGCGCCTCCAGCTCGGACTCGACGGCCTGCGGCGCCCGCGTGTCGCGGCCCAGGTACAGCATCGCGTGGACGAGCGCGCCTCCTTCCGGAGCCAGCCGGGCCACCGCGGAGTGCACCGAGAAGTACAGCGGACGCGACAGGCCGAACGCGACGGGCGCCTGCGGGCGCGGCAGCCGGCGCAGGCCGAGGTCGAGCGTGGCGGCCCGCACCGGCACGCGCGTGCGTGCGATGCGAGCGACCTGGGTCCCTTCGAGGCCCGGCAGGGACGCGATCGCCGCCGGCGGCAGCGTGGACACCACGACGGGCGCCGTCCACAGCGTGCCGTCGCGCAGCCGCACGCCGCGGACGAGCGCGTCGTGCGCGACGGCCTCCACCTCCGCGTGCGTCTCGACCCGCACGCCGGCCTCGCGCGCCCGCTCCAGGAGCCCGTCGACGAGCGTCTGCCACCCGCCGTCCAGGTACAGCACACCGCGTCCGAGCGCGAGCTGGAGCTGGGAGAGCGCCGCCCCGGCGCTCATGCGCTCCGGATCGTCGGTATAGGTCGATACGCGGAAGAACGCGTGGAGCAGCTCCGCCACCTCGGCGTGACGGACGTTCGCGGACGTCCACTCGGCGAGGGACAGGCCGTTCGCCGCGGCCGCATCGATCGAAGGCAGCCTCCGCGTCAGGCGCGCCAGCTCCCACTTCGCGGAGAGCCCCATCAGACGGCTGGTGATGAGCGCCCCCGGCGTCACGGGCAGCGGGTGCAGTCCGTGGGCGGTGACGCCCAGCGCGCGTCGGCCGTCGGGCGGCCGGCCGTGGAAGGGCACGCCCAGCTCGCGCAGGACCGCGATCCCGGCGCCGCCGCGGTACAGGGCGTGCGGGCCGACGTTGAAGTGGAATCCGTTCCTGGTCCGCGTGCGCGCCCGCCCGCCCGGGTGGGCTCCCTTCTCCAGCACGGCGACCGATCGGCCCGTCCGGGCCAGGTACGTCGCCGCCGCCAGACCCGCCATCCCTCCGCCGAGCACCACCACATCCACCTTGCGGTCCATCCTGGCTCCTCCCGAGGGCGCGCGCGCCCTTCGTCCCCACCACGTCCGAGGGGCCCGAAAGGTGACAAAGCGGGGCAGGGGCGTATCCTATTGACTCGTAGCGGAGGACCCATGCGTCGTGACACTCGTACGTGGCTCGTCGCCGCCGCCCTGGTCCTGCTGCCGGCCGTGGCCGGCGCCCAGGCGACCGACTGCTCGGTGTCGGGCCAGAACCACTTCGTCCGCACGGTCCTGCGCGAGTACTACTACTGGTACCAGCAGCTTCCCGACCCGGACCCGGGCCAGTTCCCGTCGCCCGAGGCGTACCTGGAGGCCGTCCGCCTGCGCCCGCAGGACGAGGGCTTCAGCTACATCGCGGCCGAGGCGACCAGCGACGCGTTCTTCTCCGAGAGCCAGTACGTCGGGTTCGGCTTCCGCAACCGGCTGGCGGGCCCTGGCGACCTGAGGATCATCGAGGCGTTCCCGGGCAGCCCCGCCGCGGCCGCCGGGCTCGACCGCAATCAGCAGGTGCTCGCGATCGACGGACGCAGCGTTGCCGAGCTGGAGGCGGCGGGACAGATCGACTCCGCGTTGGGGCCGGCGACGGTCGGGCACACGGTCCGGATGCGCCTGCGCAACCCCGACGGCGAGGAGCGCGAGGTCGCGCTGGTCAAGGCCATGGTGACCATCCCGACGGTGGCGATCACGCGGACGTTCGACGTGGAGGGCCGCCGCGTCGGGTACGTGCTGTTCCACAACTTCGTCCAGCCTTCCAACGCGGCGCTGGACGCGGCCTTCGCCCAGCTCAACGCCGAAGGCGCGACCGACCTCGTCCTGGACCTGCGCTACAACGGCGGCGGGCTCGTCAGCGTGGCGCAGCACCTGGCGGACCTCGTCGGCGGCATGCGCACGAACGGGCTGCTGATGGCCCGCTACGTGCACAACGATCGGCAGAGCGCGCGCAACACGTCGCTGTTCTTCGACAACGCCGCCGCGGCCCTCTCCGCGCCGCGGCTGGTCGCGATCACCACCCGCGCCTCGGCCTCGGCCAGCGAGCTCGTCATCAACGCGCTCAAGCCGTACCTGCCGGTGACCATCGTGGGCGACAACAGCTACGGCAAGCCGGTCGGGCAGTACGGCTTCCGCTTCTGCGGCAAGATCTTCTACCCGGTCGCCTTCTCCATCCGCAACGCGGCCGACGAGGGCGACTACTTCGGCGGCTTCCCGCCCGACTGCGCGGCTCCGGACGACCTGGAGCACGCGCTGGGCGACCCCGGCGAGGGCTCGCTGGGCGAGGCGCTCCACTACGCCGCGACCGGGAGCTGCAGCGCGGGCTCGCGCGGCCTCAAGGCCAGCGCGTCGCGCCGCGTGCGTGCGCAGCCGCACGACGCGAACGGCTTCCGGCGGCTGGTCGGCGCGTACTAGTCGAGCGCACCGCCGGCCACCGAATCAGCGGGCCCCGTCGAATCGCCGAGACGTTTTCCGTGCCGTTGCCGCGTCCACTGGCAACGGTGAATCCATGAACCTGCTGATCCGACCCCTGACGAGAGCGCTCGTGCCCCTGTCGGTGATCCTCGCCGGTCCCGCGGCCGGCCAGCCGCCTCCGCCCAAGGAGCCCCCGCTTCACGAGAAGACGTTCCAGCGCCGCGAGATCGGCGGCAACGAGGACTTCACGGTCGTGGTGCGCGCGACCGACAAGGTCCCGCCCGCGATGCTCGAGCTGCTCGCGCGGACGCTGGAGGTGCGCCGGGTCGGGAGGAAGGACCGCCGCGCCGAGCTGGGGTTCTGGCTCGAGCAGGGCATGGCCCCCGACGCCGAGCGGGCCGAGCTCGTGGTCGAGCTGGTACCCCTGAGCCCGAACGTCGATGCCAGGCAGTTCGTCTGGACGTGGCCCGACCACTTCCAGATGTCGCGTCCCGGTGTCCTCGAGCTGCGTCCCGACCGCGCGGCCGTGCGCATGCCTCCGCGACGGGAGCCCCCCGCGGAGGGCGATGTCGGGGTCGTCGTCCAGCCCCTGCACGGAGGCACGCACACCGTAACCGGCCGGCTCATGTGCGATGGCGCTCCCGCACCGTACCTCCAGGTCGCCGTGGGCGGGTTCGGAGGAACCAGCGCCACCGACGGGACCTTCTCCATCGCGGCCGAGTTCTCGGGTGTTCCCGGCTCGGTCTTCGTCGCCTACACCGGCCAGGTACGGCTGGACCCGGCGGCCGCGACGCCCACCGCGCCCCTGCAGATCATGGACGACTGGCACGTCACCCGGAGCGATCGCATCGACCAGGCTCCGACGACGACGGGCTCGGTGTCGGCCTTCGGCGACGTCAACATCTCCCCCACCGACTGCGTGCTCTGGCAGCGCGGTGTCCGCGCGCTGACGCACTACTTCGGCCTGATGGGCACGGCGCCGCCGGCGGGACAGCTCCAGGTCAAGCGCTGGACGTCGGTCAACAGCTCGGCGACCGCGTTCCACACCCCCTACGCCTACCTGGTCGTGCCGAGCGACGCGTCGTCCCCGTCGTTCCGTAGCACGTTCTTCCACGAGTTCGGCCACTCGGTCCGCCACGTCGCCGACGGCGCCCACACGCACTGGGACTACGACAACTTCCGCTTCGCGTACGCCCGCCCGCACGACGGCGGACAGGTGACCAACCGCGGGTTCGTCTTCAACGAGGGCTGGGCCAACTACTGGGAAGCGGTCGTCACCGGCACGGGGGTCTCGGTCACTCCGGGGATATCCAGCCTGGATGCGTCGTTCATCGACTTCAACGAGGACCTGGTGGGCGTGCGGCTGATGGCGCTCTCCGCCCCCGTCGGTCACGCGTTCATGGTCAAGGTGCTGCTCGACAACCCGGGTGCGATCCACACGCTGGAGCAGTACGAGCGGTTCTACTGCTCGGCCCCCGGGACGGCGAGGCCGGGGTTCTGCAGCGGCGGCGCGCCCACGCGCTCCTTCGTCCCCTGCCCGACGGGGTACAGCAACGACGGCACGACCTGCCGGCTCATCCACGTGATCGGGAAGCCGTCCTTCGGGCGCGGCGTGGGGTCGATCCCGGACGACTGCGGACCCGGCCGCGGGTACGACGCGGGCCTGTGTTACGCGCTCTGTCCCGACGGCTACCGGGGCGTCGGCACGTTCTGCTGGCAGTACTGCCCGGCCGACTACCATGACGACGGCGCCGTCTGCCGGCGCGACGCGTGGGTCTTCGGCTCCAACAACCAGGCCTGCCCCTGGTACGACAAGTGCGGAGTCACCCTCGCCAAGGGCTGCTCGATCTGCCCCGCAGGCTTCGCCAACGACGGCTGTGCCTGCCGGCGCGACGCCCACATCTTCGCGAAGGGGATGATCGGGCGCGGCGCGGGCACGATCCCGATCGGGTGCCGCGCCGGCCTCTCGCTGGAGGCGGGGCTCTGCTACCAGCCTTGCCCGGCAGGGTTCACGGGCATCGGGTCCCTGTGCTGGGGAAGCTGCCCCGCACCGTTCGTCGACACGGGCGCGACGTGCTACCGCGATCCCAACCTGTTCTCGAACGACCCGGTCATCCCGCCGTAAGCCGCCGGCTGTTTCAGTCGACGATCTTGAACGACGTCTCGAACGCGATGTCCTGGCGCAGCGAGTGCCAGACCGAGCAGTACTTCTCGCGCGACAGGGCGAGGGCGCGCTCGACGGCCTCGGCGGGCACGGCGCCTTCGACCTCGAAGCGGAGCGCCACGCTGACGAAGCGGCGCGGGTCGGTGGGCGCGCGGTGCGCGGTCAGGTGGGCGCGCAGCGCGCGCAGCGGATGGCGACCGCGCGTGAGGATGAGCGCCACGTCGCTGCCCATGCACGAGGCCAGCGCGAAGCCGAGCGCCTGCACCGGCGACACGCCGTCCTGGCCGTTGCCGTCCAGGTGCAGGCGGTGCTCGCCGATAACGCCCGAGAAGAGCAGGTCGCGCTCCCAGGTGAGCGACAGCTCGAGCGGCGGACGCACGCCGGCCGTCATCGAGGGGCCAGCCCCATCGCGGCGCCTTGCGGCGCACCCCTCTCCTCCTGCGGGAGGGCATCCCCTGCCCGCCTCCCGCGGCTCTTCCCCCGACCCGGCAGCATCCTCTTGATGAGCTGGATCTGGCCCGCGTGGTAGAGGTCGTGCGACGCGATGCCACGCACCATGGCCGCGTGCGTCCAGCGGCTGGTGCCCACGCGGCGCGGCAGGTCCTGCTCGCGCAGCCGCGCCACCTCGTCGCGCAGCAGGCGGTGCTCGCGCAGCAGGTGGGCGAGGTCCTTCTCCCAGCTCTCCCCGGCCGCCGGCCGCACGAACCAGTCGCTGCCCTTCTCGCCGAACGCGCCCCGCTTCTCGCGCGTGAGCCGCCGGCGCACCGCGTACTTCCAGTAGGCCGCGTGCACGGCCAGCTCCCAGATGTTGTGTCGTCCCGCCCCCGGGCGCCACGAGGCCTGGCGCGCGTCGATGCCGCGCAGCGCGCCGCGCAGGTTGGTGCCGTGCCAGGAGCGCTTGTCGAAGGACTCGTCGATGAGGCCCAGCAGCAGGCCGAGCTGGCCGTTGCGGCGCGCCTTGTCAGTGGTGCCCATAGTCCTTCTCGCCCGCGGCGATCCGGATGTCGAGCTTGTTGCTCCTGGGCGGGAGCGGGCACGTGGCGAAGCGCGTGAACGCGCAGGGCGGGTTGTAGGCCTTGTTGAAGTCCAGCACCACCGAGCCGTCGCGGGGGAGCGAGGAGTAGAGGAAGCGGCCCGCGGGATAGGTCTCCTTGCCGGCGGTCGTGTCGCGGAAGATGAAGAACAGCTCCTGCGCGCCGGGCGACTCCAGCACCGGCTCCAGCCGCACCTCCTTCCCCTCCAGCGTGAACAGCGCGTAGCCGGGGCTGCGCATCTCCTCGATCTCGCCCAGGATGTTGGGGACCGAGAGCGGCCGCGGCGGCGCGTAGGGCACGAAGCGCGCCGTCACCCGGTACGACTCGTCCACCGGGAACCAGCTGAGCCCGGTGAACTGGCGGCGGGCGGCCGCGTCCATGTCCTTGAGCCGCACCCCGAAGCGCTGGCCGCGCTGGATCACGTGCATGCTGACGCGTGCGATGGTGAGCACGTCGGGAGACCCGTCGCGGTCGGTCTTCATCTCGCGCGACACGAACGGCTCGCCGCCCACGGCCGCGGTGACGCTGGGCTGCAGCCGCACCGTCACCTTGCCCTGGCGCAGCTCGAACACCCCCGCGCGCCCGGGCACGCCGGCCGGCAGCACGATGTCGTTGGCGGGCGCGCTGCCGAACGAGTTCACGCCGTCCTTGAGCCAGAACAGCCCGGTGACGGTCAGCCAGCCCCCGTCGGCCTTGAGGCGGTCCTCCCGTTGCGTACGCCAGCGCTCGACGTCGCTGCGGTAGCCGGCCTCCTGCGCGATCGCGGGCGCGATGGCCAGCAGGAGAGTGGCGGCGGCGGGGAGGGCCCGGGAGCGTGTGTCCATCCCCGAAGTCTACGACAACCACCCGGGCCGACGGCTTGACTTGGCCCCTGCCGTCTTCCTAGAATCGGAGGCTGATCGCCATGGATACGAAGGTGCTGCTCGGGCAGGCAACGCTCCGCACCGCGGACGTGTGGGCCTGGCGTCCCTTCTTCCATTTCCGCTACCACCCGTAGGCGGCGGGCCGGGCGGCCCGACCGCGAACGCGGGACGGGCTTCCTGGGGAGATCGGCGGTCGGCCAAACAAGCCTCTTCGGGAAGCCCGGAGAGGCTTTTTGATTTTCCGGGCCCGACGGCGACGGGCCCGGTGGGAGCCGGCGCCGTGACGCGCATCTGCGTGGTGTTGACCGAACCCGACACGGAGGGCGCGCTCCGCCGCATGGCGGAGCTGGCCGACCGGGCCGACCTGTTCGAGGTGCGCGCGGACCTCATGTCCTCGGTCGACCTGCGGGCGCTGCGCGAGGCCGCGCCGCGGCCGCTGGTCCTCACCTGCCGGGCGGCCTCCCAGGGCGGGCAGATGCCGGACGGCGATCCGGCACGCCGGGCGATGCTCGTCGCCGGGCTCGACCTGGGGTTCGACTACGTCGACGTCGAGGCCGATCTGCTCTCCTCGACGGTCAAGGCCCACGCGGCCGGCCGGCGGCTCGTGGTGTCACACCACGACCTCACCGGCACGCCCGGCGACCTGGAAGGCCGCTACGCGCGCATGTGCGAGGCGGGCCCGGCCGTGGTGAAGATCGCGGTGACGCCGCGCACGTTCGCGGACGTCGGGCGCGTGCTCGCGCTGTGCGAGCGCGTGAGCGAACGGGGCCCGGTCCCGCTGATCGCGATCGCGATGGGCCGTCTGGGCACGCCGACGCGCCTGCTGGGCGGACGGTACGACGCGCCCTGGATGTACGCCGCGTCCGCGACGGGCCGCGAGTCAGCCGCCGGCCAGATCGACCTGGATGCGATGGAGCGCGTGTACCGCGTGCGCGACGTCACACGGAAGACGCGCGTGTACGGGCTGGTGGGCACCGACGTCTCGCGCAGCCTCTCGCCCGCGCTGCACAACCGCGCGTTCGCGGAGCGAGGGATGGACGCCGTCTTCGTGCCCATCTCCGCGGACGACCTGGGCGCGTTCTGGAACGCGCTCCCGCTGCTGGACCTCTCGGGCTTCAGCGTCACGCGCCCGTACAAGGGCGACGTGGTGCCGCGGCTGGCGAGCGTCGACGAGGCGGCGCGCCGCATGACCAGCGTCAACACGGTGATGCGCAACGGCGGCGGCTGGATCGGCGCCAGCACGGACGGGGCGGGTGTCGTGATGCCGCTGCGTGAGCGCACCGCGATCGCGGGTCGCACTGTGGTGATCCTGGGAGCGGGAGGGGCCGCCCGCGCCGCAGCCGACGCTCTCGCAGCTCAAGGGGCACGCACTACGATGTTGGCTCGGGATCCCGCCCGTGCCGCTGAAGCAGCCGCTCGAAGCGGAGCCTCATGGGGCCCGCTCTCGTCCCTGCCGGACCTCGAGTGGGACGTGCTGGTCCAGGCGACGCCGGTCGGCCAGTCCCCGCACGAAGGCGAGACGCTGGTGCCCCGCGAGCTGCTGCGGCCGGGCCGCATCGTGTTCGAGATGGTCTACGCGCCGCGCGAGACGCGCCTGCTGCGCGAGGCGCGCGCGGCCGGCTGCGTCGCGGTCGAAGGGCTGGAGATGCTGGCCGCCCAGGGCGCGCTGCAGTTCGAGATGTGGACCGGGCAGGACGCGCCGCGCGAGGCCATGTGGCAGGCGGCCGCGGAGGCGGCGCCGTGAACGGGCGCTACTCGCGCCAGACGCTGTTCGCGGGCATCGGTCCCGACGGACAGGCGCTCTTGCGCGAGTCGAGCGTCGCCATCGTGGGCGTGGGCGCGCTCGGGTCCGCGCTGGGCGACATGATGGTCCGCGCCGGCGTCGGCCGCGTGCGCGTCATCGACCGCGACTACGTCGAGCCCTCGAACCTCCAGCGCCAGACGCTGTTCGACGAGGCGGATGCCGCGGCCGGGCTGCCCAAGGCGGTCGCGGCCGAGCGGCGCCTGCGCGCGCTCAACTCGGACGTGGCGGTCGAAGGCGTGGTGGCGGACCTGGCTCCCGACAACGCCGCGTCCCTGATCGGCGCGGTCTCGCTCGTCCTGGACGGCACCGACAACTTCGAGACGCGCTTCCTGCTGAACGACCTCTGCCTGCGCGAGGACGTGCCCTGGGTCTACGGCGCGTGCGTCGGGGCCTACGGCCTCGCGCTGGCCGTGCGGCCGCGCGTGTCGCCGTGCCTGCGCTGCCTGCTGGAGGAGATGCCCGCGCCCGGCTCGGGCCCGACGTGCGACACGGTCGGCGTGATCGGGCCGATCGTGCACGTGGTCGCCGGCCTGCAGGGCGGCGAGGCGCTCAAGCTGCTGGCCGGACGCGCGGACGCGCTGCTGCCGGGCGTGGTCACGGTCGACCTCTGGCAGGGCACGTTCGAGACGATGGACCTGCGCGGGCGCGCGCCCTGGTGCCCGGCGTGCGTCGACCGCCGCTACGAGTTCCTCGACGCGCGCGCGTCGACGTCGGCCACGCTGTGCGGCCGTGACGCCGTGCAGGTGCGTCCGGAGGCGGCGGCGCGGCTCGACCTGGCCGCGCTGGCCGCGCGTCTCGCGCCGTCGGGTGAGGTCCAGGCCAACGGGTACCTCGTCCGCTTCCGGGCACCCGAGGCGGAGCTGGTCGTGTTCGAGGACGGGCGGGCCATCGTGAAGGGCGTGAGCGAGCCCGCCCGCGCTCGCTCGCTCTACGCCAAGTACGTGGGGAGCTGACGATGAACGGCTCCTCCCACGAGCGCAGCCAGGTGCCGCCGGGGGTGCAGTGCTTCCTGGGCGAGGAGGCGCGCCGCCGCCGACGCATCGAGGAGCGCGTCGTCTCCGTCTTCGAGGGATGGGGGTACGAGGAGATCATCCCGCCGCTCTTCGACTACGCCGACGTGTTCGCGGGCGAGGCGCTGGGCCCGCGCACCTACACGTTCGTGGGCCGCGACGGGAGCCTGCTGGCCCTGCGGCCGGACTTCACGAGCCTGCTGGCCAAGATCGCGGCCGGCCGCCTGGCCGATCGGCCCGCGCCCTTGCGCCTGTACTACTCGGGCGAGGTGCTCCGCTACTAGCCGCCCAAGGCCGGACGCCAGAGCGAGCTGCACCAGATGGGCCTGGAGCACCTCGGCGGCGGCCGCGCCGCGGACGCGGAGACGCTGGCCATCGCGGCCGAGTGCCTGGAGACGGTCGGCGCCGCGGACTGGGTCCTCGCCATCGGCCACGTGGGCGTCTTCGCAGGCCTGACCGCGGGCCTGCCGCGGGAGACGCTCGAGCGCCTCCGCGAGCGCGTGGAGGCGAAGGACGCGAGCGGCGTACGCGCCGTGATGCACGCGTCGCCGCCGACGGTGCGGGACGCCCTGGCGGAGCTCACGACGCTGGGCGGTGGAGTGGACGTGCTGGGCCGCGCGCGCACGACGCTCGCGTTCTCGCCCGCCGCGGCCGCGGCCGTCGCGGAGCTGGCGGAGGTGGTGGACGCGCTGGTCGCGGCGGGCCTGGGCCCGCGCCTCGCGATCGACCTGGGCGAGGTGCGCGGCCTCGACTACTACACCGGCCTGGTGTTCCGCGCCTACGCGCGCGGCCTCGGGTTCGAGGTGGGCAGCGGCGGACGCTACGACTCGCTGCTGGCGCGCTTCGGACGGCCGCTGCCCGCGGTCGGCTTCATGCTCGGCCTCGACCGCCTCGCGCTGCTGCTCGAGCGGCAGGGCGCTCTCGACGCAACCGCGCCGGCGCCGCCCGAGCGCGTCGGCGGCCCCAGCATCGCTGAAGGGCTGGTGCGGGCCCGCGCGCTCCGGGCGGAAGGACGCCCGGTCCGGCTGGAGGTCGAGCGGTGAGCCTCACCGTCGCCCTCTCCAAGGGCAAGCTGCTCGCGGGGTCGGAGGCGCTGTTCCGCCGCGTGGGCCTGCCGTTCCCCGAGGGCGAGGGACGCCGGCTGGTGGTCGAGATGGACGGGCTGCGCTTCCTGTTCGTGAAGGACATGGACGTGCCCACGTACGTCGAGTACGGGGTGGCCGACTGCGGCGTCGCCGGCCGCGACGTGCTGCTCGAGATGGCCAGCGACGTGTACGAGCCGCTGGACCTCGGCTTCGGACGCTGCCGGCTCGTCGTGGCCCGGCCGCGCGGCGGGCCCGACCCGCTTGGCGCCTCCACGGTGCGCGTGGCCACCAAGTACCCGCGCGTCGCGTCCGCGCACTTCCTGGCCCGAGGCCAGTCGGTCGAGGTCGTGAAGCTGGCCGGCTCGGTCGAGCTGGCGCCGGGCCTGGGCCTCGCGGACTGCATCGTGGACGTGGTCGAGACGGGACGCACCCTCGAGGAGAACGGCCTGGAGACGGTCGAGGAGGTCGCGTCGTCGTCCGCGCGGCTCATCGTGAACCGCGCCAGCTACCACGCGCGGCGCGCGGACGTCGCGAAGCTGCTGGAGTCGCTCGCGCCATGAGGAGGGTCCGCTTCGGCACCGCGTCCTGGCGCGCCTTCCTGGCCGCGCTGCCGCGCGCCGCGCGCCCGCGGCCGGCGGTGGCCCGCGCGGTCACGGCGATCCTGCGCGACGTCCGGCGGGGCGGCGACGAAGCGCTCGTCCGCCTGACCGCGCGGTTCGACGCCGTGCGCCTGCGGCCGTCCGAGCTGCGCGTGCGGCCGTCCGACCTGCGCGTGCTGGCGCGTCGCGCGGACAAGCGGCTGGTGCGCGCGCTGCGCGCGATGGCCGAGCGCGTCGAGGCATTCCACGCGCGCCAGCGCGACGACGGGTTCGTGGTGCGCCT
>JAICEW010000129.1 GCA_025923995.1 Vicinamibacteria bacterium | reverse complement strand
TCGCGTTCCTGGCCGAGCACTCGTCGTCCTGCACCGTGATCAGCGAGAACCGTCCCGTGAGGCCGGGCGATCGGCTCGTGCGGCTGGGGGCGAAGCAGCCTCCCGCGACCGCGGCCGACGGGCCGCGCGAGATCACGGTCACGCCGAACGAGCGCACCGGGACCGTGCAGGCGCCCACCGCGCGTCGCGAGGAGGCTCCGCGCCCGCGCCTCTACGGCGGCGTGTCGGCCGGATACGGGACGTTCCAGGACTCGTCGGGCAGCGGGCGCGACGTGACCGAGCAGCTCGCGCGCGCCGACGTCACGGGCCGCAGCCTGGGCGGCCTGCCGCTCGACGTGCGCCTGCGCGGCAGCGGGCGCCAGATCGAGCGCGAGAACCTGGGCGGCCTGGCCGTCGCTCCGTCCGACTCGCGCCACCGCCTCTACGAGGCCTCGATCGCGTGGACGCCGGTGAACGGCCGGTACGCGGCGGCCGCGGGTCGGCTGGGCGCATACCCGTTCGGGGGCCTGGGCTACCTCGACGGCGTGGCCGGGCAGCTCGGAGTGACCCCGGCGGTGCACCTGGGCGCGTTCGCGGGACGCACGCCGGACGCGCTCGACGTGGGTGTGCCGTCGGGCGCGAAGTACGGTGCGTTCGTGCGGCTCGGCCGCCGCTCGGGCCCCTCGCCCGGCGACTTCGTGGTCTCCGCGGTGCGCGAGCACGCGGGCGCCGAGATCAGCCGCGAGTACGTCGCGCAGACGGGCCAGGTCCGCAGCGGCCGGCTGTGGCTGTACGAGGCGGTCGAGATCGACTTCAACCGCGGCTGGCGGCTCGAGCGCGCGGGCCGTTCGGTCGACCTCTCGGAGGCGCGCGCGCAGCTGGGCTGGCGCGCGTCGCACAGCGCGGACGTGAGCGTGTCCTACGACCGCTCGCGCAACTACTGGACCGCGCTCACGAGCGGGATCCCGACCGAGACGTTCGATCGCCGCCTGCGGCAGACCCTCCGCGGCGACCTGCGGGTCACGCGTCCGGGCGGCCTGGGCTTCTGGACCGGCGCGTCCGTCCGCAGCGAAGAGGGACGCGAAGACGTCTCGCTGGCCGCGTACGGTGGCGTGCGCACGCCGAGCGTGGCGTCGCTCGACTTGTCGTTCGAGGGCAGCTACTACGACACGCCCGACGCGAGCGGCGCACTGGCGACCGTGCGCGCGGGACGGAGCCTGCAGGGGGGCCACCGGCTCGACCTCTCCTACACCGCGAACCGCTACCAGGCGGGTGCTTCGGGCTCGACGCTCAGCCAGTGGATCCGCGGGTCGGGCTACGCGCAGCTCCCGGGCGGCGTCTTCGGCCGCGCGGACCTGGAGTACGCCATCCAGGACCCGCTGCCCGGCGTGCGCGGGTTCTTCGAGCTCGGGTACCGCTTCTGATGCCGGGGCTGGTGACCGAGTCCGGGCTCATCTGGGCCGCGTCGGTGACGCTCGTGGCCGGCATCGTCGTGCCGTACGCGGTGCGCTTCCGCACGCGGCACCGTCGCGACCACGAGCGGAAGGCGGAAGCGGCCTCGCTGGGGATCGACCGGCCCACCGCGCAGTTCCCGCACGTGGACGCCTCGATGTGCGTCGGCTGTGGCGCGTGCGTCAACGCCTGCCCGGAGGGCGACGTGCTGGGCATCGTCGGCGGCACCGCGACCGTGATCAACGGCCTGCGCTGCGTGGGGCACGGCCGCTGCGAGGAGGCGTGCCCGGTCGGCGCGATCACGGTGGGCCTGGGCGACCTGCGCTCCCGTGCGGACATGCCGCAGGTGGACGAGTGGAACGAGACGGACACGCCGGGCCTGTTCCTGGCCGGCGAGGTGCGCGGCCTGGCGCTGGTGCGCAACGCGGTCGGGCAGGGACGGCGCGTCGTCGAGCGGATCGCGCAGCGGCACCGCGGCGCGCCCGCGGCCGACGGCGTCGTGGACGTGCTCGTGGTGGGCGCGGGCCCGGCCGGCCTCACGGCCGCGCTGGCCTGCGCGGAGCGCGGCCTCAGCCATCGCGTGCTCGAGCAGGAGCCCGACCTGGGCGGGTCGCTCCTGCACTACCCGCGGCGCAAGATGGTCCTGCTGCAGCCGGTCGACCTGCCCCTGCACGGCCGGATCGAGAGCGAGGAGCTGCAGAAGGAGCACCTGCTGGAGCTGATGGACGGCCTGGTGAAGGAGCACCGGCTCGACGTCCGCTTCGGCGCGAAGGTCGCGGGCGTGGTCCGGCTCCCGGACGGCACGTTCGAGGTGACGGGCGTCGCGGGCGAGGTCCACCGTGCGCGGTTCGTGATCCTGGCCCTGGGCCGGCGCGGCACGCCGCGCAAGCTGGGCGTGCCCGGGGAAGCGCTGCCCAAGGTGGCGTACCGCCTGATCGACGCCGAGTCCTATCGGGGCCAGAAGGTGCTGGTCGTCGGCGGCGGCGACAGCGCGGTCGAGGCGGCGGTGGGGCTGGCCAGCCAGGCCGGCAACGAGGTGGTCCTCTCGTATCGGCGCGACAAGCTGGTCCGCATCAAGAAGAAGAACGAGGACCGGCTGGCGCCGCTGCTGGCGTCCGGCCGCGTCACGCCGCTGTTCGGCTCGCAGGTGGTCGAGATACGTCCGGACAGCGTGCGCCTCCAGGTCGGCGACGACGTGCGCGAGCTGCCGAACGACTACGTCTTCGTGTTCGCCGGCGGCGAGCCGCCCTTCGAGTTCCTCAAGCAGTGCGGCGTGCGCTTCGGCGGCACGCCGGCCGCCGCTCACTGAATCACTCGACCTTCCAGGCCAGCGTGCCCTCCGGGTGCTCGTACCACCCGGGATCCGTGTCGTAGTCGATCCGCTCGCGGATCTTGAACATCGTGAACATGCCGCCCATCTCGATGGGCCCGAACGGGCCCGTGCCCGTCATCATCGGCAGCGTGTTGGGCAGGCCACCCAGGTGCCCCTGGTGCGCCGCGTGCTCGGCCATGCCGGTCGAGCCCATGGCCATCGAGCCCGGCGCGACGCGGTCGAGCGTCTGCTGCAGCTTCGACTGGTCGACGCCGATCACGTTCGGGATGTCGTGGGACATGGCGTTCATGGCGTGATGGCTCTTGTGGCAGTGCAGCGGCCAGTCGCCGGGGTTGTCGGCCACCAGCTCCAGCGTGCGCGTGGTGCCGGGGGGGACGTTGATGGTCGTCTCCGGCGACCAGGCCGTCTCGGGCAGCTGCCCGCCGTCCGTCTCCGTGAGGATCATGCGGTGCCCGTGGATGTGCAGCGGGTGGCTGTCCATGCTGACGTTCGCGAAGCGGAAGCGCACGCGGTCGCCCAGGCGGATCAGCATGGGCGAGGTGCCGGGGAACACGCGCCCGTTGAACGTGAAGATGTTGAAATCCACCATCACGTTCGGGTTCGGCGTGGAGGAGCCGGGCTCGATCGCCCACTCGTGCGTGAAGAGGCAGAAGTCGCGGTCGACCCGGCGCTTGGGGGCGCGCGGGTGGATGACGAGGAAGCCCATCATGCCCATCGCCATCTGCACGGTCTCGTCGGCGTGCGGGTGGTACATGAGGGTGCCGTGCTGGCGCAGGGTGAACTCGTACGCGAAGGTCTCGCCCGGCTTGATGTGCGGCTGCAGCAGGCCCGCCACGCCGTCCATGCCGTTGGGCAGCAGCACGCCGTGCCAGTGGATCGAGGTGTGCTCCGGCAGCCGGTTCGTGACGAGGATGCGGACGCGGTCGCCCTCGACCGCCTCGATCGTGGGCCCCGGCGTGCGGCCGTTGTAGCCCCAGGCGTTCACGGTCATGCCGGGCGCGAACTCCTGCTTCACCGGCTCCGCGGTCAGGCGGAACTCCTTGACGCCGTCCTTCATCACGAAGGGGAGCGTGGCGCCGTCCGGCGTGACCACCGGCGTGTAGGCACCGCGGGGGGCGGACTCCGCGCGCGCCGTGCCGGCCACGACGGACGCGAAGCGCTCGGCGAGGGCGGCGCCGCCCGCGGCCAGCGCCCCGCCCGACAGGATGCGTCTGCGTGTGATCATCGGGTCTCTCCTTCCACGGATGCGGCCCGGGGGGCGGCGCCCGGCAGGGTCCCCCCCAGCGCCTTCTCGAGCCGCGCGCGGGCGATCCAGTAGTCGCGCCAGGCGCCCAGGCGCGCCTTCTCCGCCTCCACCTCCGCCTGCTTGGCCAGCAGCAGGTCGTAGGCGCCCTTGAACATCGCGTTGTACTGGCGGACGGTGAGGTCCAGGATGCGCGAGCGCTGCGGGAGCAGCTCGCGCTCGTAGTAGAGGGCCAGGTCGCGCGCGGCCAGCATGCGGTCGCGCTGCTCGCGCACCTCCGAGCGCGCGTCGACCGCGAGCGCCTCCAGCTGGCGCTGCGCGCGCCGGTGCTCGGCCTCCAGGCGCACGATCGAAGCCTTGCCGGTGTCGAAGATCGGCAGCTGCAGCGCGACCTCGGGGCCCGTCACGCGCTCGCCGGTGATCTCCTTCTCGCTGTTGATCCCGGCGTGGATCCCGACGGGGAAGAAGCGCGTCTTGCGGCGCAGCGCCAGCGCCCGTCCGACCAGGTCGACGCCCCAGCGGGCCGAGCGCAGGTCCTGCCGCTGTGCGACCGCGTGCCGCTCCAGCCCGTCGAGCGGCATCTCCGTCTCCGGGATCGCCGGCAGCTCCGCGTCGAGGGTCCAGGCCGTGCGCGGCCCCCACAGCCCCAGCAGCCGGTTCAGCCGCTCGCGGTCGGCGCGGACCTCCGCCTGCGCCAGCGCCACGTCCACGCGCGACTCGCGGTCGATGACGGTCCGGCTCTCCAGCTCGAGGTCGTTGATGGTGCCGGCCTCGTGCTGGCGCGAGGCCAGCTCGGCCGCGGCCGCGGTGAGCTCGCGGACGAGGCCCAGCCGCGTGACGAGCTGCTGGCGGGCCGCGAGCGTGTAGTACGCCTCCTTCACGTCGGCCGCCAGGGCCAGCACCTCGTGCGCGACCATGAGCTTGGTCCGCTCCAGCTCGGCCGCGGCGACCTGCTTCCGGATCGGCTGCACGAACAGGTCGAACACGTTCAGCAGCAGCGAGACCTCGACGTTGCGGCCCGAGCCCTCGCTCGGGAAGCGGACGAATCCGGACAGCTCGGGGTTCTCGACCGCCGAGGCCTGGGCCAGGTCGGCCTGCGAGACGCCCACCTGCTCGAACGTCGCCTGCAGCGTCGGGTTGTTGAGGAGCGCCACCTCGACGGCCGCGTCGAGCGTGAGCGGCACGGCCAGGCGCTCGTCGATGCGACGCGCGAGCGCGTCCGCCTCGGACGGCGTGCGCGCCCACTCCGTCGTGGGCGACGCGCCCGCCTGCGCCCGCGCGTCCTCGAACGCGGGCCGCGGGTTGACGCTCGCGCAGGCGCCGAGCAGGAGCGCGGCCAGCGGCGCGAGGGCCCTCACGGGCGGCCCTCGTGATGGTGGTGCGGCGAGGGTGTCGGAGTCGGGCTCGGCGGCGCCTTCGCGTCGGGCGCGCCCATCAGGATCGGCGTCGCCGGAGGCGTCGCCGACTCCGGGGCGTCGGGATCGGCCGGGCTCACCGCCGAGAAGCGCGGCGGAGGGGTCGTGGCGGCGCAGGCGGCGGACGTGAGCGCGGCGAGAAGCGCGACGGCGGCCTTCCGAAACATGATGTCCTCCCTCGGAGTGGCAGACGTACGGCGGTCGGATCCCTCGCGACGGATCCCCAGGAGACGGCCGGGATGCTGCTACCGAATATGCGCTATCGGCGCCCGGTCAGGGCAGCCGCGTGAAGAAGCGGTTCCAGCGCGGGCGGAAGTGGTCCCAGTCGACGGACATCGCGACCGCGGTCGCCTGCCCCACGATGGCGTCGCGGGACACGAAGCCGAAGAAGCGCGAGTCGAAGCTGTTGTCGCGGTTGTCGCCCATCACCAGGTACGAGCCGGGCGGCACCACGACCGCCTCGAACGACGTCATGCTGGGCCGGTCCAGGTTGCCGAACACGGGATGGCGATGGCCGCCGATCACCTCGGTGGCCGCCACCACGCTCCGGGGCAGGGCGAGGTCGAAGCTGGCGACGTCCACCGGCTCCTGGTGCGCGACGGCGCCGTTCACGTACAGCATCCGGTCGCGCATCTCGACCCGGTCGCCCGGCGTGCCGATGACGCGCTTGACGAGGCGCTTGCCGTCGTGGGGCGAGAAGAAGACGACCACCTCGCCGCGGGCCGGGTCGCGCCACTCGCGCACCCGCAGGAGCGTGAACGGGACCTTCAGGTCGTAGGCCAGCTTGTTCACGAAGACGCGGTCGCCTTCCAGGATCGTCGGCCGCATCGAGCCCGTGGGCACGTCGTTCCAGTCGGCCACCGCGGAACGCAGGGTCCCCAGCACGAAGCCCACCACCAGCAGCGGCTTCACCCACTCACGCCAGATCGTCGCCAGCCTGTCCTTCTTCATCCTTCCGGGTCCCGTCGGTCCGCCCCACCCTCCCAGTGTACCAGCGGGCGGCGGACCCTCCTCAAAGCTCGAGGCGCATCAGGATCCGCCGCTCGCTGGGCAGGCCGTAGGTGCCCTCCAGGCGGCGCAGGTCGAGCAGCTCGGGCGACGCGTCGGCGAGCGGCAGCTCGCGGAAGCCGCAGCGGGCGTAGAACGGCGCGTTCCAGGCGACGTCGCGGAAGGTCGTGAGCGTCACCGCACGGTACCCGGCGCCGCGGGCCCACGCGAGCGCCGCGTCGAGCAGCCGCCGGCCGAGCCCCCGCCGGCCGTGGTCGGGATGGACGTCCATCTCCTGGACGTGCGCGCAGCCGCCGAGCGGGCGCGCCACCACGAAGCCGACGATCCCGGCGCGTGGATGCTCCGCCACGGCCACGAAGCCCTCCGCGTGGTAGCGCTGGACCTCGGCCAGGTCGAGCACGGGGCCGTCGGCCAGGTCCGGCAGGCCGGCCTCGACGAACAGCCGGAGCGCCGCGCGCTCGATCGCGGCCAGCGCGGGGAGGTCCTCGGGACGGGCGGGGCGGACGTCGTAGCTCATGCGAACGTCCCGAACGGCGGCGCGTACTCGGCCACGCCGCGGACGCCGTGGAGCGCACCGGGCTGGAGGGCCAGCGCCATGAAAGCGCTCGCGTGCTCGCCCCGCGCGAAGACGCACGTGATCCCGCGGGGCACGGCGGGCTCGAAGCCGAAGCGCGGGTAGTAGCCGGGATGGCCCAGGACGATCGCGATGCGCTCGCCGCTCGCGCGCGCCTGGGCCAGGCCCGCGCGGATCAGCGCGTCACCGATCCCCTGCCGCTGGCGCGCCGGCACGACCGCCACGGGCGCCAGCGCGATGATCGCGAGCGTTCCGTCGGGGGTCCGGATCGTCGCGCGCGTGAAGAGCGCGTGGCCCAGCACCTCTCCGTCCTCGACCGCGACCAGGCTCAGCCGGGGCAGCCAGGCGTCCGACGCGCGCAGCGCCTCGACCAGGTCGGCTTCGGCCGGGGTGCCGAATGCCGCGGTGACGACGCGCCGGATCGCGGCCTCGTCGTCCGACTCCTCCGGCCGCACGGCCACGCCCGTCACCGGCCGCCCAGCCGCGCCAGGTCCGCGAGCACCGCATCGCTGCGAAGCGGCCGGCCCAGGAACTCCGCGAGCACGTCGCGCGTGGGGCGCTCCAGGCCGTAGCGGAACAGCCGCGCCGCGAGCCAGTCGTAGTAGCCCGGGTCGGGCTTCGCGAACGGCCCGCGCTGCTCGCGACAACGCGCGCGCACGTCGGCCGCGACGATGGCGCCGACCGCGTAGTGCACCATGTAGCCCGGCGAGTGCACGAGCTGCCCGCGGACGGCCCACCAGGACCACTCGGGGTGCGGGCGGATGCGCAGGTAGCGGTGCGTGATGTCCGTCCAGGCCGCGTTGGGGTCGGCCTCGGGATCGCGCGCCATGCGCATCTCGAACAGGCCCCAGGCCACGTCGAGCATCACCGGCGCGTACTTCGCGCGCAGGGAGGCCGCGGGTGGCGCTTCCACGCCCAGGAAGCGCCGCTGCCACTCGGGCTCGTACGCCTCCAGCGCGGGCACGTCGGCCAGCGCTTCCGTGAACGTCGTGGAGTCGGGCCAGTCCGCGAAGGCCGCGCGCGTGCGGATGGCGGCCACGTGGATGCCGTGCCCGGTCTCGTGCAGCAGCTCGACCAGGTTGCCCAGGCCCCCGTCGCGGTAGGTCGCGAAGATCGCGACCTCGCCCGCGCGCCACGTGCGCCCTTCGTCGCGGACGCGGGACGCGAACGTCGTGTACGCGACAGGCGTCTTGCCGGGCCGCGGCAGCAGGTCGTAGCGGAGCCGCAGCCGATCGGGGTCCGCGCCCAGCGAGCGGAAGTACTCCGCGTTGATCGCCTCCAGCCGCTCGCGCGGGATGCGCGCGTCGAGCTCGCGCGAGGCCTCGGCGCCGAGGTGCCAGAAGTCCCAGGGCTCGATGTCAGCCGGCTGAGCCGCCCGCCAGGTCTCGAGCATGGACACCAGCCACGACTCCACCTGCTCGGACGGCGCACCCAGCGCGGCCAGCTCGGCGCCGACCGGCGAGCGCCCTTCGCGCACCCGCGCTCCGAGCAGCCTCATGAGGTGGCGGTACGGGCTGCGCGGGCCGGCGTCGCCGTCGACGGAGCGCCACACGGGCTCGAGGGCCAGGAAGAGACGCCGTCGCTCGGCCGGGTCGTCCGCATCGGCCAGCCGGCCGAGGACGGTCAGACGGTCGAGCGTCTCGCCGCCGACCCGGATCGACCGCGCCGCCGCGCCGAAGCAGGCGTAGAGGTGCTCGCGCAACGCGTCCCAGGCCATCGGCGCAACGTCGACTTCGCAGGACGTTGCGCCGATCTCCGTTGCTTTCGAGAGCCGCGGCGGCAGGTCGTTCTCGAGCGCCCGCCGCATCGCGTCGAGCGCACGCTGGTCGTCCGGCGTCGAGGCCGCGGCGCTCGCGAGCCCGGCCGCCACCTTCGCGCGCAGCGTTTCGAACGCGCGTCCGTCCGCCGCCTGGCCACGCTCGGCCGCGACGTCCGCCTGGTCCTTCAGGCTGCGCAGCGCGCCGAAGTCGTCCTCGACCGGCGCGACCGCGGTCCCGCCCGCGAGCAGGAGCAGGACGACCGCGCGTGCGCTCAATCGCCCCCGAACTGGCGGAAGCCTTCGACCGTCCAGCCGCGCAGGTCGGCCAGCATCCGCTCGTCGGTGAGGTCGGGCTGGAGCGGCGTGACCGAGACCCGTTTCTCGCGCAGCACCGTGTTGCAGTCGCTGCCGGGGATGTCCTCGTGCTGGTACTCGCTGCCGCCGATCCAGTAGTACTTGCGGCCGCGCGGGTCGGTCTTCTCGATCACCTCGAAGCCGTAGGAGTGCTTGCCCAGCCGCGTCACCACGTAGCCCTCGGGCTCGACGCCGGGCGGGATGTTGACGTTCAGCAGCATGTGCGGCGGCAGCGCGCGCCGCAGCGCCGCCTCCGCGAAGCTGCGGGCGAAGCGGCCGGCCGCGGCGAACTCGAAGCGGCTGCGCGTGGCCAGGCTGAAGGCGATCGCCGGCACGCCCAGGAACGAGGCTTCCATGGCCGCGGCCACCGTGCCCGAGTAGGTCACGTCGTCGGCCATGTTCGGGCCGTGGTTGATGCCGGACACCATCAGGTGCGGCCGCGCGTCCTTCATCACGTGGTTGATGGCGACGTACGAGCAGTCGGTGGGGGTTCCGTCGACGGCGTACCAGCGCTCGCGCACGTGGCGGATGCGCAGCGGCCGGTGGAGCGAGATCGCGTGCGAGGCGGCGCTCTGCTCGGCCTCGGGCGCCACCACCCACACGTCGCCCAGCGGCGACACGGCCTCGACCAGCGTCTTGAGGCCTTCGGACTGGTAGCCGTCGTCGTTCGAAACGAGGATGCGCGGACGTTCGGTCAGGACGTCACCTCCATCCGGCCAGTCTAACGGCATTCGTTCCCCCACCTACGCAGGTGGGGACGTGGCCGCGGCCTGAGCAACCTGGCCGGGAGGACGCTCCCATGCTGGCGAGGGCCGCACCCCGGCGGCTCGGAGGAGGTCCGCGATGAAGACGACCCCGTTCACCATGGCCGCGCTCCTGTCGGCCGCCGCGAGCGGCTGCAGCTTCGCCGCCACGCCGACCCGCGCGTACGTGGCCTATCGCCAGGCGTTCGACCAGGCGCAGACGATCGACGAGCTGAAGCCCTTCATGGACCAGGCGACGACCGCCCGCGTGGACGCGGCCCCTGCCGACGAGCGGAAGGGCTTCTTCCTGATGATGAAGGCCATGACGGAGATCGTGGACCTGAAGGTCGTGAAGGAGACGGTGACCGGCGACACGGCTGTCCTGGAGGCCACCGGCCTGAACGTGGGCTCCGGCAGCGACGCGCGCGCGACGGTGAAGATGGTGAAGGAGGCGGGCGCCTGGAAGGTGCAGAACGAGTCGTGGAAGGGCGAGACCTCGGCGGCGTCCAGGGAGCGGGCCTGCCCCGAGCTGGTGGCCGACCTGAAGGGCGCGGCCGTCGGCCCGCGCGCGCGGGCGGTCGCGGCGCTCCTGCAGAAGAGCTGCCCGGAGGCGGTGCCCGAGCTGGTCGCGCGCCTCGCCGACCCCTCGCTGGGGCTGCGCGGCAACGCCACCGGCGCGCTGCGGAACAACGTCCGCGGGGGCGACGCCTCGCAGCTCGCGGCCCACCTGCCCGCGATCGCCGCCGCCAAGAAGGCCGCCGCGGCCATCGAGGACACCGTGTCCGAGGTGAACCTGCAGGGCACGTTGTCCGCGCTGGGCGCGCCGGCGATCCCCTACCTCGTCACGGACCTCAAGAGCGCCAGCCGCGACCTTCGCTGGGGCGCGGCGGCCGGCCTGGGCATGATGGGCCCGGCCGCCAAGGAAGCCCTGCCGGCGCTCGAGGCCGCCGCCCGCGAAGAGAAGGACCAGACCGTCGCCGGCCGCCTGGCGGAGGCGATCAAGGAGGTCCAGGGCTCCTAGGCGATCGCGCGGACGGCGGCCAGCAGGCGATCGACCTCGTCCGCGGTCGTGTACGCGGCGCAGCCGGCGCGCACCAGCCCGTCGGGGCCGTGGCCCAGGCGGTGCGCGACGGTCGTCGCGTAGAAGTCGCCGCTGGAGACGAACACCGCCTCGCGGGCGAGCGCGCGCGCGACCGAGTTCGCGTCGTGGCCCGCGACCACGAACGACACGGTCGACGTGCGCGGCGCATCCGGAGGCGGGCCGTAGGTGGTGACGCCGGGGATCGCGCGCAGCCCGTTCCACAGCCGCTCGAAGAGCGCCTGGCTGCGCGCGTGCAGCTCCGTGATCACGTGGCGCAGGCGCTCACGACGCCCGCCGCCGGCGATGCCGAGACTGGCGAGGAAGTCCACGGCCGCCCCGGCGCCGACGATGCCTTCGTGGTTCAGCGTGCCGGTCTCGAGCCGCTCGGGCGCGGCCTCGTCCGCCGGGACCAGGCGCGGCACGTCCAGGCCGTCGAGCAGGGCGCGCCGGCCCCAGAGGATGCCGACGTGCGGCCCGTAGAACTTGTACGCCGAGCAGGCCAGGAAGTCCGCGTCGAACGCGGCCACGTCCACCAGCTCGTGCGCGGCATGGTGGACCGCGTCCACGAACACGAGCGCGCCCACCGCGTGCGCGCGGTCGGCCACGGCCCGCACGTCGTTGATGGTGCCGAGCGCGTTCGACGCCGCGCCGATCGCGAGCAGCTTCGTACGCGGCGTGATGGCGGCGGCGAGGTCGGACGCGTCCAGCGTCCCCGTCTCCGGACGCAGCCGCACGAGGCGGATGGTGACGCCGCGGTCCTTCTCCAGCGCGCGCCAGGTGTCGACGTTCGCGTGGTGGTCCAGCTCGGTCACGACGATCTCGTCCCCCGCGCCCCAGGCGCGGCCCAGCGCGCGCGAGAGGTGGAACGTGAGCGTCGTCATGTTGTTGCCGAAGACGATCTCCTCCGGCTGCCCGCCCAGGAAGTCCGCCAGGGCCGCGCGCGCCGCCAGCAGGGCGGCGTCGGTCTCGTAGCTCGTCGGGTACTCCCAGTGGGTGTTCGCGTTGTGGTTCAGCAGGTAGTCGGCGACGGCGTCCACCACGACCTGCGGGACCTGCGTGCCCCCCGGCCCGTCGAAGTAGGCGATCGGACGGCCCTCGTGCACGCGGCGCAGCGCCGGGAAGGCCTGGCGGATGGTCTCGACGCCGGCGACGTCCTCCGTCACGGGTTCGGTTCTCATGACCCGACCAGTCTAGACGAAGCCGTCCGGATCGATCTCCCGCTCACCGGAAGTCGATCGGCGCGCGCCGCCAGGTCTCGGGGTCGATGCGCACGATGCCGCCGGCCGCCGTGCGGAAGTACGTCGCGGCACGTCCGCGGCCGAATCCGGCTTCGCTCCAGCGAAGATCCAGCCGGCTGGGGCGGAGGCCGTCTTCCTCGCGTTCCACCCGGCCGCTCGCCGCGTCCACCACGAGCAGCATCGGGTCCGGCGCCTGCGACGGGTCGGCGCGGGGGAACGTGGGCGCCATCACGAACAGCAGGCCCGGCCGCGGCTCGCCGGCCAGGATCGGCGCGTGCATCGACAGCGCCGTCGGGAGCGTCCAGCGCGGGGTGCCGTCGGCGGCGAACGCGCGCACCTCGGCCACGGCCTCGTGCGGCGCGAGATTGATGGATCGCTCGGCACCGGCGGCGAGGCGCGCCGCCACCACCACGGAGCCGTCGGAGAGGAACGCGCCTTCCGCCGCGTCGCCACGCACCAGGTCGGGCGGCAGGCCGTCCCAGACCACCCGACACCCGCCGGCGTGCAGGTCGCACAGCTCGACCGCCCATCCGGCGCCGCGGCGGGCGAGCGCCAACGCGCGCGCGCCGTCGGGCGAGATCCTGAGTCGCGTGTCGGCGCCGCGGCCCAACGCGATCACGCTCCTCACGTTTCCGTTGCGGGCGTCGGCCCGGACCAGCTCGCGCCCGTCGTTGCCCTGGCGGAGAAGCCACACGGTCTCGTCGTCGAGGAACCCTCCCTCCACGACACCGGTCGTGCTCCAGAGGGGTCGGAAGGCGTTCGGCTCGTTCAGCGCCAGCCAGCCGGGGTCGAACTCCACGACCTCGATGCGTCCTCGCCCGACGGCCAGGAGCATCTTCCCTCCCGTCGGAGACAGCGCGATGCCGGGCACCGCGTCGGCCTCGTCCGAGTGCATCGTCACCGGCAGCGAGCCGACGTACGTGCCTCGTCCCTTGACGCGCACCGCAACCCCGGCGCCGCCCGTCTCGAGGACCGACCACGCGCACGTCTGCCCGTCCGCCGAGAACGCGTGCCCCGCCGCGCTCTCCCAGAACGCGCCGCGGCCCATGTTCACGAACCCCTCCCCGGCGACGGAGACCAGGAACGACGGGGAGGCCTTGCGCCCGGGCACCACTCCGTAGATGCGCAGCCATTCACCGTCGGGGGAGACGCCCTCGATCAGGGCCTCGCGCATCGTCGACGCCCGCACGGCGCGCAGCCGGTAGAGCGCGCCCCACAGCGCGAGCACGCACAGGGCGAGCGCGATCCACTGCGTGGGAGCGAACGCCGCGTACGAGCGCGCGCGGTCTCCGCGCCCGCGCCGGAGCGCGATCAGTCCGGCCAACAGCAGCGCCGCCATCCAGAGCAGGGGCGGATCGGTGACGGACCACTGGCTCGAACCGGCGAAACGGAGCTGCAGCGCCAGCCAGGAGAGCGCGCCGAACAGGCTCAGGGTGATCATGGCGTCCATCACCACGCGCCCGACGCGCCCGCCGAGGGCCAACCCCGCCCACTGGCCCAGACCGACCAGGTGCACCGTCGAGCCGAGCCAAGACACCAGGACCGCGGGCACGATCGCCGCCTCCAGCTCCTGGTGGCGCGCGAGCAGGACGATGCCCGGGAGCGCGGCGGAGCTCGCCACCACCAGAGCCGCCGCGAGCTTGCCGAGCCAGATCGAGACGAGCGAGAGCGGGCGCGCAAAGAGGAACGCCGCCCTTTCCTCGCGCAGGTCGCGCGCGAGGACCGACGCGCCGGCCAGCACCGCCAGCAGTGCCCAGAACCCCTGGACAGCGATTGAAGTCCACAGCCAGCCGCGCAGGAGCAGGTCGATCACCAGGACGAACGCGGCGACGGCCAGCGCGACAAAGGGCACGACGCGCCACTCGCGCAGCTCCAGCCGCGCCACGGCCAGCGCGCCCCTCATGCGGCCTCCTCCCGCGCGCAGACGCGCAGGAACAGCTCTTCGAGCGACTCGCCGTGGCGCTGCTTCAGCTCCTCGACCGGCCCGTCGAGCGCGAGGCGCCCCCCGGACAGGAAGCCGACGCGGTCGGCCACACCTTCCACGCCGGCCAGGTCGTGTGTGGTCATGAACACGGTGGTGCCGCGGTCGGCCAGCTCCCCCACCAGCTCCTCGAACACGAAGCGACGCGCGACCAGGTCGAGCCCGAGCGTGGGGTCGTCCAGCACGAGCAGCTCCGGCGCGCAGGCGAGCGCGAGCGACAAAAGGACGATGCCCTTCTGGCCCCGCGAGAGCCGTCCGAACGGAAGCCGGGGCGGGACGCCGAAGCGCTCGAGCCGCTGCGCCAGGCCGTCCGGGTCCCAGCGCCGGTGCACCGTCCGACAGAACGACGCCAGCTGCAGGGCGCTCGAGGCCGGCGGCGCGCCCGGCTCCTCGGGCACGAAGCCGACGCGGGACAACACGCGCGTGCGCCGCCGCCACGTGTCCTCGCCGAAGGCCTCCACCCGGCCCGCGGACGGGCGCTGCACGCCCAGGGCGCAGCGCACCAGCGACGACTTCCCTGCCCCGTTGCGGCCGAGGAGCGCGTACACCGCGCCCGCCGGCACCTCGAGGTCGAGCCCCTGCACCACGACGCGCCGGTCGTAGCGGACGTCGACGCCGGCGAAGGACAGCACGCTCATGGCTCACCTCCCGCGCGCCCGCCCAGACGGCGCCAGGCCGCGCGCACCTCTTCCAGGGCCTCGTCCTCGTCGGCGCCCAGCGAGAGCGCGACCGCGGCGTAGCGCGACGCGGCCTCGCGGAGCTCCCGGCCCACCGCCGCCGCCCGGCGCGGCGGTCGCTCGGCGACGTACGTCCCGTCCCCGCGCCGCACTTCCGTGACGCCCGACTCCGTCAGCCGCTGGTAGGCCTTGGCCACCGTGGCGGGGTTGATCCGCAGCTCGCGCGCCAGGTCCCGCACGGAGGGCAGCGGCGTGCCGGGCGGCAGCGCGCGCGAGGCCACCAGCCGGCGCACCCCGCTCTCGATCTGGCTCCACAGCGGTTCCGGGCTGCGGGCGTCCACCGACAGGCGCATCGTGTATCAGTGTACTACTACACCGATACACTGCGTCAAGCGGCGGGCTATGCCGCCTGGGAGAGGAACACTACAGGCCCACCGCGAGCACGATCGCCAGCAGGGCCAGCGCGCTCCAGACGTCAGGCATCGAAGCCGCTCGAGAACGCGATCAGGTACAGCGTCGCGTAGACCAGCAGCGCGCCGAGCACGATGAGGCCGATGTTCACGCGACCGCGGCTCGCCGCTGCGGGCGGCGGCCTCTCGATGGAGGCCGACGGCACGTCCGCACGCGCGGATGCGGAGCCGCCTTGTTCGAGACAATGAGCCAGGGCCAGCGCCTCCAGCAGCAACGGACCCTCTCGAGCAGCACGCTCGTCGCGTGTCGTATCGGCGCGGCAGCTAGAGCCGGCGGGCGCCGACGTCACAAGGGATCCCCAAGGAGACACCATGGTGACCTCAAGGAGGCCGAGCCTCAGGCCGGCCGCGTGACGGGGTCGTCTCAGTCGAGCCGCACGTATTCGTACTCGAACGGCAGGCCCTTGATGCCGCGGGCGGGCTTGCCCAGCCAGTTCGCGATCTGGCCGGGGGCGGTCACGCCCTTCTGCAGCGTCGCGATGTAGGCGCGGTCCGCGTCCGTGGGCAGCCACTCGCCCTTGCGCCGCTCCCACTCCGCGCGGTCGAGCAGCCGGCCGTCCATGTCGAAGGGCATGTCGGCGTAGAGGCCGATGTGCCGGTAGAAGCGCTTGTGGGGCAGGCGCAGGCGCTGCGACACGCCGGCCTTCTCGAGCGTCTTGTTCCAGCGCTCGACGCCCCGCTCGCAGTCGTCCACGTAAGCGTCGCGCAGGACCTCGTTCATCGCGTTGCGGAGCGGGATGTCCTCCTCCGCCACCGTGCCGTCCTTCGGCACCGTCATGCGGTAGGTCTGGTCCAGCGCCTGGTGGTCCTCGTAGCTGTCCTCCTTGTAGCGGCCCTTGAGGCCCGCCGCGAAGAAGGAGGCGGCGTTGCTCGAGATCTCGCCGCCGAAGAGGTCCAGCGACAGCGCGAACCACAGGTTGAGGTAGCGCTGGATCATGTCCAGCGGGATGCCGCCCTGCGCGCGCGCGTCCTCGTTGGGGTCCTGCTTCATGAGCTCGGCCGTGCGGGCCACGATGCGGTCGACGCCGG
>JAICEW010000128.1 GCA_025923995.1 Vicinamibacteria bacterium | reverse complement strand
CGCCCAGGAACACCCGCGACGCCGACCACGCGGGCCGCACGAGGGCGATGTCGTCCTCGCTCAGCGAGAAGGGGGCGTCCGACGCTCCCCGCGCGGCGTCCAGCGCGAGGCTGCGGCGGCGCAGCGTGAGCATCGTGAGCTCCTCCTCGTCGGGCGGCTCGCGGCGCTGCCCGGTCGCGAGCCACATGAGGAAGCGCGCGCTGTAGCGCCAGGCATGGTTCCCGTAGCCCCCCGCCAGCAGCACCACCATCGGCACCGGGCTCACCAGGCCGGCGACGAACCGGTCGCGGGCCGCCAGGCCCTCGGCGGTCAGGCGCCAGTCGCCCATCGCGTCGTCCGCGGCGCCGTCGACACCCGCCAGGTAGAACACGACGCCCGGACGCACCTGGGCGACGACGGGTGGCAGCGCCTCCTCCAGCGTCCGCAGGAAGAGCGGGTCGTCGACGCCGCCTCCCAGCGCGATCGCGGTGGACGCGACCGCCTCCGTCGAGGACCAGTGCTGGTTGTGGATGGAGAACGTGTGGACGCTGGGGTCCGCGGCGAACGCCGCGCGCGTGCCGTTGCCGTCGTGCAGGTCGAGATCCACGACGAGGATCGGGGCCTCGAACCCCCGCGCGCGCAGCCGCAGGATCGCGACCGCGACGTCGTTGAACACGCAGAACCCCATGCCCGCCTCGGCGCGCGCGTGGTGGAACCCTCCGCCCAGGTGGGCCGCGGGGCGGCCCGAGCGCAGGGCCAGCCGCGTGGCCTGGATGGTGCCGCCCACCATGAGCCGCTGCAGGTCGAGGGCCTGCGGGACGTCGCGGATGGCCACGGGCGCGCCCAGGATGCTGCCCAGTCGGTCCGGGTCCTGCAGCGCGCGCAGGTACGCGGTCGTGTGCACGCGCAGGATGTTCGCGAGCGACGCGGGACGCGGCTCGGACACGGCGCCCCCCGGCAGCAGCCCCGCGTCGTCGAGCGCCGTCACGATCTTCTCCCCCCGACGGGGGTCCATCGGCGTGTCCCAGGAGACCTGCTGATAGCGCGGGCTGTAGACGACGGGCACGGCGCGCCCACGCAGGCGCGACCAGGTCCGCCGGACGCTGCGCGGAATTCGGGGCGCCATGGCCGTCTATTTGACCCCGCGCCTGAGGTGGTTAGGAAGCGCTTTGCGCGTCTGGGGATGAGGGAGCGCACCTCCGCGGCTCCCCAGGAGGCAACATGCTGACCCGCAAGGTGTTCCCGGCGCTACTGGTCTTCCTCAGCTGGACGGGGACCGCTCACGCCGGAGGCGACCCGTTCCTCAAGGAGCGGCAGGGCCGGCTCTCGCACGAGCTGAACATGAGGGCGATGGTCGCCGGTGGCGCGCGCGTGCCCGGCCTGCGCGGCGTCCGCGGCCCCGACCGTCCCGTCACCGCGGTGATCGAGCTGGAGCGGGGCGCCGACTCCCGTGCCGTGCGCGCCCGGGTGTCCGCCGCGGGCGGGCGCGTGCTGGTCGAGATCGACCACCTCTTGAAGGTGCAGCTGCCGGCGGCCGCGCTGCGCTCGGTGTCCGAGACCCCCGGGGTCGCCCTGGTGCGGTCGCCCTTCAAGCCGGCCCGCAAGGAGGTCGTGAGCGAGGGCGTCGGGACGACGCACGCGCGCGAGTACGGCGCGCGCACCGGCGCCACGGGCGCGGGCGTCACGGTCGCCGTCCTGGACGGCGGGTTCGCCGGGGCGCGCGACCTGCTGGACGCCGAGCTGCCGGGCGACACCACCGCCACCGACTTCGTGCTCGAGCGCATCGACGACTTCGGGGACGTGCACGGCACCGCCTGCGCGGAGATCGTGCACGACATGGCCCCGGCCGCGAAGATCCTGCTGGCCGGCTTCGAGGACGACGTGACCTGGGCGCAGGCGGTGGACGAGCTGGTCGGCGGCGGCGTGCGCATCGTCAGCCACTCGATCGGCTTCGACAACCTCTTCCCGCCGGACGGGAACAACTACTACACGCAGAAGGTCGACCAGGCGGCCGCGGCCGGTGTCCTGTTCGTGACGGCGGCCGGCAACGAGGGCCAGAAGTACTTCCAGGGCCCCTGGCGCGACACCAACGGCAACCGCTTCCTCGAGTTCGGCGGGCGGACCGAGCTGCTGCCCGTCGGCGTCTCCGCGGGCGGCTCGCAGGTCGTCCTGCGCTGGGACGACGGCTTCGGCACCAGCAACCACGACTACGACCTGCTCATCGTCACCGCGGACTTCGCGGCCAACCCGACGCTCAGCGTCGACAACCCCGCGATCCTCGTGGCGGCGGCCGACCTCCAGAACGGCGGGGGCACCCCGCGGGAGATCGCCTCGATCGAGTCGGAGGAGGACCAGGTTCTCTATGCCGTGATCGTCCATGACCCCGCGACCCCTCTCAACAGCGCGCAGCGCTTCTGGCTCTGGTCCTCAGGCGGCGTCGATCCCGGCCTGGCCGTGTCCTCGGGGACGCTCAGCATGCCGGGCGACGCGCGCGGCGCGCTGACGGTGGGCGCGGTCCACTTCGGCAGCGGCGCGGTCGAGCCGTTCAGCTCGCGCGGGCCGACGCAGGACGGCCGCGTGAAGCCGGACATCGCGGGGCCCGACGGCGTGGCCACGGCCGCCTACGAGGGCGGCCCGTTCTTCGGCACGTCCGCCGCCACGCCGCACGTGGCGGGCGCGGCGGCCCTGCTGCTCTCGCGCAACCCCGGGATGAGTGCCTCGGCCCTGCGCACGGCGCTCGAGCAGGCGACGACGAGCCAGGGGCGGACCCGCAACAACGACGTCGGCGTCGGCGCGATCGACCTGAACCTGGCGCGCTGACGCCGTCCGCCTTTTCCGGCGGACACTGGCGCCGCCGGCGCGCTCGACTAACTTCTGGTCGATGCGCGCCGGCGAGGTGTGGAAACGTGCAGCGCGCCTGGCCGTGATCGGCGCGCTGTACGCGGCGATCGGCACGTGGGTCGCCCTCGAGTGGCTCGGGCTCGACTCGCGCCTGCGGGTGACGCGAGTGGTCACGTCGGCCAGCGGGATCACTCCCGCCGCGATGATCGACGGGACGGGTCCGAAGCCGTTCGTGCTGCGGGCCCTCGTCCCCGTCACCGTCCGCCTGATCCGCGAGGCCATCCCCGATCCGACGGCGCGGCGCTGGTGGCTGAAGCTCCTGAGGCGCCATCCCCGGCTCGTCGCGGAGCTGCCCTTCCTCGAATGGGAGGAGGAGCGCCTGCTCGACTACCTGATCGCGGTCGCCGTCATGCACCTGTGCCTGCTCGGCTTCGTGCTCGCGATGCGCGCCCTCTACACGCAGCTCCACGGCGCCGGGTGGCGAGCCGACCTCCTGCCGCTGGCGGCGCTCGCCAGCCTCCCCTTCTTCTTCCAGAAGGGCACCCACTTCCTCTACGACTTCGCGACCCTCATGTTCATGGCGCTGGGCCTGCTCCTGCTGGAGCGGCGTCGTTTCGTCGCCTGGTACGCCGTGCTGGTCCTCGCCCTCCTCAACAAGGAGACGGCCGCCCTGCTCGTGCTCGTCTTCGCGGTCCGCTTCGCTCGCGTCCTGCCGAACCGGGCGTGGGTCCTGCACGTGGCTCTCCAACTGGCGCTCGTGGTCGCCGTGCGGTCGCTCCTGCTGCACGCCTACCGCGACAACCCGGGGGAGCCCGTGCGCTGGTCCCTGTCCCGCAACCTGGTGCTGATGCGCCAGCACGGCCTGGACGGACCGACGCTCGTGCTGTTCGTCGTGCTGGCCCTCGCGGTCGTCGCGAGATGGCGGCAGGAGCCCGCGCTGCTGAAGGCCGCGCTCGTCATGGTCCCGCCCCTGTGCGCCGCGTACCTCTTCGCCGGCGTCTACGGCGAGATCCGCATCTTCTACGAGCTCGTGCCCGCGGGTGCGATCTGGGCCTTCGACGCCGCGCTGGCGGCGTTCGGCGCCACGCCGACCGTGGCGCCCGACGCGAAGGACAGTTGAAGCGGCGGTCGATGCGACCAGAGGTTCCCTTGACGGAGGCCAGGAATTCCGTCAGCGTCCGTGGACCAGTGGCGCCCTCCGGCTCGACAGGATCGCGGCGGCGAAGCGGGCCCGGCTTCGGCCGGGTCTGGGGCCTGGCGCCGCTCTGCCTCCTCTCGATGGCGCTCGCCGGCCGCGCCCAGGAGCAGGAACCCGCGCCGGCGGACGGAAGCAGGAAGGCCGCCGCCGAGATCGGCGGCCGCATCGTGATCCCGGGGGAGACGATCGAGGTGCGCGCCGATCCCGACCTGCCGCCGTCGGCCTCCTCGATCGCGACCAAGACCGACACGCCGCTCGTCGAGACGCCCCGCCGCGTGACCATCGTCGATTCGCGGACGCTCGAGGAGATGGCCGTGGTCAACATCACGCACGCACGACTTCGTCGTGGGGTTCACGCCCCTCGACGAGCGCGGGCCCGCGTCCTCGCGGGGCTTCCCCGTGGGCTTCTACGACCTGCGGCGCGACGGGCTGCGCACGTACTCCTGGAGCGTGCGCGAGCAGCAACGTCGGGGACACGCGCTACGTTGACGTCGGGCACGCGGACCGCGTTCTTCGCCGGGCCGCCGCGACGCACCGTCATCACGCTGACGTCGGCGTTCTAGGTCTTCGAGGCGTTCACCACGAGTAGCCCACGAACGCATAGGGACCCTGGTAGGTGATCTTCCAGATCCTGCGGTCCAGTCCTTCGCCGGCGTCGTAGTCGACGTCGAGGTAGCGATAGCCCGCGCCCGTCTTCCAGCGACGGGCGAAAAGGAACTCGAGGCCGCCCTGTGCGTTCCAAGTGAAGTCGGAGCCGAGGCCGGCGAAGTCGGTCCGGCCGTGCAGGCCGAACTTCTCGCCGAGCCCGAGCCGGAACCGTGCGCCCGCCAGGCCGTCGACCCAGTCCAGCGCCCGCTCGGTGCCGGCGATCTCCTCGCCGTCCCTTTCCGCGGCCAGGCCGGCCTTGTTCTTCAGGTAGCGGACGCCTGCGAGCACGTCGACGAAGCTGGCGCTCGTGTCGACGTTGACGACGCGCCACGTCGCGATGCCCTCCACCGTCAGCGACCGGACGTCGGCCCCCAGTCCGAGCTGACCGCCGACCGGACCAGTGACGTCCGCACCCAGGTTCATGTACGACACGTCCACGCCGAAGCCGACCCGATTCCTGCGCCCCTCGAATCGCGTGAGCAGCGCGACGTCCAGGTTCTCGAGCACGTCGCCGAAGGACAGGTCGATGGGAACGGACACGACGTCGTTGACGCCCACCGTGCCCTTCATGCCGGAGCCCCACAGGTACGGCGCCACGAAGAAGTGCCAGCGGTCGTCCATCGCGGTGGCGGCCCGCGCCTCGGCCCGTGTGGTGGCGGGCATCGCCAGCATGGCGGCCAGCCCCGCTGCCGCGACGAAGAAACGACGGAGCGTGTCGAGCACCTTCGGGCTCCTCTGGTTGGAGGCGGACTCCGAACGTCGCACTGTACACGAATGTCTGGTTCCCCTCACGGCACGGACAGCGCGCGGGCGACTGCAGCCAGGAGCTGCCGGCCCGCGAAGGGCTTGAGGAGACAGGCCACGGGGGAGGCCGCACGCACGCGCGCGCGCGTCTGCGGGTCGTCGTGACATCGGCTCGCACGAGGACAGGCTGCCGACCTTCTCCGCAGCGGCCACCGGCACCACGACGTCGCGGACAAGCTCAAGGGCGGCCTCGCGGCCGGCGGCGGGACCTACAAGGTCGTGGCCCGGTGGCTGACGAGCTTCAAGGAGTTCCCGCTGCGCGCCGGGGCCTTCTAGCGGCCAGCGCGCCGACCGCGACACCGGGGGGGCGCGCACTACAATCCTTCCGGAGGAGGCGATCGATGGCGCCACGGAGGGTCGCGCTGGTCACCGGCGCGGGCAGCGGCATCGGCCGCGCGGCGGCACTCGCGCTGTTGGGAGACGGCTACCACGTCGCGCTGGTCGGCCGCCGACGGGAGCGTCTCGATGGCACCGCGGCGGACGCGAGCGCGGCGGACCGCGCCCTCGTCCTGCCGACGGACGTGACGCGCGAGGACGAGGTGGTCGAGGCCTTCGCCCGGACGCGCGAGGCCTGGGGACGGCTGGACGTCCTCTTCAACAACGCGGGCACCGGCGCGCCCGCGGTGCCGCTGGAGGACCTGTCCCTCGAGGCGTTCCGATCGGTGGTCGACGTGAACCTGGTCGGTGCGTTCCTGTGCGCGCGCGAGGCCGTCCGCATCATGAAGGCGCAGGAGCCGCGCGGCGGACGCATCATCAACAACGGCTCGCTCTCTGCACACTCCCCGCGGCCGATGTCGGCGCCCTACACGGCGACGAAGCACGCGATCACGGGCCTCACGAAGAGCCTCGCGCTCGACGGACGCACCTGCGACATCGCGGCCAGCCAGATCGACGTCGGCAATGCGCTCACGGAGCTCTCCGCGCGCATGGCGAAGGGCGTGCCGCAGGCGGACGGATCGATCCGGCCCGAGCCGCTGATGGACGTCGCGCACGTCGGCCGCGCGGTGCTGCAGATCGCGAACCTGCCCCTCGACGTCAACGTGCCGTTCATGACGCTGATGGCGACGACGATGCCGTTCGTCGGGCGCGGCTAGCTGGGCTAGAGTCCTTCCGACACACCGGGGGCGCGATCGGAGCGGCCGATGGACTCGCCTTGGCGCCCCCGTCTGACCTTCGTCCTGGCTCTGTGCTTCCCGTGCTCCCTGCCGGCCCGAGCGGGAGCCGATGGGCCGGCAGGCCCCGGGCCTCGCTTCGCACATGCGATGGCCTACGACTCCGCTCGAGACCGCGTCGTGCTCTTCGGCGGCACCACCGGCCGCGTCGGCCAGGTCCCGATGCTGGCCGACACGTGGGAGTGGGACGGCCGGCGGTGGGTGCGGATCGACGCGGCGGGGCCGGAGCCGCGGGCCTACGCGGCGATGGCGTTCGATCCCTCGCGCAACGTCGTCGTGCTGAACGGAGGACGCAGCGACCGGAACGACTCGTTCGCGGACACGTGGGAGTACGACGGGAAGCGCTGGACGCGCGTCGTGGAGAAGGGACCCGTCGCCCGCGACCACCACTCGCTGGTGTACGACCCGCTCGCTCGCGGCCTGCTCACCTTCGGGGGCTGGGACGGCACGTCCACCCACGACGACCTCTGGCGCTGGGACGGCACGGAGTGGCGCCTCCTCAGCGCCGGCGGCCCCGCCGCCCGCTCGGCCTACGGCATGGTCTGGGACGACGATCGCAGGACGGTCCTTCTCTATGGCGGAACCAACGTCGAACGCCCGCCACGCCGACCTCTGGGAGTGGGACGGACGCCGATGGCAGCTCCTGACCGACCCCTACGCCAACCCCAACCGGAACCACTTCGTGCTTCTCTACGACTCCGGGCGGAAGCGTGTCTTCGCGTTCGGGGGCTTCGACCGGCGCCACGACGCCACCGACTCCATGCTGGTCCTGCACGGCAACCGGTTTCACCCCTGGGAGGGCGAGCGGCCTTCGGCCCGCTTCAACCATGCCCTGGTGCAACTCTCCGGCGGCAGGGCCTTCCTGTTCGGAGGCTGCACCCAGCCGGGCGAGAGGTACGTTCCGCTCGGCGATGTGTGGCTGTGGGAGGCCGAAGCGTGGAGGCGACTGGACGCGGAACCCTGACAGCATTCGACGAACGCCGCGGCTGGCCGCCCTTCAGAAGCCCAGTGGGTCGAGCAGGTCGATCACGTGCGCTCCCCCGTCGGGCACGATCTCGAGCTTCTGGCCCTTGGCCAGCGGGCGCTTCTTCAGCAGGGCCGCGAGCCCCTGGCTCGCGGGCGACCAGTTCGGGCGCACGCGCTTCGGCTTCTGGCCCTTCGCCCTGGCCTTCGCGGCGTTCGTACGCTCGCGGGCCTGCTGATGCTCGTGGTCCTGCTTGCGGCCGGCGTCGATCTCCGCCACCGGGTACGTGAGATGGATGGTGAAGGGGGCCTTCCCTCTCGCGTCCAGCAACATCTCGAGGGACTCGCGCTCGGGGTTGCCGTGCTCGCCGTCGCCGGAGAAGACGTAGTGGTCGGCGGTGATGCGCTTGAAGAAGGCCGTCTCCAGGTTGTTGGCGCTGCCGTGGTGCGGGACCTTCAGCACGTCGACGTGCAGCTTCTTGCCCTTCTTGAGCGCGCCGACCTGCTCCAGGCCCTGGAGGATCTTGTCGCCCCTCGCGTCCCCCGTCAGCAGGATCGTCTTCCCGCCGGCCTTGGCGATCAGGACCAGGCTGCTCAGGTTGGGAACCGACTCGTCGACGTACGCGGCGAGCGCGTCCTCCGGCTTGAGGCCCTTCTTCGCCAGCGCCTTGAGCCACTCGTCGTGTTTCTTCTGCAGGGCCTTGAGCTCCAGCTTCATCGGGCCGGCCACCGTGAAGGACAAGCCGAGGGGCAGGTCGACCTTGCCCTTGGCGGCGAGCACCAGGCCGTTGTCCCCGAACTCCGGGTTGCACGCGATCGCCAGGGCGTCCGCGTTGAAGCGCAGCTGGTGGCCCTGCTTGATGCTCGCCAGGACCTTGAGGGTGGAGGTCACCACCTCGGGCTCCTGCCCCGGCGCGTCGACGCTCGCATCGTCGGGGAGGTCTCCGTCGAGCGACGCGGCGCCGAACTGCGCGGCGACGTTGTCGGTCAACACCTTCGGGTCCTTGCCGATCACGTCGTCGAAGCTGTTGTGCCAGAGCCGCGCGATGCGGAGCGGGGGCACGCCGACGGCCTCGCGCAGCTCACGGGTCAGCTCGAGGATGCCCTGGATGTGGTCGTCGTCCACGTGGCTGACCATCAGCAGGTCCACGGGCAGCGGCTCGTTCTTCCCCAGGCCGCGCGCCTTGCGGATCTCCAGGAGGCGCGGCTTGAGCTGGGGCTTGTAGACGCCGCTCGGCCCGCCGTCGATCAGCACCAGGCCGGGGTCGGCCTTCGTGCCGAAATGGAGGAGCAGGCAGTCGCCCTTGCGGGCCCGCCGCACGTCCAGGCTGAAGATCATGTGCGCTCTCCTCAGACGCTCTGGAACGCCCTCAGCACGTCGAGCATCCCGTGCCCCTGGAAGGTCTTCTCGCGACCCAGGTCGGTCGCGCTGCGGCAGATCACTTCCTTGATGCGGCGAGGCTGCCCCACCATCTCCGAGTAGCGGGCCATCAGCATGGCGGCGGCGCCGCTCACGTGCGGGGCGGCCATGCTCGTCCCGTCGAGGTCGCCCCACGCGTTGTCCAGCACGGGGGCCCGGATCTTTTCGCCGGGAGCCACCAGGTCGGGCTTGATCCGACCATCTCCGGTGGGCCCCCGGCTCGAGAAGAAGCTCACACCGTACGTATGAGGCCAGTAGCGGTGCGTGGCGCCGACCGTGATGACGCCGTCGGCGTTGCCCGGATCCGTCACGCTGAACGCCGCATAGTTCTCGAACTGGCCTTCGCTGGTCTCGAAGTTCTGGTATCCGCGGTTGCCCGCCGCAGCCACCACGACCACGCCGCTGTTCACGAGCCGCTCGCACTCGTTGCACACCGGCGTGCGTCCGCACGCGAAGTTCCTGACGTCGTGCGGAATCGAGAGGCTCAGGTTCGCGCCGTGGATGGTCATCCAGCTGTTCCGCTCGTTCAGGTGACGGATGTACTGGAGGGCCGCGATGACGGCGAACTCCGTGTCCTTGACCTTCGGGGCAAGAACCCTGAAGTCGTAGAGCTGGATGTCGGGGCACATCCCGTCGGACCAGCCGGTCGCATCGACCGGCTTCTCGGGGAATCCCTCCTCGCGCTGGGCTTTCCGGTCGAGCCGCTTGCCTCGCTTGACGGCTTCCCGGGCGGCATCGCCGCTCGCGCCCAGGATCCCGGCCACGTGCGTCCCGTGGTTCGTCGCCGGAGGGTTCTGGAATGGCTCCAGCTCGACGAGGTCCTCGACCAGTCGCCAGTCGACGGACCGCCCGAGCGCCGCGCCGCGCGCCAGCTCCTGCAAGCGGCGGGCAACGTCGTTCCGGTCCAGGTTGCTCTTCTTCAGCGCAGGCTTCGAGGCGAGCAGCCTGTCGATCCGGCGCACGCGTCGCTCCGAATCGACCTGGTTGTCGAGCGACACGATGTCACGGATGCGAGTGAAGTCGAACGTCTTGACGACGCGAGAGCCCTCGCCAGAGCGGTCCCGGAAGGCGTGATGCCGCGCGTCGATGCCGGAGTCGATGACGGCCCACACGATGTCCTTGCACTCCACCGTGAACAGGCTTCGCGCGGCGTCCGCCTTGACCGCGGGCACCGACCGGGTCACTGCGGGGTGTACGCGGCGATTGAGGGAGACCGTCCACACGAGCGGCGGGTCCGTGGCGGGGGCCATGGCGGCGAACACTTCCTTGAGGCCGTCCACCACCTTCTCGATGCGGACCGCTTCCAGGAACCGGCGGGTCTGCACCTTGATGGGTCCCGACTCGTCTGCTTGAACGAAGTCCTGCTCGCTCGCCCACAGGATCAGACCCGCGAGTGTCGCGTATCGCTTGCGCGTGGGCAGGTCCTGGATGGCCCCCTCGGTGCCCTCGTCCAGCCACTTGACCGCCTCGGCCCTCGTGGCCTCGAGCTCGATCTCCATGACGCTCTTCTTCTTCGGTCCCTTCGTCTTCCTCTTCGTCCGGCGCGGCTCCTCGAGGTAGTCCTTGAGCGCCTCCTGGATGCGCTTGTCGGCCCACCACGAGGTCATCGGAACGACGAAGCGCAGCACCTCCTCGAAGGTCAGTGTCGCGGCCACGACGCCTTGCAGATAGGCGATGGTCGCAGCGGCGTCGACCAGGACTCTCGGCTTCCCTTCGCTCCCCTCCTTCGCCCTGCCCAGCTCTCGTCCCTTGAGCATCGCCTCACGGATGGTGCTGGCGACCTGACCGGCCGCGTTCTCCTTGTACGGCGTGATCAGCAGCTCCAAGGGCTTGCCCGGGTTCCGCGCGTACTCGATCCAGACGTCGCCGAGGATCGGCGAGTCCTGCAGTTGGCGGCGGTCGTCTTCGGGCCCGAGGAGGATGAACTCGACGAGCGACCTGGGGATCCTGATCGCCACGTGGCGCCTCCGGCGTTGGAGAGGGATGACGATGGGTTGGGAAGGGTCTGACCGAAGCTAGATCGGAAGCTGCTCAGGAGTCAAGCGAAAAGCGTACGACGAGGTGCTTTTCGGCTCCCGCTGATACGGTAGATAGTATCTAAGCGGCCCCCTCCTCCTCCCGTCGATCGGGAAGGGCGGAGTGCAGGCCCATTCGACGACGACCGTCGCATCTGGGCGCCGGTCGTCCGTCCACGGCCGTGCGCTGGAGCCAAGGTCGTCCGTCCATTCGGAAACGCAGGCCGCCGCAATCCGCGGATTCCCCCGCAACCTGCCGTGACATGAAGGGGATTGCTAAACCGTATTAGTGGTTGACATGACGATTGGTCTGACCTATCGTCGTCCCACTTTCACCGGACGGGACCCCTTGGTGGTCGGCGAGCTTTCAGGAGGCAGAAGCATGCAGACCGTGAAGCGTCACATCTGGGCGCTCGTGGGCCTGTTGGCGTGCGCCGGCAGCGCCGCGGCCCAGGAATCACGAGGATCGATCACGGGTCGGGTGGTCGACGCCACGGGCGGCGTCGTGGTCGCCGCCACCGTGACGGCCGTCAACGACGAGACCAACTCGACCCAGGCCGTGCCCACGAGCGGCAACGGCGCCTACACCATCCTCTACCTCGTGCCGGGACCGTACACGCTCACGGTCGAGCAGACGGGCTTCCGCACCATGCGCCGGCAAGTGACCGTGCGCGTGGCCGACCGCGTGGTGGTGGACTTCACGCTGGAGGCGGCGGCCAACGTCGAGGAGATCACGGTCGTGGCGGAGACCCCGCTGCTGGAGACGGGCTCGGCCACCACCGGCCAGATCCTGGACAGCAAGATCATCAACGAGATCCCGCTCGGCGACGGTACCGCCTACAGCCTCACCCGCCTGGTGCCCGGCGCCACCTTCGAGCGCGCTTACGCCCTGCAGCGCCCGATGGACAACGACAACCTGCGCGGCGTGACGGTGAGCGGCACCATCAGCAGCGAGTTCACGCTGGACGGCACCAGCAACGTGGGCTCGCAGGCGCGCGTGGCCATCCAGCCCCCGTCCGACGCCATCCAGGAGTTCAAGGTCGAGACCGCCACCTACGATGCGAGCGTCGGCCACACCGGGGCCGGCACCGTCAACCTGGCCCTGAAGGGCGGCGGCAACCAGCTCCACGGCGCGGCCTCGTTCTACAACCGCGACGACTCGCGCTCCGCGAACCTGTTCGCGTCGAACGCGCGCGGCACCGAGGTGACGCCCCGCAACTACACCCGCTTCCAGGCCTTCCTGTCCGGCCCGATCATCAAGGACAAGACCTTCTTCGCGCTCTCCTACGAGAAGCTGCAGGACGACACGATCGAGACCGTGACCGGCGCGGTGCCGACCGAGCGCATGCGCAACGGCGACTTCTCCGAGCTGCTGGCCGCCGGCGTCCTCATCTACGATCCGCTGACCGCGCGCAACGTCAACGGCGTGATCGTGCGCGACCCGTTCCCGGGCAACATCATCCCGCAGAACAGGCTCAACCCGGTCGCCCGCAACGTCCTTCGCTACTACCCGCTGCCCAACCAGCAGGGCGCCGCCGACCTCACCGGCAACTTCTTCGCCGAGCAGCCCTGGACCTACAGCTACTACTACACGCAGGCCAAGGTCGACCACGAGTGGTCGACGAGCCACAAGAGCAGCCTGCGCTTCATCCGCAACTTCCGGCGCGAGGAGCGGTACAACTGGGCCGGCGAGCAGAACGGCGTCGAGATCTCGCGTGGAGGCACCGACCGCTACAACTGGAACGTGGCGCTGGGCCACACCGCCGTCCTGGACCCCACGCTCATCTTCGACCTGCGCGCCAGCTACCTGCGCTTCAACGACGACCAGACGCCGTCCGAGTCGTCCCAGACGCTCAACCTGGCGGACCTCGGGTTCTCGGCCAGCACGGTCGAGCTCTTCCGCGGCTACTCGCACATCCCGATGTTCAACCTGGACGGCAACGCGGTCTGCCCCGCCTTCCCCAACACCGGCAACCCGGTGTTCTGCCTGGGCGGCAACCAGAACGGCTTCAACTCGGGCCGCCTGCAGCCGTTCTACAACCTGCAGATCGTGCCCACCGTGACCAAGGTCACGGGCAACCACACGTTCCGCGTGGGCTACGACTGGCGCAGCCTCCGCCAGAACGAGGTGAACGAGGGCTTCCGCGGGGGCCAGTTCCGCTTCGACAGCACCTACACGCGCCAAGCCAGCAACGTGACGGGCCGCTACGGGCAGGGCGTCGCGGCGTTCATGCTGGGCCTGCCCACGAACGACTCCTTCATCGAGGACCGCTCGACGCAGTCCTACGAGGTGGTGAGCCACGGCCTGTTCCTCCACGACGACTGGCGCGTGAACGCGAAGCTCACGATCAACGCGGGCATCCGCTGGGACTACGAGAGCGGCCTGCGCGAGAGCCAGAACCGCAACATCCGCGGCTTCGACCTGACCTCGGCCAGCCCGATCCAGGCGCAGTCGGCCGCGCAGTTCGCGGCCAACCCGCCTGCCGGCGTGCCCCTCTCGGCGGCGCAGTTCGCGGCGCAGGTGGTGGGCGGCTACCAGTACCTCACGGACGACAACAACGAGATCTGGAAGGCCGACACGAACAACTTCCAGCCGCGCCTCGGCTTCACCTACGCGTTCAACAACAAGACGGTCATGCGGGGCGGGGTCGGGCTGTACGTGGCGCCGTTCCAGGTCTCGGGCGTGCCCGGCATCGGGAACCCGATCAACCAGTTCGGCTACTCGCGCAACACGCCTGTCGTGACCAGCCGCGACAACGGGCTCACGTTCGTCGGCAACCTCACGAACCCGGTGCCCAGCGGCACGCTTCTCACTCCGATCGGCTCCAGCCAGGGGCTCTCGACCAACCTGGGCGGCAACGTCAGCGCGAACAACGCTCCCACCATCTTCGAGGACCGCAGCAACCCCCAGGTCTGGCGCTTCACCCTCGGCGTCCAGCGCGAGCTCCCTGGCAACTTCGTCGTCGAGCTGACCTACCTCGGCCAGCGCGGGCAGAACATCCCGTTCACCAGCCAGATCAACTACGTGCCCGAGCAGTTCCGCACGCAGGACCCGCGCAACAACACCGCGGCCAACACGTTCCTGACCGCCCTGGTGCCGAACCCGTTCCGCGGGCTCACTCCCGAGAACGCGGCCACCAACGGCGCCACCATCGCGCGCAGCCGCCTGCTGCAGCAATACCCGCACTTCGCCAACTTCTTCGGCGAGTTCTACGACGGCTCGAACCGCTACGACGGCGGGTACATCCGCCTGGAGAAGCGCTTCACGCACGGGTTCATGCTGTCGACCTCGTACACCTACTCGCGCTTCCGCGAGGAGGTGGCGCCGCTCAACCCGTGGGAGTCGCCGGAAGAGCGCATCGGCGCGGTCGACCGGCCCCACCGCGTCACGGTGGCCACCGTGGCCGAGCTGCCCTTCGGCAGGGGCCGCAGGTGGGGCAGCGACTGGGGCGGCCTCACGGACGCGCTCCTGGGCGGCTGGCAGCTCTCGGGCCGCTTCGAGTTCCAGACGGGCCAGCCGCTGGTGTGGAACGACGTCTACTTCGATCCGGGCTGCGGCAACCCCGAGGACGTGCTCCAGTCCACGTGGGGCCACGACAGCTCGGGCCGCAAGTACGGCGTCGACATTCCGATCATCGACACCTCGTGCTTCTACACGTTCAACGGCCAGCCGTTCCGCAACGCCGCGGGCAACACCGTCACGTTCCAGGCCCCGGAGATCCAGCGCGGCGCCGCCAACATCCGACGGTTCCCGTCCACCCTCGACAGCGTGCGCTTCCAGAACCACCACATCCTGGACATCGGGCTCACCAAGAACTTCAACCTGGGCGGGCGCGTGCGGCTGCAGATCCGCGCGGAGGCGCTGAACGCGACCAACTACACGATCTTCAACGTGGGCAACATCCAGGCCGGCAACCTGGTGCCGACGCAGGCCAACTTCGGCGTGCTGACGAACCTGGACTCGTCGACGGTCATCCGGCCGCGCGACATCCAGCTCGGAGCCAAGATCACGTTCTAGCCTCCTTCGTCGATGCCGCCGGCCTCGGGCGCCCGACGTTCCGGGCGCCCGAGCCATTTTGGGCCCTGGCCCTGGAGCACGAGATGCTGCGCAAGGCCTTCCGCATGTCGGTCCATCCCGGGCAGCACGAGGAGTACGAGCGCCGCCACCGGCCGATCTGGCCCGAGCTGGAACAGACGCTCCTGGCGCACGGCGTGCGCAGCTACTCGATCTTCCTGGACCAGGCGACGAGCGACCTGTTCGCCTACGCCGAGATCGAGAGCGAGGAGCGCTGGCAGGCCATCGCGCGCACGGAGGTCTGCCGCCGCTGGTGGCGGCACATGCGCGAGCTGATGCCGTCGAATCCGGACGACAGCCCGCGCGCCTCGGACCTGCGCGAGGTCTTCCACATCACGGGCTAGCGAGGGATCAGGCGCGGAGGGAGCAGAACGTGCTGCGCGGAGCGCCGGCCGGTCCGGATCGCGTCCAGCAGGAGGCGCACGGCCTCGCGGCCGATCGAGCTCACGTCCTGGTCCACGGTCGTCACGGGGTACAGCAGCAGGTCCGCCATCTGGATGTCGTCGAAGCCCACCAGCTCCACGTCGTCCGGCACCGCGCGCGAGGCGGCCCGGATCGCCCGCAGCGTCCCCACCGTCAGCGCGTAGTTGGCCGCGAAGAGGGCGAGGGGCCGCTGCACGTCCCGCAGCACCCGCGCCACCGCGCGCTCCGCCTCGGCGGGGCTCGGGTCGTCCAGGATGAGCTCGGCGGCCGGCTGGAGCCGGTGGCGGCGCAGCTCCTTGCGGAAGCCGGCGAGCCGCTGCCGGTAGTTCGGGATGTCGAGCGGTCCGCCGACGTACACCACGTCCCGCCGGCCGCGTGTCAGCAGGTGGCGCACGGCCAGCACGGAGCCCGCCTCGTGGTCGGTGCGCACGCACGCGACCGGGAGCCGGGCGACCGCCCGGTCCACCTGCACGAGCGGCAGCCCGTGACGGTGCGCCGCCGCCAGCTCGGCGTCGCTCCCGCGCACGGGCGACACGATGAGCCCGTCCACGCGCTGGTCGCGCACCAGCTGCAGCGCGCGCCGCAGGCGCTCGGCGCTGCCCCCCAGGTCGGTGACGACGAGGGCGTAGCCGTGCTCCTCCGCCTCCCGCTCGGCGCCGATGGCGATGCCGGCCCAGAAGGGGTTCTGCAGGTCCTCGACGGCCAGGCAGACCGCGTACGACCGGCGCTCCCGGAAGGCGCGCGCCATCACGTTCGCGCGGTAGCCGAGCTTCTCCGCCAGCCGCCAGACGCGCTCGACCGTGGCCGGGCTGATGCGGAACTTCCGGTGCTTGCCCGTCAGCACGTGGGAGACGGTCGTCTGCGAGAGCCCGAGGTGCTCCGCGATGTCCTTCATGCGGACGGCGCGCGCGGGCGCGACGCCGCCGTCGTCGCCTTCGCTCAGGGCTGCTGTCTCCCCCGGCTAAATCGAGTTAGCCATTGACATCCGAAGTGGCGGCGACCATCATAGCCGAACCCGGGAGCGGCCGGACGCGCTCCCGTCCGGCGGACTCCATCATGGCCATGCTGTCGGTCCGCGGGCTCTCCAAGTCGTTCGGCGGCGTGCGAGCCCTCGCGGACGTGTCCCTGCACGTCGACAGGGGCGAGGTGCT
>JAICEW010000127.1 GCA_025923995.1 Vicinamibacteria bacterium | reverse complement strand
GGAAGCTGCTGGAGGCGCAGCGGCTGTACCAGCGCACGCTGTTCGACCTGGAGATGCTGCGCGAGGTCGGGCACTGCCACGGCATCGAGAACTATTCGCGCCACCTCTCGGGCCGTCACGAGGGCGAGCCGCCGCCGACGCTGCTCGACTACCTGCCCCGGGACGCGGTCATGATCGTGGACGAGAGCCACCAGAGCATCCCGCAGGTGCGCGGGATGTACCACGGCGACCGCCAGCGCAAGACCACGCTGGTGGAGTACGGCTTCCGCCTGCCCTCCGCGCTCGACAACCGCCCGCTCAACTTCGAGGAGTTCGAGGAGCGCCTGGGCCAGGTCGTCTACGTGTCGGCCACGCCGGGGCCGTACGAGATGCAGAAGGCGAAGGGCGTCGTGGTCGAGCAGGTGATCCGGCCGACGGGCCTGATGGACCCGCCGGTCCACGTGCGGCCGGTCAAGGGGCAGGTGGACGACCTGCTGGCCGAGATCCGCATCCGCGCGGAGCGCAACGAGCGCGTGCTGGTGACCACGCTCACCAAGCGCATGGCCGAGGACCTGACCGAGTACTACCACGAGCTGGGCGTGCGGGTGCGCTACCTGCACTCGGACATCGAGACGCTCGAGCGGGTGCGCATCCTGCGCGACCTGCGCAAGGGCGAGTTCGACGTCCTGGTCGGCATCAACCTGCTGCGCGAGGGGCTGGACCTGCCGGAGGTCTCGCTGGTCGCGATCCTGGACGCGGACAAGGAAGGCTTCCTGCGCTCGGCCGGGTCGCTCATCCAGACCGTCGGCCGCGCCGCCCGCCACGTCGAGGGCACGGCCATCCTCTACGCCGACAAGGTCACCGACTCCATGAAGGCCGCGATGGAGGAGACCGATCGCCGGCGCGCCATCCAGCTGGCCTACAACCAGGAGCACGGCATCACTCCCGAGAGCATCCGCAAGAACATCGGCGAGCTGCTGTCGAGCGTGTACGAGGCGGACTACGTCGCGGTGCCCGAGGTCGAGGCCACGCCCGAGGAGCGCTTCCGCACCGTCGACGACCTGGACAAGGAGATCAAGGTCCTGGAGAAGCAGATGCGCGAGGCGGCCAAGGCGCTCGAGTTCGAGAAGGCCGCGCAGATCCGCGACCGGCTGAAGCAGCTCCGCGCCCGCGAGTTCGGGCTCAAGTAGGACACGTGGCCAGCTGTACCGTCTGCTCGCGGCCCCTGCCCGCCGACGGCTCGTCGTGTCCGTGCGGCGAGGGCGTCGACTCGTCGGCCACGCCGACAGGGACCGCGCCGCGCGACTCGTCGGGGTCGCGGCGCCGCACGCCGCGTCCCGGATCGTCAGGCCGCTCGTCGTCGCCCGGCTCCGGTCCCGTGCGCTTCCTTCCCGGTGACGTCCTGGCCGACCGCTTCCGCATCGTGGAGCCGCTCGGCCGCGGCGGCATGGGCGAGGTCTACCGGGCCGACGACCTCCAGCTGGACCAGCCGGTCGCGCTCAAGTTCCTCCCCGCGGCCGTCCAGGACGACGCGGGCCGCCGCGAGCGGCTCAAGCGCGAGGTGAAGCTGGCGCGCCAGGTGTCGCATCCCACGCTCTGCCGCGTGTACGACGTCGACGAGGTCGACGGGCTGCTCTTCCTCTCGATGGAGTACGTCGACGGCGAGGACCTCGCCTCGCTGCAGAGGCGCATCGGACGCCTTCCGCAGAGCAAGGGGCTCGAGATCGCGCGCCAGCTGTGCGCGGGCCTGGCCGCCGCCCACGCCCGCGGCATCCTCCATCGGGACCTCAAGCCGGACAACGTGATGCTGGACGGGCAGGGCCAGGTGCGCGTCACCGACTTCGGCCTGGCCGCGGTCACGGACACGGTGGCCGGCGACGAGGTGCGCTCGGGCACGCCCGCCTACATGTCCCCGGAGCAGCTGCACGGCCGCGAGGTGACGGTCCGCAGCGACGTGTACTCGCTCGGCCTCGTCCTGTACGAGCTGTTCACCGGACGGCGCCCGTTCCAGGGCCGCACCTTCAAGGATCTCGCGCGCCAGCACGAGGAGGAGCCGCCGCCGCAGCCGACCTCGCTGGTGGACGACCTGGACCCCGCGATCGAGTCGGCCATCCTGCGCTGCCTCGAGAAGGCCCCCGGCGCCCGCCCGCGCTCGGCGCTGGCGGTGGCGGCGATGCTGCCAGGCGGCGACCCGCTGGCGGCCGCGCTGGCCGCGGGGGAGACGCCGTCCCCGGAGCTGGTCGCGGCGGCGGGCGAGACCGAGGGCCTCCGCGCGCGCTGGGCCGCCACGCTCGTGGTCGTCAGCGTCGTTTGCGCGGCCGTCCTGCCCTGGCTCACGCGGCCCCTGAACCTCTTCCGCCTCGTGCCCTTCGAGAAGACGCCCGCGGTGCTCGAGGACCGCGCGCGCGAGCTGTTCGTGCGCCTGGGCCACGCCGCCCCGTCCTACGACAGCGCGCGCGGATTCGCCTACGACCGCGACTACATCAACAAGGTCAAGGAGGAGGACAAGTCGCCGCGCCGCTGGGAGTGGATGCGCAGCGGCTCGCCCCCCGTCGCGCAGTTCTGGTACCGAGACAGCCCCCGCTCGCTCGTGGGCAACGAGCTGGGCGGCGGCGTGTACTGGGGCAGCCCGCCGGCGACGGAGACGGGCATGCGCGGCGTGCGCTACGACATGCGCGGCCGCCTGCTCAGCTTCTACGCCGTGCCGCCCCAGAAGGAGGAGCCGACCCAGGTGGTGGCCGCGGCGGACCCGGACTGGTCCGTGCTCTTCGCGGAGGCCGGGCTCGATCGGACCCGCTTCCGGCCTGTCGCCTCGGCCTGGACCCCGCCGTTCTACTCCGACACGCGCGCGGCGTGGGAGGGCGTGATGCCCGATCGGGAGGACATCCCCTTGCGCGTGGAGGCGGCCGGATACCGCGGCCGGCCCGTCTACTTCCATCTGGTCGCGCCCTGGATGCGGCCCGAGCGAACGAACCCGTTCGGCCTGACGCCGAGGGAGCGCATGGCCGGCGCGATGGTGGCCGTGTTCGTGATCGCCATCTGCCTGCTGGGCGCGCTGGTGGCCAGGCACAACCTCTCGCTCGGACGCGGCGACCGCACGGGCGCGATGCGTCTCGCCCGCTACCTCTTCGTGGTGGGGGTCATGGCCTGGCTGCTCCACGCCCAGCACGCGTTCGACGTGTTCCAGGAGTTCGAGATGGCCATCCGCGACATCGGGGCCGTGATGCTGTTCACAGGCCTCACGTGGATGCTGTACCTCGCCATCGAGCCCTACGTGCGGCGTCGGTGGCCGCACACGCTCATCTCCTGGACGCGCCTGCTGTCCGGGCGGGTCCAGGACCCGCTGATCGGCCGCGACGTGCTGATCGGCGTCGCGGGAGGGACGTTCATGGCGCTGGCCGTCACGCTGTTCCGGCGTCTGCCGGCGGCGCTGGGCGGGCCGGCGGTCGTGCCCGCGGGCTACAGCCTCGACGCCTTCCTGGGCCCGCTCGAGATCGCGGCCGACATGATGATGGCGCAGATCAACTCGTCCGTCATCGCGCTGTCCCTGCTGCTCATGATCATGGTGGGGAGGATCGTCCTGCGGCGCCTGGACCTGGCGATCGCCGCTTCCCTGTTCCTGCTCTGCCTGTTCGAGAGCCTGGCCTCGCCGCTGCCGTTGTGGCTGGTGCTGCCCCTGGACATGGCGATCCTGCTCGTCCCGACGCTCCTGCTGGTGCGGTTCGGGCTGCTGACGGCCATCGTCACCTTCTACGTGTCCAACCTGCTCATCGCCTACCCGCTCACCGAGGACCTCACGAGCTGGACCGCGACGCCGACGCTGGTGCTGGGCGCCTTCATCCTGGCGCTCGCGCTATGGGCCGCCCGCGCCGCCCTGGCCGGCCGGCCGCTGTTCAAGGGCTGGCTCCCCACCGCCTGAGTCGAGCGGCGGCAGCGAGAGCCAGACCGGGCGGTGGTCGCTGGCCCCGCGCGTGTCGCGCACGATGCCCGCCTCGGGCTTGTCGGGCACGCTCAGGCCCTTCACGAACACGTGGTCCCAGGCGAACAGGCGCAGCGTGTTGCCCAGGCCGCGCGTGGTCCAGCGGAAGCCGGCCCGCTCGAAGTCGTCCGCGATCCAGGCGCTGTTGAAGTCCCCCGCCACCACGGCGGGCTCGGGATGGCGCGCCCCGTCCTCGACGATGGCGCGGGCCTGGTCCTCGCGCTGCTTGCGGCTGATGCCGAACGGCGTCTCCAGGTGCGTGCTGTACACGCGGACCCGCCGGCCCGCGACGTCCACGACCGCCACGGCCGCGGCCCGCTGGAGCTTCCTCCAGCGGCTGCGGTGGGGGAGGATCAGCTTGTAATCCTCGACGATGGGCCAGCGCGAGAGCACCGCGTTGCCGAAGTTGCCCTTGGCGCTCGGGTGGTACGCGGCGGGGTAGTAGACGTAGTCGTAGCCCAGGGCCCGCGCGATCCGCTCGACGGCGTCCTCCTTCATCTCCTGCAGCGCCACCACGTCGGCGCCCGCCATCTCGGGGTGCTCGCGGAACAGCGCGATCGCGCGGTCGGGATGGCGCGCGAACTTGACGTTGAAGGTCACCACCCGGAAGGCGGGGTCCACGTCGGGCGTACGGAACAAGCCCGCGAAGCGCGGCCCCTGCGGGTCAGCGTAGTTCCGCGCGTGGGCGCAGGCTCCCGCCAGCGAGAGGAGCAGGACTCCCGGGAGCAGCAGGCGGCGCGCCATGAGACATGGTGACACGAGGGCCGATGCTAGAGTCCGCGCGTGCTCCAGAGTCCCATTCGCATCCTCGGTCGCCTGCCCGCGCCCGTCCGGCTGCTGGTGTGGGGGACGCTCGTCAACAAGCTGGGCACGTTCATCTTCCCCTACCTCAGCCTCGTGCTGATGCGGGACTTCGAGATGAGCCCCGCGCGCGCGGGGCTGGTGATGACGAGCCACGGCCTGGGCGCCATCGCGTCGGTGCTCCTGGGCGGCGTGCTCACGGACCGGCTCGGACGCCGCCGCACGCTGCTGCTCAGCATGTTCGGGGGCGGCGCGCTGGCGGTGGCGATGGGCTTCGCGCCCTCGCTGGGCTGGTTCGTGCCGCTCCTGGTCGCGTTCGGGTTCATGGCCGACCTCTACCGGCCAGCCGCGTCCGCGCTGATCAGCGACCTGCTCCCGTCCAGCGAGCGGGTGCTGGGCTACGCGGCCTTTCGCGTGGCCGTCAACCTGGGCTTCGCCGTGGGCGTGGTGGCGGGCGGCGTGCTGGCCGACGTGGACTGGCGCCTCCTGTTCGTGGGGGACGGGCTCACCACGCTGGCCTGCGCGGTGGTGCTGGCGAGCGGCATCCCGGAGACGAAGCCGCAGGCGCCGCCGGGAGGTGCGGCCGCGCCGGACGCGAGCCCGTGGCGCGACGGCATCTACCTGGTCAGCGTCCTCAGCTCCACCGCGTTCTGCCTGATGTTCTTCAGCTTCCTCACGGTGCTCCCGCTCACCATCACCGTGTGGGCCGGCTATCCGGCGTGGGTCTACGGCTGCCTGATGGCGATGAACGGCACGCTCATCGGGCTGTTCGAGATCTCGGCCACGGACGCGCTCCGGAGGTTCCGGCGGCTCCGGGTGGCGGCGCTGGGCGTGACGCTGGCCGCGGTGGGCTTCGGCCTGAGCGGGCTCGTGCCCCACTGGTCCTGGTTCCTGGTCACCGGCATCCTGTGGACCGCGGGCGAGATCTTCTACGCGCCGCAGCAGATCTCGTTCGTGGCGGACTGGGCGCCGCCCGCGTCCCGCGGGCGCTACCTGAGCCTCTACCAGGCCTCCTGGACCGCGGGGGCGGCGCTCAACCCGCTCTTCTCGCTCCCCCTGCACGCGCGGCTGGGGGACATGTACTTCTGGCCCGCCCTGGGCCTGATCGGCGTTCCCTCCGTCTGGCTGCTGCTGCGGCTGGACCGCACCGCCGACCGCCCGGAGCGCCTGCGCGGGGTGTGACGGTTTCTTCCGGGACCTCGTTGACGCGCCCGCGCGTGCGTCTCTAGCGTAGAGGCTGACGCACCCCTCTGCGACTGCCAGGGCCCTCAGGGCTCGTGGTGCTGACGGACGTTCCGCGCTTTGCCCGAGGTCCCTCCCATGCCCTCCCTCCGCGTTCGCCTGCTCACTCGTGTCGCCACCGCGGCGGTCGCGACCGCCGTCGCGCTGCCGGCGGCCGCCGCCACGCTGCCGACCGGCTTCACCGAGACCCGCGTGGTCACCGGCCTGTCGAACCCCACCGCGATGGCCTTCGCTCCCGACGGCCGGTTGTTCGTCTGCCTGCAGGGCGGCCAGCTGCGGGTGGTGAAGAACGGCGCGCTGCTGCCAACCCCGTTCCTCACGGTGAACGTGAGCAGCAGCGGGGAGCGCGGGCTGCTGGGCGTGGCGTTCGACCCGCAGTTCGCGACCAACAACTTCGTCTACGTCTACTACACGGCCACCTCGCCCGCGATCCACAACCGCGTCAGCCGCTTCACCGCGAACGGCGACGTCGCGGTCGCCGGCAGCGAGCAGGTCATCCTGGACCTCAACAACCTCAGCAGCGCGACCAACCACAACGGCGGCGCCATGCACTTCGGGCCGGACGGCAGGCTCTACATCGCGGTGGGCGAGAACGCGAACGGCGCGAACGCGCAGACGCTCGGCAACCTGCTGGGCAAGATGCTGCGCATCAACAAGGACGGCACCATCCCCACCGACAACCCGTTCTTCACGACCGCGACCGGCGTCAACCGCGCGATCTGGGCGCTGGGCCTGCGCAACCCGTTCACGTTCGCGTTCCAGCCCGGCACCGGCCGCATGTTCATCAACGACGTCGGGCAGAACACGACCGAGGAGATCAACGACGGCATCGCGGGGTCCAACTACGGCTGGCCCCAGTCGGAGGGTCCGACGACCAACCCCGCGCACCGCGGCCCTGTCTTCTGGTACGGGCACGGCACGGGCGCCACCACGGGCTGCGCGATCACGGGCGGCTCGTTCTACAACCCGACGGTGGCCAACTTCCCGCCCGAGTTCACGGGCCAGTACTTCTTCGCCGACTTCTGCAGCGGCTGGATCCGGAAGGTGAACCCCGCCGCCGGCTTCGCCGCCACCGGCTTCGCGACCGGCATCAACAGCCCGGTGGACCTGAAGCTGGCGAGCGACGGCACGTTGTGGTACCTGGAGCGCGGCACCGGCTCGGTCTGGCGCGTGGAGTTCACCGACGACCAGGCGCCGGAGGTCACGTCGCACCCGTCGAGCCTCACCGTCTCCGCCGGCCAGCCCGCGTCCTTCAGCGTGAGCGCTTCGGGCACGGCGCCGCTCTCGTTCCAGTGGCAGCGCGACGGCGTGAACATCGCCGGCGCGACGTCGCCCACCTACACGCTCGCCTCGGCGCAGCTCGCGGACAACGGCGCGATGTTCCGGGCGGTCGTGACCAACACGTTCGGCAGCGACACCAGCAACCCCGCGACGCTCACGGTCACCGCCAACCAGCCGCCCACCGCGACCATCACCAGCCCCGCGAACGGGACCTTCTACGTGGGCGGCCAGACCTTCACCTACTCCGGCACCGGCACCGACCCCGAGAACGGCAACCTGCCCGGCTCGGCGTTCACGTGGCGGGTCGATTTCCACCACGACACGCACTTCCATCCGTTCGTCCCGTCCACCACGGGCTCGACCACCGGGTCGTTCACGATCCCGCAGACCGGGGAGACGGCGGCCAACGTCTTCTATCGCATCCACCTCACCGTGCGTGACAGCGGGGGCCTGACCCACTCGACCTTCAACGACCTCGTCCCCCGGAAGGTGAACCTCACGCTGGCCGCCAACCCGACCGGCCTGCAGGTCACGCTCGACGGCCAGCCCGTCACGACGCCCACGACCGTGGAGGGCGTGGTGGGCATCCAGCGGACGCTGGGCGCGGTCTCGCCCCAGACCTCGGGCGGCAGCAACTACGTGTTCCAGTCGTGGTCCGATGGCGGGGCCGCGACGCACACGATCGTGACGCCCTCGGTCAACACCACCTACACCGCGACCTACGCCGTCAGCACGGTGCCGGTCGGGGTGGGGCTCGCGGGCTACTACTACGACAACATCAACTTCACGGGCACGACCGTCACCCGGCTCGACCCCAACGTGAACTTCGACTGGGGCACCGGCGCGCCCGTGGCCGGCATCGGCGCGGACACCTTCAGCGTGAGGTGGAGCGGCCAGGTGCGCGCGAAGGTCACCGGGACCACGACCTTCTACACCACCAGCGACGACGGCGTGCGCCTGTTCGTGAACAACGTCCAGGTCGTGAACAACTTCACCGACCATTCGCCGACGGAGAACAGCGGGACCATCGCCCTGACCGCGGGGACGCTCTACGACGTCCGGATGGAGTACTACGAGAACGGCGGCGGGGCCGTGGCGCGGCTGGCCTGGTCGGGGCCGGGCCTGGCCAAGGAGTTCATCCCGCAGACGCACCTCTTCCCCTACGCGCTGCTCGTCACCGGCTCGACCACGCTCAACGCCGGGGACGCGGCGGCGCGCGACCGGCTGGTCGCGACCGGGCTGGTGCCCGTGATCCGCACCGGCACCGCGGTGACCACGGCGGAGGCGGCGGGCAAGGCGCTCGTCCTGCTCTCCTCCACGCCGGCCTCGTCCAGCATCAACACCAAGTTCCGGACCACGGTCACGCCCGTCCTGAACTGGGAGTCGGCCCTGATGGACGACATGGGCATGACGGGACCGACGTCGGGGACGCACTACGGCACGACGACGGGCCAGACCCAGGTCGCGATCGTCAACGCGGCGCATCCGCTGGCGGCCGGGCTCTCCGGGACCGTGACCGTGAGCTCGCCCGCCGCGATCCACACCTGGGGCGTGCCGAACGCAAACGCGGTCACCGTCGCGCGGCCGGTCGGTCAGGCTACCCGCGGAGCGATCTTCGCGTACGAGAAGGGGTCGATCATGCCGGGGCTCGTGGCCCCCGGCCGGCGCGTCGGCTTCTTCCTGGAGGACGCGACGGCGGCGTCGCTCACGGCGCAGGGCCGCTCGCTGTTCGACGCCGCGGTGAGGTGGGTGACGGGGAGATAGTGCCCAGGCTTCACTGATTCGGGCCGCCGGGGGGACTGCGGGGCGGAAACGGACCCGCTCCTCGTCCCCCCGGACCCCCTGCGCTAAGATGCGCCGCGTCCATGCGCAACGTCGCCATCCTCGGGGCGGGTGACCTGGGCGCGACCCTCGCGCGCCGGCTGGCGGAGCGCGAGCTGGCCCGGCGCATCGTGCTCGTGGACCCCGACGACGGGCGGGCGCGCGGCAAGGCTCTGGACCTCGCGCAATCGGGGCCGGTCGAGGCCTACGACGTCGCGATCGAAGGCGCCGCGTCGCTCGATCTCGCGGGCGCGCCCGACCTGGTCGTCGTCGCGGACCCGCCCGCGCTCGACGAGGGCCCGCTGCCACCGGCTCGCGCGGCCGCGTGGATCGAGCCCCTCGTTCCGCGGCTGGGAGCCGCGACCCTGCTCGTGGCCCGCGCCGGCGCGCTCGCCCTGCTGGAGGCGGCGGTCGAGCGCGGCCTGGCGCGCGACCGCGTGTTGGCCAGCGCGCCGCTCGCGTTCGCGGGAGCCCTGCGCCACCGGCTGGCGCAGGAGCTGGACGTGGGCGGCACCGAGGTGAGGGTGTCCGTCCTGGGCGTTCCGCCCGCGAACGCGGTCGTCCCTCGCGGGAGCGCCACCGCGGGAGGCGTGCCGATCGACTCGCCGGTCGCCCTGCGGCGCGCGCTCGAGGGCGCGGCCCGCCGCACCCTCGGGCCGGTGGCCCTGGCGGCGGCGGCGGCGCGCGTCGCGGCGGCGCTCTCCGGGTCGCGCCCCGCCGCGTTGACGATCGGCGCGGTCCTGAACGGCGAGTACGGCCACCGCGGCGTCGCGATGGCCGTGCCCGCCCGTGTCGCCGCCGGCCGCGTGCGATCGGTCGTCGAGATCCCGCTCGATCCGGTCGACCGCGTCGCCCTCGACAACGCCGCCGCCCGCCGGCGCTGACCCCCCGCGGTCAGCGCGAACGGACGACGAACGGCGTGTCGAACGCGAACCCGGTCGCGGGCTCCAGCGCGACCGCCTTGCCGACCAGGTCCCCGTAGCCTCCATCGTGCGTGACGGTCGCCGAGCCGCTCTGGCCGGCGATCCCCGCGACCGTCGAGACGTCGAAGGTCAGGCTGGCGCGCGGGTCCAGCGTGAACGCGCGCGTGCCGACCAGGCTGCCCGCCGGGCTCCAGAAGTCCACGTTGCCCGAGAGCGGGCGCGTGCCCGGGTTCTGCAGCGTCATGACCGTCACCTGGCTCCCGGTCGCGACGAACCGCGCGAGCGACATCGACGTCTCGTACGCCCGCACGCGGAACGTGTCGTCCGCGCCGCAGTCGGACTGGCAGCCGCCGCTGCGGACCCTGATCCACTCCCCGAGCTGCACCGGGCCGCGGTTCTCCCATCGGAGGGCGACGCTGCCGCCGGTGCCCATGGCGACGCCGGTCTGCAGGACGGTGGACTGATCGATCCCGAGCCGCTCCAGCACGGGGGGCGAGACGTCGCCCGAGGCCGCGTCGACCCGTACCTCGTACGACGCGCCGGCGCGCTGGGCGATGCGGAACAGGGCCGGGTTGGGCGCGTTGCCGGGCAGCGACGCCAGCGAGCGCACCTCGCTCGACCCGTGAACGAGCTCCTGGCCGGGCCCGTCGTCGTCGTCGAGGATCCGCCCGATCGCGTGGTCGTCGTCGAGCGTCGCCCCGATGGGCGCCGTCAGGTGCACGTGGAACTCCTCGTCGAGCTCGTTGAGGGGGTCGCCGTTCACCAGGACGGTCAGGGAGCGGCTAGTTATGCCGGCCGGGAACGTGAGGGTCCCCGACAGGGCGGTGTAGTCGGAGGGCGCGACCGCGCTGTCGTCCTCGGTGAAGAAGCCCACGCCGGTCGTCTGGGCGATGGGCTGCGACTGCGTCACCGTGAAGACGATCTGCCTCGTGCCGGCGTCACCCTCCACGACCGTCGCGTCCGAGATCGAGAGCGTCGGCTCGGTGTCGTTGTCCAGGATGGTGCCCATGCCCTGCGCGTCGCCCAGGGTGGCGGCGACGGGCCCGCTCAGGTTGACGAAGAAGGTCTCGGGCGGCTCGGGGATCGAGTCGGGGAGCATCGTGACGTCGATGGGCTGGACGGTCGCGCCGGGCGCGAAGGTCAACGTGCCCGAGCCGGGTGTGTAGTCCAGCCCGGCGGTCGCGGTGCCGTCCGCGGTCGCCCAGTTCACGGTGACCGTCTGGCCGCTGGGAGCGGAGAGCGTGACCGCGAACGTGAGCAGCGGCGAGTGGTCGGGGCCGCTGTGGTCGTCCGCCTCCTCCGCCTCGACGTCGTCGATCGCGAGCGAGGGCGTCGGGTTCGTCAGGCAGCCCTGCACCTTGAGCTCGTCCAGGTACCAGCCCTCGCGCGCGACCGCGCTGTCGCTCGCGAGACGGAAGCGGAAGCGCACGCTCTGACCGGCCCAGGCGGTCACGTCGGCCACCGAGTTGAGCCAGTCCTGCGGGTTGCCGCACCAGGCCGCGACGCCCGCCAGCGGGTTGCCCGTGCCGCCGCTCACCAGGCCGTCGTAGGGGTCGGTCAGGAGCTGGGTCTCCAGGCGCGTCCAGTTGGCCCCGTCGGTCGAGATCTCGAGGATGGCCCCGTCGCGGCAGCCGACGTGATCGGGGCTCTCGGTGACCTCGTTCTCCATCTCCTGCCAGTTCCAGAACTGCAGCGTGACCGGTGCCTGCGCGGCCGGCGGCAGCAGGATCGGCGGCGACGTCATGCGCTGGTCGCTGACCGTCGCCGGATCTGCCGCGTGGAACGAGAAGGCGCCGTCGTGCACCCGCACCGTGGAGGCGGCCCAGGTGTCGCCCGTGCCGTTGTGGTTCCAGCTGGCGGCGCCCGTCTCGAACGACTCGGTGAACGCGTTCTGGGCCGAGGTCCCGAGCGGGCAGCCGGCGGCGGGCGCCATGGTGGTGAAGCTGCGGGGGTTCGACCAGGGCCCGGTGCCGCACGCGCTGGTGGTGCGCACGCGCCAGTAGTACGTCGTGTTCGTCTGCAGGTCCGAGGTGGCCGTCCAGGTAGTGGTGGCGATGGCGCTCGCGGACTGGACGATGTCGCCCGGCTGGAACAAGGGCGTGGTCGAGATCTGGATGTCGTAGCTGGTGGCGCCCGCGGACGCGGCCCAGGTGAAGCTCGGGCGCAGCGGCTGGTTGGACGCGCCGTTGGGCGGCGCCTGGAGCAGCGGCGCGGGCGGGGTCGTGGTCGACACCGAGAGCGTCGCGGTCGTCTGCCGGGTGATCGTCCCGTCCGTGGCCGTGATCGCGAACGGGTAGCTGCCGGCCGCGACGCCGTTGGCCGTGATCGTGAGCGTGGTCGAGCCGGGCACCGCGGTGGACGGCGGGACGAACGCGGAGGAGGCGCCGGCCGGCAGGCCGGTGGTCCCGAACGTCACGGTGCCGGTGTAGCCGTTCGTGGGGTTCACGTTCACCGTCGTGCTGGCGTTGCCCGTGCCGCAGACGCCGATCGTCGCTGCGGTCGCCTGGAGCGTGAACGCGGCCTGCAGGGTGGGACGCAGCACGAACAGGCCACCGGTGTTGGTCCCGCTGATCCCCGACACGACGACGTTGCCGCTCGCGAAGAACGGGTAGACGCCCCAGGCGCCGTTGAAGCTGGCGTTGTTGTTGGCGGGCAGGATGTCGAACCGCGCCACCTCGGTGAGCGATGCCGAGGGCAGGTTGGTGAGGTCCAGGATGCGCAGCCCGGCCGAGTAGTTGGCCTGGTACGAGTAGTTCCCCTTGATGTACTGGTTGTGGTCGATCGCGGTCGTGGGCCCCAGGTGGAAGCCCATCAGCACCGGCGCGTCCAGGTCCAGCAGGTCCCACATGTAGGTCTTGGTGTTGTGGCCGAGGTTGTCCTCGTCCAGCTCGTCGTCGACCAGGAAGTACCGGTGGTCCTCGGTCAGCCAGCCCTGGTGGATGAAGCCCGATCCGGGATAGGTCGGAGAGGACAGCTTGACCGGCGCGCTCTTGTTCGTCACGTCCACGATCGTGAGCTTGTCGGGCCCCGGGCCGCCGCTGGTCGTCGAGTTGGCGTTGAAGCAGATCTGCTTGCCCTGGTGCGCCACGTCGGGCCCCTGGTAGACCACGCACTGCGAGTCGTGGATGTAGCCCTCGTCGGCGTACGAGCCCACGAAGGTCGGGTTCTCGGGGTTCGCCAGGTCCAGGATGTGCAGCCCGCCGCTGAAGGTGTCCGTGCCCTGGCAGTACAGGAACCCGCTCTGCTCGTCGACGGTCACGGTGTGGCAGCGTCCGAAGCCCGCGTAGTGGCCGTCCGCCTGCGCGGCGGTGAACGTGACAGGGGGGGTCGTGATGCTGCGCAGCCGGGTCATGTCGAAGATCTGCAGGCCGTGCGCGCCGTTGTTGTCGGCCACGATGTAGGCGTGATTGGCGTAGGCCTTGACCTCGCGCCAGGTGGACGTCCCCGTGTGCGTGAGCAGGTTGGCCGCGTAGACCGGGTTCGCGGGGTCCGTGATGTCCACGAAGGCGGTGCCGTTGGAGCGGCCGTAGATGACCCACTCGTGCCCGGTGACCGGATCGGTCCAGCCCCAGAGGTTGCTGCCGCTGCCGCCGCCGATGCTGGCGTTCGGCAGGTAGGACATGAGGTCGACGTTGGTGCAGGGGTAGATCCCGGCGAAGCCCCCGACGCAGGGCGTCGCGCCCAGGGCCTGGCTGGGACCGTCCTCGATGGCGCCCTTGCCGACCGGTGCGTGGATCGATGCGGCCGGTGCGGGGGACGCGAGCGCGCTCAGGCCGGACAGGGCAAGACCTGCGAGGCACGGTCGTAGCAAGGGACCTCCCGGGAAGGGGAACGCACGAGTCTAGCGGCGCCGTACCGCGACGGCAACCGCCCCGCCGGAACAAGGCGGTATGATCCGCGCGCGTGCCCTCCCTCTCGGTCGACGAATCGTTCGCGATCTGCCGGCAGCGCGCCCGCGCGCACTACGAGAACTTCCCTGTCGGCCTGTTCGTCCCGAAGGACAAGCAGCCCTACGTCCACGCGATCTACGCGTTCGCGCGCGCCGCCGACGACTTCGCGGACGAGCCCCGCTACGAGGGGATGCGCAGGGAGAAGCTCGACGAGTGGGAGCGCCGGCTGCACGGGGCGTACGAGGGGACGGCCGAGGACCCGATCTTCATCGCGCTGGGCGAGACGGTGCGGCGGCTGGACATCCCCAAGCCCCTCCTGCTCGACCTGCTGTCGGCCTTCCGCCAGGACACCGAGAAGCAGCGCTACGAGACCTGGGACGAGCTGCTCGACTACTGCCGGCGCTCGGCGGACCCCGTCGGCCGCCTGGTGCTGCTGGTCTTCGGCCAGGAGGACCCGGAGCTGCCCGCCCTCTCGGACGCGATCTGCACCGGCCTGCAGCTCGCGAACCACTGGCAGGACCTGGCCATCGACGTGGCGCGCGGCCGGCTCTACGTGCCTCGCGAGCTGCTCGACCGCTTCGCCGTCAAGGAGTGGGACCTGAACGCGGGGCGCGTGACGGCGGAGTTCCAGGCGCTCATGGCCGAGCTCGTGCGCCGCGCGCGCGAGCTGTTCGCGCGCGGGAAGCCGCTGTGCGACCGCGTCGGGCAGCCGCTGCGCTTCGAGATGCGGCTGGTGTGGCTCGGGGGGTCGTCGATCCTCGACCGCATCGAGGCGGCGGGGTACGACGTCTTCCGCCACCGTCCGCATCACGGAGCCCTGGCCAAGGCGCGCCTGGCCTGGCGGGCGTGGCGCTGGCGGGCGGCGTCCGCCTAGAATCCGTTCATCTTGGCCGAGTCCCTCGCCGCCCGGCTCACGCGCCGGAGCGGCACCAGCTTCTACTACGCGTTCCGCATCCTGCCGCGCGAGAAGCGCCAGGCGCTGTACGCGCTCTATGCGTTCTGCCGCGTGGTGGACGACTGCGTGGACGAGCCGGACGGGGGAGGCGAGGCCGGCCTGGACCGCTGGCTGGACGAGGCGCGGCGCGCGTTCGCGGGCACGCCGGAGACGGAGCTGGGGCGCGAGCTGGCGGCATCGGTCGGCCGCTTCCCGATGCCCCAGGCGTGCTTCGAGCGGATCGTGGAGGGCTGCCGGCAGGACCTCGGCCGCGTGCGCTTCGCCGACTTCGCCGCGCTGCGCGCCTACTGCGAGCGCGTCGCCTCGGCCGTGGGGCTGGCCTCGATCGAGATCTTCGGGTACACGGACGCGCGCGCGCGGGAGTACGCGACGGAGCTGGGCATCGCACTGCAGCTCACGAACATCCTGCGTGACCTGGGCGGCGACGCCCGCCGCGGGCGGCTGTACGTGCCGACGGACGAGCTCGAGCGCTTCGGGCTGGACCCCGACGCCTTCCTGCGCCGCGCCGCCGAGGGCGGGGCGGCGCCGCTCGAGTGGGCGCCCCTGCTGGGGTTCCAGCTCGAGCGCGCGCGGGACCACTACGCGCGCGCACGCGCGGCGCTGCCCGCGGCCGACCGCCGGTCGCTGGCGTCGGCCGAGATCATGGGCGCGATCTACCGCGCGGTGCGGGAGACGCGAAACGCGCGCGGGTTCCGGCTGACCCCGCGGGTGGGGATCTCGCGCCCGCGGCGCGCCTGGATCGCGCTGCGCACCCTGGCGCGGCTGCGGCTCGCATGAGGGTCGTGGTGGTGGGCGCGGGCTTCGCCGGGCTGGCCGCGGCCATCCGCCTGCAGGAGTCGCGGCACGACGTGCTCCTGCTGGAGCGGCGCGGCATCCTCGGCGGACGCGCGACGTCGTACGTCGACGCGGCGTCGGGCGAGGAGGTCGACAACGGCACCCACCTCATGCTCGGCGCGTACCGCGACACGCTCGACCTGCTGGGCCGGGCGGGGGCGCGGGACCTGCTGCTCGAGCAGGACCGGCTGCGCCTCGACTACGTGGACGACCGCGGCTTCACGTCCCTCGACTGCCCGGGGCTCGCGGCGCCGCTGCACCTGCTGTGGGGCATCCTGGGCCTGCGCATCCCCTGGCGGGCGCGCCTGCAGGCGCTGCGCTTCGGGCTCGCGGTGCGCTTCGGGCGGCCGCCCGTGGGATCGACGCTCGCGCAGTACTTCGAGCGGACCGGCCAGGGCCCCGACGCGCGCCGGCTGCTCTGGGACCCGCTGGCCACCGCGATGCTCAACGAGACGCCGGAGCGCGGCGACGCCATGCTGTTCCGTCGCGCATTCGAGGAGGCGTTCCTCGCCAGCCACGCGGCCTCGCGCGTCGTCTTCCTGCGGCGCGGATGGGCGGTCGTCCACGAGCGGCTGGCCGCGTACCTCGAGGGGCGGGGCGGCACGCTGCGGCGCCGCGCGATCGTGGAAGGGGTGGATGTGGAGGATGGACGCGCACGGCGCGTGCGATTCGTCCAGCGGGCCGAGTCGCGCGACGAGCGCCGGGCGGGCAAGGCCGCGCTCTCCTCGGTCGCGGAGGCGGACGCGGTCGTGCTGGCCTGCCCCTGGACCGAGGTCGCGCGCCTGCTGCCCGAGTCGCACCGCGAGCCGTTCGCTTCCCTGGAGCGGCTGGGCGCGTCCCCGATCGTGTCGGTCGAGATGTGGCTGGACCGCGTCGTGGTCGACCGCGTCCTGGTCGGCCTGCGCGACTCCGAGATGGAGTGGGTGTTCGACAAGGGGCGCCTCTTCGGCCGCGAGGGCGTGCCGCAGCACCTGTCGTTCGTCGTGAGCGCGGCCCGGCGCGACCTCGCGCGGCCCAACGCGGAGCTGGTGGCCTCGGCCGAGGCCACGCTGCGGCGCTACTTCCCCGCGATGTCGGGCGCGACCGTCACGCGGTCGCTCGTCCTGCGCGACCCCGCGGCCACGTTCGCGTCGACGCCGGAGCTGGAGGC
>JAICEW010000126.1 GCA_025923995.1 Vicinamibacteria bacterium | reverse complement strand
TCGCCGAAGCCCTCCCCCGCGGCCGCGCGCAGGCCGAGGTACGCGCGCTCCTCCTCCTCCGCGCCCAGCGCGGTGCGGGCGAGGCGCGACGCCTCGCGGTACATCAGGCGCTCGTCGATCACCGCCGTGAGCGCCGCCTCGCGGGTGACGGCGCGAAGGCGCTCGATCAGCTCCACCTCGGAGAGGAGCACCGGCGCGCCCTCCACCACCGCCAGCACGCGCTCCACCACCGCGGCCCCGGCCAGGGCCGGCATCGCCAGCAGGACGGCCAGCAGGAACCTAGAACGCATGGCCGATCGTGAGGTGCACGCGGTTGGTGCTCTCGTCGGGGCGCGGGTTGAGCTTGAAGCCCCAGTCGACGCGGATGGGGCCGAAGGCGGTGCGGTAGCGCAGGCCCACGCCCGCCGACGCCAGCAGGCGTCCCAGGTCGATCTCCGAGACGAGCCCGTAGACGTTCCCGATGTCGCTGAAGAGCGCGGTCTGGAAGGACCGGCCCAGGTTGAAGCGCAGCTCGGCGTTGGCCAGCACCAGGGCGTTGCCGCCCAGCGGGTTGACGGTGTCCGTGTCGAAGCCGCGCATGCTGTAGTCGCCGCCCGCGTAGAAGCGGTCGGGGCGCGGCAGGAAGATCGACTCCTCCAGGCCGAACGTGCGCGCCAGCCCCAGCCGGCCCGAGACCGCCAGCACCGTGCGCCGGTCCAGGCGATGGTAGATCGCACCCTGCAGGAACCCCTTCACGAAGCTGTCGCCCCCCAGGAACTTCGCGGACGTCTGCAGGTCCGCGGAGAGGAAGCGGCCGCGATGCGGATCGAGCGGGTCGTCGCGCGTGTCGTTCACGACCGACCCGGCCGGGCCCGAGAAGGTGGAGAACGCGAACTCGCGGCCCACCTGCCCCGGGTTGACGATGTTGAACGAGTCCGTGCGCTGGTAGGTGTATCGCAGCAGCCCGTTCCAGGTCGGCCGCAGGCGGCGCGCGGCCTGCACGAACCCGCCGTAGCGCTCGTAGTCGAAGAAGGGCCGGTCCTCCTCCTCGCGGAAGGCGGTCAGGAACATCTCCTGCCGCCGCCCGAACAGGAACGGCTCGCGGTAGCTGGCCAGGAAGCGGCTGCCCTTGAAGCTGACGCGCGCAAAGGCCGACAGGCTGCGGTCCATGCCGAACAGGTTCCGGCGCGTCACCTCCACGCTGCCCCGGAGCAGGTCGCCCTCGGAGGCGCCGATGCCGTAGGCGACCGTGATGCTGGGCGCCTCCTCCACCTGCACGCGCAGGCTGCGGCGCTCGGGCGACTCGGGGTCGATCTCGCTCACGCTCACCCGCTGGAAGATGCCGAGCGCGGCCAGCCGGCGCTGGCTCTCCAGCAGCCGGTTGAGCCCGAACGGCTCGCCCTCCTCGAGCGTCAGCTCCCGGCGCACCACCGTCTCGCGCGTGCGGTCGAGGCCCGCGACCACGATGTGCTCCACGTCCACCCGCGTGCCCGGGACCACCTTGAGGACGACCTCCACCTCGCTCGCGTCCTCGGACCGGTTCACCGACGCGACCACGTCCGCATCGGGATACCCGCTGTCGCGGTAGGCGGAGAGCAGGCTGGCGCGGTCGCGGGCCAGGTCCCGCACGCGGTAGGGAACGCCGCGGCGCATGCGCAGCTCGCGCGGCTCGCTGTCGGCGGGCAGGGGCACGGGCGAGTCGACGTGCACGCCCGCCACCGTGACGCGCGCTCCCTCCTGGACGCGGAACACGACCGGCACCCGTCCGCCGCCCTCGGGGACCTCGGCCGCCACGCGGGCCTCGGGGTACCCGCGGTCCTCCAGGACCCGCGTCAGCGTGCGCACGTCCTCCTCCACCACCCGGTCGCGCAGCGGCAGCTCGGGACGGGTCAGCAGGGGCAGCTCGAGGGCGAGCTCCTCGTCGGCCGAGATGCGCACGGAGTCGACCACGGCGGCGGGGCCCGCGTGCACGTCGTAGACGATGGCCGCCCCGCGCGGCCGGTCCTCGAGCCGGTAGGTCACCGAAGCCTGGCGATGGCCGCGGTCGAGCAGCGCGCGCTCCAGCAGGTCGCGGCCCTCCTCCAGCGCGTCCGCCCCGGCGCCGCCCTCACGGAGGAGCCGCGTGAGGTGCTTGTGCAGGCCGGTCTCGGGCAGCGCATCGCCCGCGAGCTCCAGCGTGAGCGACGGCCCCGCGTCGACGGTGAACGCGAGCCGCATGCGCGCCTGCGAGGGGTCGTAGGACTCGCGCGCCTCGACGCGCGCGCGCCCGTAGCCGCGCGCGACCAGCAGGCTGCGCATGGCGTCCGCCGCCTTCGCCGCCTCCGCGCGGCGGAACGGCCGGCCCGCGCGCGGCTTGATCTTTCCGGCCAGCAGCCCCGCCAGGTGCGAGGGGGCCTCCTCGACCGTGGCCTCGCTCACGCGGACGCGCTCGCCGGCGCGGATGGTGAAGACGGCGGCGGCGGACGTCCCTTCCGGGCGGGCCGTGGCCGTGACCTGCGCCTCCAGCCAGCCGTCCTCGGTGAGCGCCAGCGCGACGTCGCGCGCGGCCCGCTCCAGCCGGGCGGGCCAGAGCGGCTCGCCGTCGCGCAGGCGCGAGAGGTCGCGCACCTGCTCCAGCCGGAGCACCGGATCGCCCTCCATCGCGACCCCGCCCATGATCGGCAGCGGCACCGGCCGGAAGACGAGTGCGATGCCGGCGTCGGTCGCGGTCTCCTCCACGATCACGTCCTGGAAGCGTCCGGTCGCGAACAGCAGCTCCACGGCGTGGCGCACCGCCTCCCGGGAGGCGGGCTCGCCGGGACGCAGCTCCACCAGCGCACGCAGCCCGCTCTCGTCCAGGCCCGCCGCGTCGATCGTCACCTCGGTGACCACGCGCCCCTCGGGGAACGCGGGCGCCAGCAGCAGGGCCGCGGCCAGCCAGGCGGCTCCCATCAGCGCGAGCGCCGCAGCCGCAGGTCGAAGCCGAAGCCGGTCGGCTCCGGGGCTTGCGTGAGCAGGAGGGAGAAGCGATCGGAGAGCGTGTACTCGACGGAGACCAGCCGCTCGGTCGTGCCGCCCAGGTCGACCGAGTAGATGACGTTCACGTCCGGCGTGAGGCGTTTGCCGACGGTGAGGCGCGCGGTCGTGCTCAGGTTCGCGCGCGACGCCGAGGGGTCGGCCGAGAACCGGTTGAGGCCGGGGTCGATGGAGAAGCGGTTGAGCCCCAGCAGCTTCTCCGCGCCCCGTTCCAGCCCGACCTCCTCCGAGAGGCGTCCCGCCGCCAGCGTCGCGGCGCCGGTGGCGGCCAGCTGCGTCTGCGCGGCCGAGCGCGACGCGGCGTCGAAGCCCAGCACGGTGTTGGGGTCGGCGCCGGCCAGCAGGCTGAGGATGCCGACCGCGTCGAGCGGCGGGTCGGAGGTGAGCGTGGGATAGACGCGCTCCAGCGTGCCGTTCACCTTGAGCGTGATGCGGAACGAGCTGATGCGGGTCTCCGCCTCCAGGTCGAACAGCGGGTCGATGCGGCGCGGGTTCGAGAAGTCGATGGTGCCGCGCCGGATGACGTAGGTGTTGCCCTGGAAGTACATGCGGCCGCGGTCCACCTCGGCCCGGCCCAGCAGCACGGGCGCGCCCCAGTTGCCGGTGAGCCTCACGTCCGCGCGGGCGGTGAGCGCGGCCAGGTTGTTGTCGACGCGCAGGGTGCCGGGCGCGCGCACGTGCAGGTCGTAGCGCAGCCCGCCGCCCAGGCTCACGTCCTCCTCGAACGAGCGCCCCTCCGACAGCAGCTCGGAGGCCACGTCGTAGCGCCGGGTCCACACCGCCTGCTTGACGTCGACGTCGCCGGCCAGCCACTGCTCGCGCGCGTCGCCGAAGAAGCGCAGGTCGGCGTCGATGCGGCTGCGCAGCCCTTCCGGGTAGCGCAGGGCCATGTCGCGCCCTGTCGCCTCCAGGTCGAAGGACGCGAGCGCGCCGGCCGCGAACGAGGCGTGTCCCGAGAGGGTGACGGCCCCGCCGCCCACCTGGCCGGTGACGTCCTGCAGGTCGGCGCCGTCCTGCGTGAAGCGCACGCGGCCCTTCACGTCCTCGACGCCGTGGGGAAACCCGCGCACGCGCACCGCGCCGCCTTCGATCGCCAGCGTGCCGTCCAGCACGGGCGCGCGCCGCACGCCGGAAAGCGTCATCTGCACCTGGGCCGCGCCGCGGCCGCGCAGGTCGCGCGAGAGGAAGCTGAGCGCGCGCAGGTCGGCGGCGCCGCGCAGGTCCAGCGCCAGCGGCCCCTCCGCGTCGAGCAGCGACAGCTTCCCCTCGACCTGCAGGTCGGTGCCCTCGCCGGAGAGGCGCAGCCCCTCGACCGTGAGCGCGCCCTCGCGCAGCCGCGCCACCACCGGCTCGCGGTTGGTCACGGGATAGTCGGGCAGCTGGAACTGCACCTCGGGCAGCTCGGCCGTGACGGAGAGGGCGCGCGGGTCGTCCAGCGGCCCTTCGATGCGCGCCGCGCCGCTGGCGATCAGCCCCACCGCCGCCGGCCAGCGCGGCTGCAGCACGCGCAGGAACGGGTCCACGCTCGTCTCGCGCATGCGCAGGTCCAGCGCCGCCGCGTGGGGCGCAGCCGCGGCGACGTCGCCCGCGAGCGTCAGGTCCACGCGCGCCGAGCGGCAGACGGCGTCGACGGCCACCTTCCCCGCTCCGTCCCCGCGCAGCCGCAGGTCCAGCGTGCCCACGCCCTCGTCCCCGAGGAACAGGCGCGGCGAGCGGAGCTGCGCGTCCAGCCGCGGGCGCCCGGGCACGCCCTGCACCACCGCGCGGCCGCTCAGGCGGCCGCCCCATCGCATCTGCGGCGCGACGTCGGGGAGCAGCTCCGAGATCTCGACCCCGTCCGCCTCCAGCGACGCGTCGTAGGCCCCTTCCGGATCGAGCGTGCCCCGGAACTCGACGCGTCCGCCTCCGACGGCCGCGCGGCCGGTCGTGACCTCGGTCAGGCCGTCCTTGAGCCGGGCCACCACCTCGAGGTCCGCCAGCGGGAGCCGCAGCAGCCGGCCCTTGGAGGCGGTGAGGGCGACCTCGCCGCTGGGCGCGCTGCGCCGTCCCTCGAGGCGCGCGCGACCCGACACCGGGCCGTCGACGTCCAGCTCCCAGCCCAGCGCGCGCGCGAGGTCCGCCGCCGGCCAGTCGCGGAGCCGCAGGGCCACCTCGACGCCGTCCTGCTCCCCGGGCAGACCGGTCTCGATGCGCCCGTCCAGCCACAGCTCGGCCGCGTCCTTGCGCAGCACGAGCGAGTGCGAGGCCACCTCGCGCGCGCTGCTCGAGCCCGCCCACTCCGCGTGGCCCCAGGGCACGCCCAGGTAGCGCACGTCGTCCCCGGTGAAGCGGCCCTCGTAGACGGGGTCGGACAGCGTCCCCACCCAGCGTCCGCGGAAGGTCCCGCGGCCGGCGATCTCCAGCGGCGACGCTTCCGCGTTGCCCAACGCGCGGCGCAGGCGCAGGCCCAGCTCGTCCGCCGCCGCCAGGTCGCTGCTGGCCAGGTCCACGTCGAGGCCGGCGCGACGGTCCTTCTCGATGCGGCCCCCGAGGCGCACGCCGGTGGTGGGCGTGCGCAGGTCGGCCTGCTCGATCCACTGCACGCCGTCCTCGGCCCGCCACTCGAAGCGGCCGCGCAGCGGCGTGCGGCCGTCGGCGCGCTCGACCAGGTCGGCCGCGATCACACCGGACAACGACGAGGCCAGCCGGCCGCGCGGCCACTCCAGGTCGACGTCGCCCGTCACCGCCGCGCCCAGGCCCGGGCGCCCGATGTCGAACACCGCCTGCACCAGGCCCTCGGCGTCCATGTCCTGCACGCGGCCGCTGAGCCGCGCGACGCCGGCACCGCGCGGCACCTCGACGTCGAGCAGCCCGCTGCCCGACAGCGCGGCCAGGTCGAGGCGGCGGACGTGCACGCCGCGGTCGTCCCACGCCACGTCGCCCCCGAAGCGGGGCACGGCCACGCGGTCGAACTCGCCGTCGGTCCCCTCCATGCGGCCCTTCACGCTGATGCGCGACCCGGCCAGGGAGACCGAGCCCGCGAAGCGGGCCGCGCCCTTCATGTCGAAGCCCGAGCGCAGCACGTGGCGGTCCAGCACGCCCAGGTCCAGCGGCCCCGAGACGAACAGGTCCCCCTGCGGCTGCGGCGCCAGCTCCAGCCGGCCGTAGTACGTGAGGTCCGTGCGGTCGGTGACGAGGTGCGCGGACTTGACGTCGATCGTCGTGCCCGCGAGCTCGAGCTCGATCTCGGTGGACACGGGCAGCGGCGGGTTGGTGCCGAAGCGGGCCTGGCCCGGCCCGAAGCGGATGTGCCCGCCCAGTGCGCGGCCCGATCCCTCCTCCAGCCGCCCCCGGAATCCGGGCAGCTCCAGGTCCAGCGGCACGCGCTGGTGATCGAGCACCACCTCGCCACGCTCGATCACCAGCACGCCGATGCGCACCTCGAGCGGACCGCCTCCCCGCTTGGGCCGCAGCCGGGGGATGTCGTCGCCGCCCTCCTTGAACGCGCGCACGCGCAGCGTCGGCCGCTCGATGCGGATGCGCGAGAACACCGCGCGGCGGTCCCACAGGGGCCGTAGCGCGGGCACCGCGACCAGCCGCGGTACCTCGAGGAACGGCGGGTCCTGCGGCGTGGGGCCCGCCACGCGGACGCCGCGCACCTCGACCGCGAAGGGCCAGAGCGTGTAGCGCACGCTCTCGACGGTCACCGGGCGGTCGAAGAAGCGCGAGAGCCCGCCCTGCAGCAGGCGCACCGACCACAGCGGCAGGCTGCGGAAGAAGAGCAGGGGGACGCCCAGCAGCAGGACGGCCAGGAAGGCGCGGCGGCGGCGGGACAATACGGTCGCCCTTGGCAGCCCGCTTCCTTCGGGCTACTCCAGCACCAGCAGCAGAGCCCCCGTCTCCACTGCCTGCCGCTCTCCCACCAGGACTTCGCGCACGCGGCCGGCGCGGGGGGCCTTGAGCTCGTTCTCCATCTTCATGGCTTCCATGACCAGCAGGCCCTCGCCCGCCTGCACCTGCTGCCCGACCGTAGCCAGCACGCGGACCACCTTGCCGGGCATGGGCGCCTTGAGGGCGACCGGTCCGGCGGGGCGCGCGCGGGCCGACGGGCCGGCGCCCCGAGCGGCGTCCTTGAGCTCGACGTCGTACGTGGCCCCGGTCAGCGCGACCGTGTAGCCCTCCGGCTGACGCACGATGCCGGCCTCGTAGCTGCGCCCGTCCACCAGGAGGCTCGCGAAGTCGCGGCCCGTGCGCTGGTAGTCCACCTCCAGCGTCTGGCCGTCCAGCGTGACGCGGTAGCGTCCCGCTTCGCCGCGCACCTCCACGCGCACGCTGCGGCCGTCGAAGGAGGCGTCCAGGATCACAGGCGGTTCCCCAGCTGGCTGCGCCAGCCCGCGCGCGTCCAGGCGGAGCCCGCCGCCTCGGCCGGCTGCGGCGCGTGCTGGGCGGCCCGGCGGTCCTCGAGCAGGCGGATGGCCGCGGCCGCGACCCCGATCCGCCACAGCTCCTCGTCGGCGCGATCGGGCTCGGCCGCCAGGCGCGCCACGAAGGAGGTGTCGAAGTCGCCCGCCACGAAGTCCGGATGGCGCATCACCCGGTCCACGAACGGCAGCGTGGTGCGCACGCCCAGGATCTTGTACTCCGCCAGCGCGCGGCGCATCCGCTGGATGGCCGCCTCGCGGGTCGCGCCGTGGGCGATGAGCTTGCTGAGCATCGAGTCGTAGTGGACGGGCACCTCGAAGCCCTCGTAGACCCCGCTGTCCTCGCGCAGCCCGGGTCCGCCGGGCGCGCGCAGCGCCAGCAGGCGCCCCGGGCTGGGCAGGAAGCCGCGGTCGGGGTCCTCCGCATAGATGCGGCACTCGATGGCGTGGCCGCGCTGCTCCAGGTCCTCCTGCGCGAAGGGCAGCGGCTCGCCCTGCGCGATGCGGATCTGGAGCTGCACCAGGTCGTGGCCGGTCACCATCTCGGTGACCGGGTGCTCCACCTGGATGCGCGTGTTCATCTCGAGGAAGTAGGGCTCGCGGTCCTCTCCCACCAGGAACTCGAGCGTGCCCGCGTTGCGGTAGCCGATGCGCTTCACCAGCGCGACGGCCAGGGCGCCCATGTGCGCCCGGAGCTCCGGCGTGAGGAAGGGCGAGGGGCTCTCCTCCACCACCTTCTGGTGGCGCCGCTGGATCGAGCACTCGCGCTCGAACAGGTGGACGGCGGCCCCGTGGTGGTCGCCGAGCACCTGCACCTCGATGTGCCGCGCCTTCACGATGGCTCGCTCCAGGTAGACCCGGTCGTCGCCGAACGCGGAGAGCGCCTCGCCCTGCGCCCGCTCGACCGCGGCCGCCAGCTCGCCGGGCCCGGCCACCAGGCGCAGCCCCTTGCCGCCGCCGCCGGCGGCCGCCTTCAGCATGAGCGGGAAGCCGATGCGCGCGGCTTCGCGCGCGATGGCGGCGCCCGCGACCGGCTCGAGCGTGCCCGGGACGACCGGCACCCCCGCCTCCACCGCCAGCCGGCGGGCGGACGTCTTCTCCCCCATCTGCTCGATGGACTCGCTGGTGGGGCCGATGAAGGCGATGCCGGCGTCCTCGCAGGCGCGCGCGAACGCGGCGTTCTCGGCCAGGAACCCGTAGCCGGGATGGATGGCGTCGGCCCCCGTCTCCGCCGCCGCCTCCAGCACGCGGTCGACGCGCAGGTACGACTCGCGCGAGGGGGCGGGGCCGATCGCGACCGCCTCGTCCGCCACCCGGACGTGCAGCGCGGTGCGGTCGGCCTCGGAGAAGACCGCGACCGAGGGGAGGCCCAGCTCGCGGCAGGCGCGCATCACGCGCACGGCGATCTCGCCGCGGTTCGCGACCAGGATCTTCTTGAAGCGCCTCACAGCGGGATGTTGCCGTGCTTCTTGGGCGGGTTCTGGTCGCGCTTGGTGCGGGTCATGGCCAGGCCCGCGATGATCTTGCGGCGCGTGTGCCGCGGCTCGATGACCTGGTCCAGGAAGCCGCGGTCGGCGGCGACGTAGGGGTTCGCGAGCTTCTCCCGGAACTCCGCCACCTTGCGCGCGCGCAGCGCGTCGGGGTCCTTCGCCTGGGCCAGCTCCTTGCGGAAGAGGACGTTCACCGCGCCCTCCGGGCCCATCACCGCGATCTCGGCCGTGGGGTACGCGAAGTTGAGGTCGGTGCGGATGTGCTTGCTGGCCATGACGCAGTAGGCCCCGCCGTAGGCCTTGCGCGTGATGACGGTGATCTTGGGCACGGTCGCCTCGGCGAACGCGTAGAGGAGCTTGGCCCCGTTGCGGATGATGCCGTTCCACTCCTGTTCGGTGCCGGGCAGGAAGCCGGGCACGTCCTCGAACGTCACCAGCGGGACATTGAACGCGTCGCAGAAGCGGACGAAGCGCGCCCCCTTCACGGAGGCGTCGATGTCGAGACAGCCGGCCAGCACCGCCGGCTGGTTGGCCACGATGCCGACGCTCTGGCCCGCGAAGCGCGCGAAGCCCACCACGATGTTCTGCGCGAAGTGCTCGTGCACCTCCAGGAACCGCCCGTCGTCCACCACCGCCCGGATGAGCTGCTTCATGTCGTACGGCCTGGACGTCTCCTGCGGGATCAGCGTGTCGAGGGCGGGATCCTCGCGGTCGGGGGGATCGTCGGTGCGCACCGCGGGCGCGGACTCCAGGTTGTTCGAGGGCAGGTAGGAGAGCAGGTCGCGGACGAGGCCGAGGCAGGCGCGGTCGTCGTCGACCGCGAAGTGCGCGACGCCGGAGCGCGCGTTGTGAGTGAGCGCGCCGCCCAGGTCCTCCTTGGTGACCTCCTCGTGGGTGACGGTCTTGATGACGTCGGGCCCGGTCACGAACATGTACGAGGTGTCCTTCACCATCAGCGTGAAGTCGGTGATGGCCGGGCTATAGACGGCGCCGCCCGCGCAGGGGCCCATGATGGCGGAGATCTGGGGCACGACACCGGAGGCGAGCGTGTTGCGCAGGAAGATGTCCGCGTAGCCGCCCAGGCTGGCCACACCCTCCTGGATGCGCGCGCCGCCGGAGTCGTTGAGCCCGACGATGGGCGCGCCCATCTTGAGCGCCAGGTCCATCACCTTGCAGATCTTCAGCGCGTTGGTCTCGGAGAGGCTGCCGCCGAAGACGGTGAAGTCCTGGGCGAACACGTAGACCAGCCGTCCGTCGATGCGGCCGTGGCCGGACACCACGCCGTCGCCCGGGACCTTCTGGTCCGCCATCCCGAAGTCCAGGCAGCGGTGCTCGACCAGCTGGTCGAGCTCCTCGAAGGTGCCCTCGGCCAGCAGCAGCTCCACCCGCTCGCGCGCGGTGAGCTTGCCTTCCGCGTGCTGCCGCTCGCGGCGCGCCGCCCCGCCGCCCGCCTCCGCCCGCGCGACCTTGTCGCGCAGCGTGCCCAGGGGGCTGGCCGCCGCCTCGGCCTCGGGCGCGGTCGTGGTGGGCGGCTTGGCGGCCATCAGTGGCAGCCGCAGCCGCCGCGGCCGCAACAGGAGCCGCCGCCGCCCATGCTCGTGCCCCTGCCGCCAGAGTCGGTCCCTGCGAACGCGAATGTCGAGACCTGCTTCTCCACCTCCTGCGAGGCGCAGGCCGGACACTCGACCGCCTCGTTCCACGAGCGGACCAGCCGCTCGAAGAGGCGGCCGCAGCCCTGGCAGCGGTACTCGTAGAGCGGCACGCTATCTCCCCGCCTTGGCCCCGGCTTCCTTCTTCGCCTTCTCCCAGTCGTCGAGGAAGCGCTTGAGGCCGATGTCCGTCAGGGGGTGCTTGAGCAGCGACGCCAGCACGCCCATGGGCATGGTGCCGATGTGCGCGCCCATGCGGGCGGCCTCCACCACGTGCATGGGATGGCGCAGGCTGGCGGCCAGGACCTCGCAGTCGAAGTCGTAGTTGCCGAAGATCTCGACGATGTCGCGCACCAGGTCCATGCCGGGCGTCGCGATGTCGTCCAGGCGGCCCACGAAGGGCGAGACGAAGCGCGCGCCCGCCTTGGCCGACAGCAGCGCCTGCGTGGGCGAGAAGATGAGCGTCATGTTCACCCGGTGCCCGTCGGCCGTGAGGATCTTGGTGGCCTTGAGGCCGTCCACGGTGCAGGGGCACTTCACGACGATGTTCGGATGCACCGCGGCCCAGTGGCGGCCCTCGCGCACCATGCCCTCGGCGTCGGTCGCCACCACCTCCGCGGAGATGGGGCCGTCGACGGTCTTGCAGATCTCCAGCAGGATCTCCTCGGGGTCGCCGCTCTCCTTCGCCAGCAGGCTCGGGTTGGTGGTGACGCCGTCCACGACGCCCAGGCTGGCGCCTTCGCGGATCTCCTTCAGGCTGGCCGTGTCCAGGAAGATCTTCATCTCGTCCCTCCTTCCTTTCAGGCGACGGGGTTGCTCAGGATCCCCACGCCCGCAACCTCCACCTCCACCACGTCGCCGGCCGCCAGCGGCCCGATGCCGGAAGGCGTCCCGGTGGAAATGATATCCCCCGGCAGCAGCGTCATCACGCGCGAAATGGCCCACACCAGGTGCGCGGGCGGGAAGATGAGCTGCGCGGTCGTGCTGCGCTGGCGCACCGCGCCGTTCACGCGTCCCTCGACCGCAAGGGCGCCCAGGTCCAGATCCGTGGACACGCAGGGCCCGACGGGACAGAAGGTGTCGAAGCCCTTCGCGCGCGTGAACTGCACGTCCTTGTCCTGCAGCTCGCGCGCGGTCACGTCGTTCACGCACAGCGCGCCGAAGATGTGCGCGGCCGCCGCCTGCGGGGACGGCAGGTCGTGGGCCCTGCGGCCGATCACCAGGCCCAGCTCGGCCTCGTGGTCGATCCGGCCCGCCCAGGCCGGACGGCGGATGGTCTCGCCGGGGCCGATGATCGAGGACGGCGGCTTCAGGAAGAGCAGCGGCTCCGCGGGGATCGGCTTGCCGCGCTCCGCGGCATGATCGCGATAGTTGAGCCCGACGGCCACGATCTTGGACGGCGTGGCCGGCGCCAGCAGGCGGGCCTCGTCCGCTTCGAGCGTCTCGTGCAGGTCGGTCACACCCTCGGTCCAGGGCGCGGCCGAGAGAAGCCGCAGGCACTTCCCCTCCTCGCGCGCCCAGGCGGGGCCGGTCGGCGTGAGGACGCGGTAGTACTTCACAGCGGACGCGCCTTGGCCGGCGCCGAGGGGACGCTCTCGTTGCCGTCCTTGTCGACGGCCGTGACGGTATAGCTGTAGGTCGGTCCGATGACGGCCGCCTCGTCGCGGAAGCGGGTCTCGCTCCCGGGCACGTCGGCCAGCTTCTTCGCTTCGCCGCCCTCCGAGCGGTAGACCCGGTACGACGCCAGGTCGGGCTCGGTGGAGGGGCTCCAGGAGACGTCGACGACTCCGCCGGCCGCGAGGGCCGCCACGCCGGCGGGAGCCGCGGGCGCGAACACGTCGCGCACGCTCACGCAGGCCTCCGACGACGGCGCGCTCTCGACGAGCGGCTCGGTGCCCGCGACGGCGCGCACGACGTAGCACCACGACTGGCCGGGCGCGACGGACGTGTCCCTGAAGGCCGGTCCGGCGGTGGGCTTGGGATCGACCGGCGCGTCGTAGGCGCCGCCCGTCTTCTTGCGGTAGACGAGCGCGGGACCGCCCGTCCAGCCCAGCACGACGCCGCCCGCCTCCAGGCCCGCCGTCAGGGCGGTGGGCGCGGCCGGCGGAGCCTTGACGGCGAAGGCCACGGGCGGGGTGAAGGTCGAGCGCTGTCCGCGGCTGATGGCGCGCGCGGCGATGCGCACGTTGGTGCCAGCGGGCGGGAGCGGCCAGGACTGGCGGAAGGTCTCGCCCGGGGCGACCCGCAGCTTCTCGGACTGGCCGACCTTCTCCAGCTCGCCCTCCTTCTCCGCCCGGATCAGCTCGACCTCGAAGACGGACAGGGCCGCGCCCGACGAGGTGGTGCGGGGCGCGACGCCGCGCGCTTCCAGCCGGTCGCCGCGCTGCGCGACCGTGAAGCCGCTCACGGCCTGCGGCGTCCGCGGCAGCGGCGGCAGCGGCTCGCCGCGCTTGCCGCAGGCCACCGCGCACGACAGGACGGCCAGGACCGACACGGTCCGCCAGAGGTCGCGCATGTGGGGGTTCAAAGGATGAAGCGGGAGAGGTCCTGGTCCTTGACCAGCCCCGACAGGCGGCGCCGCACCTCGTCCGCGTCGATCCGCACCGTGCGGGGGCCCGCGGATCCGCCTTCGAACGAGACGTCCTCGAGCACCGTCTCCAGGATGGTGGCCAGGCGCCGGGCGCCGATGTTCTCGGTCTGGTCGTTCACCAGCATCGCGCAGCGGGCCATCTCCTCCACGGCGTCGTCGGTGAAGGTGAGGTCCACGTCCTCGGTGGACAGGAGCGCCGTGTACTGGGAGAGCAGCGCGCCCTTGGGCTCGCGCAGGATGCGCACCAGGTCCTCGAAGGTCAGCGGCGTCAGCTCCACGCGGATCGGGAAGCGGCCCTGCAGCTCCGGGATGAGGTCGGACGGCTTGCTCACGTGGAAGGCGCCGGCCGCGATGAAGAGGATGTGGTCGGTGCGCACCGTCCCGAACTTGGTCGAGACGGTGGTGCCCTCGACGATGGGCAGGATGTCGCGCTGGACTCCCTCCCGCGAGACGTCGGGGCCGTGCCCGCCCTCGCGGCCGGCGATCTTGTCCATCTCGTCGATGAAGATGATGCCGGCCTCCTGCACGCGGGTGACCGCCAGGCGCGCCACCTCCTCCGCGTCCACCAGGCGCGACTCCTCCTCCTTCTGCAGGACCTCGCGCGCCTCCGGGATCGTGAAGCGGCGGCGGCGCGTGCGGCCGCCGAACAGGCCCGGCAGCAGGTCCTTCATGTTCACGTCCATCTCCTCGACGCCCTGAGAGGAGAGGATCTGGAAGGAGGGCACCGAACGGTCCCGCACCTCGACCTCCACCTGCCGGTGGTCGAGCGCGCCCTGGCGGAGCTGCTCGCGCAGCTTCTCGCGGGTCGCCTGGAAGGCGTCGCGCGGGCGGCTCTGCTCGGCACCGTCCTCGGGCTCCGGGGTGCGCTGCGGCGGCAGCAGCAGGTCCAGCAGCTGCTCCTCCACGTTGCGCTGCGCGCGCTCGCGCACCTCCTCCTGCTTCTCGCGGCGCACCAGCTCCACCGCGACGCTCACCAGGTCGCGGACCATCGATTCCACGTCGCGGCCCACGTAGCCGACCTCGGTGAACTTGGAGGCCTCCACCTTCAGGAAGGGGCTGCCGGAGAGGTGCGCGAGGCGGCGCGCGATCTCGGTCTTGCCCACGCCCGTGGGGCCGATCATGAGGATGTTCTTGGGCGTGACCTCGGCCGCCATCTCGGGGCTGAGGGCCTGGCGCCGGATGCGGTTGCGCAGCGCCACCGCCACCGCCCGCTTGGCCTTGTCCTGGCCGACCACGAAGCGGTCGAGCTCCTGGACGATCTCGCGGGGCGAGAGGCCGCCGGCGGCGGTGCGCTCGTCGAGCCGCGCGGGCAGGTGGATGGTCACAGCGTCTCCACCGTCACGTGCTCGTTCGTGTAGATGCAGATGCCCGCCGCGATCTTCATCGCCTCGCGCGCCACCGCCGCGGCGTCCATGTCCCCGTGGCGCACCAGCGCGCGTGCGGCCGCCAGCGCGTACGGCCCGCCGCTGCCCACGGCCAGCAGGCCGTCGTCCGGCTCGATCACGTCGCCCGAGCCGGAGACGAGCACCATGCACTGCTTGTCCAGCACGACCAGCATCGCCTCCAGCCGGCGCAGCACGCGGTCGGTGCGCCAGTCCTTCGACAGCTCGACCGCGGCCCGCTTGAGGTTCCCGCGGTACTCCTCGAGCTTGGCCTCGAACTTGGTGAACAGCGTGAGGGCGTCCGCCGCGGAGCCGGCGAACCCGGCCAGCACGGCCCCGCCGTGCATGGTGCGGATCTTGACGGCCTCCCCCTTCATCACGGTCTGGCCGAACGTGACCTGCCCGTCGCCCGCGAGGGCGCTCTGGCCGCGGTGGCGAACGGCGAGGATCGTCGTTCCGTGGAAGGCGGGGGCGTTGGCCATGGGATCCGTCCGGCGGGAACAGCCCGGAGGGTTAGTATACTGCGCCCGAACGGATGAACGGCCATCCCCTCAAGACGCTCGCGTGGGTCTCCGCGGTCTACGACCTGCTGCTGGCCCTGCCCATGATGTTCGCGGCACCGGCCACGGCGGCGCTCTTCGGCGCCCCGCCCCCGGTGCCGGTGGTGAACGCCCAGCTCAACGGGGTCTTCACCTTCAGCCTGGCCGCGGGGTACGTGTGGGCGGCGGCGGCTCCGGACGCGCGGCGCGGCTACTTCTGGATCGCGGGCGTGCTGGCCAAGGGGCTGGGCGTGGTCCTGTTCGTGGCCGACCACTTCCTGCGCGGGTCGCCCGCCTCGTTCCTGATCTTCGCGGTGACGGACGGGACGCTCGCGCTGGTGACGCTCGTGCTCCTGCTCCGGTCCCGGTCGGCCTCCCGCTAGTACTCGACGATCTCCACGCGCTTGCGGAACTCGTCCTGCGTGATCTGGCCGGCGGCCCGCTGGTCGATGTCCGCCTTCTTCGCGCGCACGACGAGCGTGCGCGCGGTACGCGACGGGGCACCGATCCGCGTGGCCGGGATGAAGTCGACCGCGACCGCGACCACCTCCTGCGGCGCCAGCACGCGCAGACGAGCGCCGTGGTGCTCCAGCACCGAGGTCACCGCCGCGCCCACGCCCTGGATCACGCCCTTGGGATCGGGCGTCGCGTCGTCCATCGGGTCGTTCCAGATTGTCCAGGGCGGCAGGACCGCGACCATCGCGCCCTGCGGCGCGGGCGGGAGCGACTGCGGGGCGGGGTCGCTGGGAGGAGCCGGAACGCCTGGGGCCTGCGGCGGCTGCCCCAGGTGCCTGTTGAGGTCACGCTCCGCCGCCTGACGCGCGCGCTCCGCTTCAGCGGCGAACACCACCGCCTGCCGGTTGAACACGCTCAGGGCCTGCTCGATGTCCTGCCTCACCTCGGGCGGGAGGCCGATCGTGTCGTCGACCCGCTGGAGCGCGTCCTGCTGCATGGCATGGATCGCCTGCACGTCGCGCTCGAGGTCCTGCTGCTGCTGCTCGAGCGTGCGCGGCGTCGCCGGCCCTCCCTCCACGGACTCCACGGGGAGGCCCGCGGCGCGCCGGTTCATGTTCTCGCGCGCCCGCAGCTCGGCCTCGGTGTGGCGCATGGCCCGCAGCTGCTGCACCAGCTGGGCCCGCACGTCGTCCGACATGACGCGCGGCAGGCGCTGCTCGAGCTCCTGCGCGGCGGAGGAGAGGGCCTGCGCGATCTCCCTCTCCTCCTGCGTCGGCGTGGGCGGCGGCACCGGCAGGGCGCGCGGCGTCAGGACGAACATGGCGCCGAACCCTTCGAGCCGATAGCCGCGGGCCCCGCCGCGCGCCGCCGGGCGGCTGGGCCGGCTCACCTGCATGACGGCGCGGTCGAGCGCGACACCGACCGCCTCCAGGTCGGTGCGCATGTCCGCGCCCCGGGCGGCGGAGAGCCCGAGCAGGCTGGCGAGCGTGGCGAAGCCCGCGCGGCGGGCGGCGGCCGAGGGGCTCATCGTCCGGCCTGGGAGGCGAGCAGCACCTTGCCCATCAGCTCCGTCGTACGCGCGGCCTGCATGCCGTTCTTGCCGTCGAGATACGCGAGCGTGGCACCCACCTGCGCCAGGTCGACGCGCCGCTGCGCCTCGGTGCGCTCCTCGAGGCCGCCGAGCGAGGCCGCGAACACGGTGGCCTGGCGCGTCTCGCTCTCCTTGATCAGGCGGCGGATCTCGGCCAGCAGGGCTTCGCGGTCGGGCGCTCCGCCGGGTGCGGCGGCGGGACGCAGCAGGGACGCCTTGACCTCCGCGATGGCCTGCTGGTGCCGCGCGTCCTGCTCGGCGAGCAGGCGCCGCAGGTCGGAGGCCTCCGAAGAGGGGGCCGCCAGGCGCAGCGCGACCTGGCCGTTCGGGTAGCGGATCTCTCCCTTGGCCAGGACCACCGCCCCTCCGGCCGTCGCGACCAGGGCCGCGGCCGCAGCCAGCAGCCGCGCGGGGCGGAGCAGCGCGGGGAGGGCCAGGCGCCGCTGGGGCGCCACCGCCCATCCCTCGAGCTCGTGCCGCACGC
>JAICEW010000125.1 GCA_025923995.1 Vicinamibacteria bacterium | reverse complement strand
GAGCAGCGCGAGCGCCTGCACGCGCGGCGGCAGGCCGTGCTGGCCGGCCCGCCCGGTCCCGCGCGCGACGCCACGCTCGTCCACATCGACCGCGCGTGGCGCGACCACCTCGCGTTCGTCGCGGAGCTGCGCGAGGGCATCCACCTGGTCCGCCTGGGCGGGGACGACCCGCTCACGCGCTTCTGCGTGCGCGTCGCGGAGGCGTACCGCGACGCGATGGAGCGGCTGGACCCGTCGATCGAGGAGTCGCTGCGCGCCCCGGCGGACGAGCGCTCCACCCTCAAGGGCCCGTCGTCGACCTGGACCTACCTCGTGAACGACGACCCGTTCCGGGACCAGCTCGGCTCGCAGCTCACCGGGCCCGGGCGGGCCACGTTCGCGGTGGGGGCGGCGGTGTTCGCCATGCCGCTCCTCATCCTGCTCGGGATCGCGGACCGCTGCTTCAAGAAGCGTCCGTCGCGTCGCTGAGCCGCGTCCAGGCCAGCAGGCCGCAGAGGCCGAAGCCGAGCGCGTTCGCCGTCCCGTGCACGCGCGCCATCGCGTCGAGGGACACGAGCGGCGTCGCCACCTGGCCCCAGGCGTAGGCGACCGCGAGCGGCATCGAGAAGAGGAGCGCAGCGGCCGAGGTGCGCAGGAGCAGCCGGTCGGCCAGCGCCTGCGGACGGATCGCGACGAGGACGCGGACGGCGAGCCATCCCAGCGACAGGGCGAGCACGAGCGCGCCCGCCAGCTCGAGCCAGGGTGCGAGCGTGATGCCGGCGGCCAGCAGCGGCGTGCCGACCGCGGCGCCGGTCACGGCCGCCCGTCGTCCGAGCGAGGCCGGCAGCCGCCGCGCCGCGCAGCCGGTCCAGACGAGCGCCGCGAAGGCGGCGTAGTGGAAGTGGACGGCCGTGAGCAGGACGATCGGCTCACGGAACCCCATGGGCGTGAGGCCGAGCCGCGACGCGACGAACCACGCCCCGCCCACCGGAAGCCCGACCAGCCCCACGTCGAGGGCTGTCTCCGCCGCATCGGGCGGACGGCGCGCGACGAGGCGCGTCGCACCGAGAAGGGCGAGGCGAAGCGTCACGAGGAGCCACGCGGCCGCCAGCGCGCCCGCGACCACTCCCGTGCGCACGCAGAGCGCGGCCGCCGCCGCCGCCGCGCCGATCGCCAGCAGCGCGCGCAGGTCGGCGCGGGGCCGGCCGTCCACCAGCGGCACCGCCAGCGGGACGAGGACGAGCGGGGCCAGCAGGAACAGCGGCTCGATCACGCGCCAGGGCAGCGCGCCCGCCTGCGCCGCGGCGACGAGAAGCAGCCAGACGAGACCGCCCAGTCGGACGTGGAGCCTCATCGCACCCCTCCGCCCCTGGATACCGGAAACCGCCCACCGGGTTACGGCTTCCAGGAGGCGAGGTAGAGGGCGAGATCCCGCACGGGCGGGATGAGGGCCAGGCCCAGCCCGGCCCACAAGGGCACCTCGCGCGTGAGCGAGCGCCCGGTGCGCCGGGCGTCCAGGAACGCGACCCAGGCCAGGTAGAGGCACGTCAGCTCGATGAGGCCGCCCACGATGGGCACGTACGGGGACGCGGTCGATCCGCCCGCGGGGTCCACGAGGCGCCGGACGAGGTACACCACGATCGCGACGACGCCGCAGGCGAAGACGGCGCGCGCGGCGGGCACGGGCCGCCCGGGCGCGCGGGCCTCGAGCCCCGCCTGGCGAAGGTGGCGGCGGAGCCAGCCCTGGGACGCGAGCGCCAGCACCACGGCCGCCACCGCCGCCAGCGTCGGCCACACCTCGAACCGCGCCCGCGAGACCACGCGGCCATCCGGCAGCGGCTGCGCGCCGAGCATGATGAGCGGCTGCACGTCGTGCGGACCGAGGACCCGGGGCGTGACCGAAACCAGGAAGGCCCACAGCGCGACCGCGGTCGCCAGCGTCTGCACCAGCGCCACCGCGCGCAGCCAGGCCTTCTCCTCGGGTGGCAGCGCGGCCGGCTCCGCCTGGCCCGCGTCCTCCGGATCCCGCCGCATGGCGGCGGCGTCGGGATGGCGGCGGGAGGGGTCGGGCGCGAGCGCCTTGCGCACGATGCGGTCGAACGGCTGCGGGAGCGGCGCGAAGTCGCCGGCGGGGGGCCGGCCGGCCAGCATCTCGTAGAGCATCGCGCCCATCGCGTAGACGTCCTGGCGCGGGTCCGGCGCTGCGCCCTCGAGCAGCTCCGGCGCCATGTACTGCGGCGTGCCCGCGACGCGCCCCGCGGTGGTCAGCGTCCAGCCGGTCAGCGGCCGGGCCAGGCCGAAGTCGGTGAGCCGCGCGCGGCCGTCCGCGTCGATCAGCACGTTCGCGGGCTTCACGTCGCGATGGACGAGGCCCGCGGCGTGCGCGCAGGCCAGCGCGTCGAGCACCTCCAGCGCGATCGCACGGGCCCGCTCGGGCGGCAGCGGCAGCAGCCGGGACAGCGGCTGGCCGTCCACGTACTCCATGACGATGTAGCCGCGGCCGTCCTGCTCGCCGAAGTCGTGGACGTCCACGATCCCGGGATGGCGGAGCCGCGCGAGCACGCGCGCTTCGCGCCTCAACCGGTCCGCGAACTCGGGCTGCGCGGCCAGCGGCTCGGCCAGGAACTTGACGGCGACCGGCCGGTCGAGCCGCAGATGGTGCGCGCGGTGCACCGTGCCCATGCCGCCCTGACCGACCACCTCCCGCAGCTCGATCGCGTCCCCCAGCAGGGCGGGCGGGATCTCGGCCTCGAGCAGGCAGCGCGGACAGGCGCCCAGACGCGCTCCGGGCACGCGCAGCCCGCAGCGCGGGCAGGGAGCGCTCATGGCTCGAGCGCGCGCAGCAGGGCCGCGATCTCCTCGTCGGGGCCGGCGTCGCGGCCGAGGGTGCCGGCCACCTCCTCGCGCAGCAGCGCGCGATACCGGCCGCGCGCCCGATGCAGCGCGGCCTTGAACTGGGGCACGGTGATGCCCGCCCGCGCGGCCGCGTCGGCGTACGAGGGCGCCTCGTCCAGGCCGAAGAACGCGAGGAAGGGCTCGGCCGGGCCCTGCCGGCGTCCGTCGGTGTACTCCTGGCGCAGGCGAGCCAGCGCCCGCTCCATCGTGACGAGCGCCCACTCGCGCTCGAACGCGGCCACGGCCGCGTCCGGCGCGCCGGGCAGGTCGCGCTCCGCCGACAGGACGTCGATCGACAACAGGCGCGCGTCGCCGCCGCGCTTCTGCGCCGTGTCCCGCTCGTGGAGCGTCACCAGGTGGCGCGTGAGCCCCGTGAGTAGGTACGAGCGGAGGCGCCCGCGCGCGGGGTCGAGGCGTTCCGGGAAGTCGAGCTCGAGCAGCTTCAGGAAGAAGCCCTGCACCGCGTCCTCCGCGGCCTCGGGCGCGAGGCCCTTGCGCCGCGCGAACAGGTAGAGCGGCCGCCAGTAGGCGCCGAGCAGCGTCTCCAGCGCGGCGCGGCGGGCCTCGCCGCCCTGGCGGGAGGCCAGCACGAGCGTCCAGCGCGTCTCCGGGAACATGCCGTGCGCGAGGCTACGCTCGCGGCTCCGGACCGGTCAACCGCCGGACGCCCAGGCGGCTTCAGTACTCGACGAACAGCTTCTGGATGTCGGCCAGGCTGCGCGGCTTGAGCAGCGCCAGCCGCAGCAGGACGCGCGCCTTCTGCGGGTTCAGGTCGTCCGAGGCGACGAGCGAGAGCTTGTCGTCGTCCACCTCGACGTTGCGGCCCACGCGGCCCGACGCCACCCGCGTGCTGCGCACGCACACCACGCCCTTCTTCGCCTGCGCGGCCAGCGCGTCCAGCGCGGCCCTGGTCATGTTGCCGTTGCCCACGCCGGCGACGATCACGCCCTTGGCGCCCGCCGCCGCGGCGGCGTCGACGAGCGCGCCGTCCATGTTCGCGTGCGCCATCACGATGTCCACGCGCGGCAGGGCGGTCACGCCGTCCAGGGAGAACTCGCTGTCGAGGGTGTTGCGTCCCACCGGTCCCCTGTAGAACTCGCACTCGCCGTAGTTCACCGTCCCCACCAGCCCGCGCAGGGGCGAGAGGAAGGTCTGCACGGCGGTGGTGTTGGCCTTGGTCAGCGAGGAGGCGCCGTGGATCCAGTCGTTCACGACCACCAGGACGCCGCGTCCGGCCGCGTCCTTGTTCGCCGCCACGCCGACCGCGTTGAAGAAGTTCAGCGGCCCGTCGGCCGACAGCGCGGTGGAGGGCCGCATCGCGGCCGTGAGCACCACCGGCTTCTTCGTCTTCACCACCAGGTTCAGGAAGTACCCGGTCTCCTCGATGGTGTCGGTGCCGTGGGTGATCACGATGCCGTCCACGTCCGCCTGGGCCGCCAGCTCGTTGACGCGGCGGGCCAGCTTCAGCCAGACCTCGTCGTTCATGTCCTGCGAGCCGATGTTCGAGATCTGCTCGCCGCGCAGGCTGGCCAGCTTCTTCGCCTGGGGCACCGCCGCCAGCAGCTGCTCGACGCCCACCTGGCCCGAGGTGTAGGCGGCCTGCACGTCGCTGCCGGCGGCGCCGGCGATGGTGCCGCCGGTGGCGAGCACGACGACGTTGGGCAGCTTGTCCGCGGCCAGGCCCGGAGCCGCCAGGGGAGCGGCGACGAGCGCCGCCAGCCAAGAGATCCGGATCGAGCGGTTCATCACGAAGCCTCCTATCGGCTCACGAGCACGAGCCACGGCGTCCCCACCAGCAGGTACACGCCGAGGTTGAAGGCCGTGGTCAGGGCGCCGAGCCGATAGAGGTCGCCCTGGGAGACGTAGCCGCTGCCCGCGAAGAGCAGGTTCGCGCTCGAGCCCTGCGGGGTGTTGGCCGAGAAGAAGTTGGTCGCGAAGAGGAGCAGGAACGCGAACGGAGCCACCGGCACGCCCAGCTTCACGCCCACGTCCAGGAAGACCCCGAACAGCGCCAGCAGGTGCGCGGTCTGGCTCACGAACAGGTAGTGGAGCAGCACGTACGCGACGACCAGCGCCACGCCCGCCAGCAGCGGGGACAGCCCTCCCAGACGACCGGCGAGCCGCTCGCCCAGGAATCCCATGAAGCCCAGCTGGTTGAGCTGCCCGCTCAGCGTGAAGAGCACGGCGAACCAGATGAAGGTCGCGAGCACGTCGCCTTCCTTGGCGATGTCCTCGAGCGTGAGCACGCCCGTGGCCAGCAGGAGCCCCAGGCCGAGGAAGGCGATCGCGGTCGAGTCGAGGCCGAGGGTCGCGGCCGCTCCCCACAGCGCCACCATGCCGACGAAGGTGGCGGCCACCGTCTTCTCCGCACGGCGCAGGGGCCCCATCGCCACGAGCGCCTCTCGCGCGGCGCGCGGCGCCTCGGGCGTCGCCGTGATCTCGGGCCCGACCACCTTGTAGAGGAAGAGCGGCAGCAGCGCCATCGCGGTCAGCGTGGGCACCGACGAGGCCAGCAGCCACGAGCCGAACGTGATGGTGAGGCCGTGGCCCTTGGCGATCTCGGCGCCGAGGGGATTGGCGGCCATGGCGGTGAACCACAGGGCGGACGAGACGGTCAGGCTCGCGATGCCGCAGAACATGAGGTACGTGCCCATCCGCTGGCGGCCCTCGGCTCCCGGCTTCGCACCCGCCGCCTCCGCCACCGACAGCACGAGGGGATACAGCACGCCGGAGCGCGCGGTGTTGCTCGGGAAGGCGGGCGCGATCACGCCGTCGACCAGGAACACGCTGTAGCCGAGCCCGAGGGTCGACCGCCCGAAGAGGCTCACCGCGAGCTGTCCCAGGCGCTCGCCCAGGCCGCACTTCACGACCGCGCGCGCCACCAGGAACGCGACCACGATCAGCAGGATCGTGCCGTTCGCGAAGCCGGAGTACGCGTCCCCGGCCGCGATCGTGCCCGTGAGCACGGCCGCGGCCAGCGCGAGCACCGAGGAGGTGAGGATGGGGAAGGCGCCGATCACGACCGACGCGATCGCGGCCGCGAAGAGCGCGAACAACCGCCAGGCCGCGGCCTGGAGCCCCTCGGGCGGGGGCGTGAGCCACAGGCCGAGGGCCAGGGCGAAGGTGAGGAGACGCGCGGCCAGCCGCTTGCGGGCGGGCGACAGGTTCAACGCTCCGCCTTCGAGGGGCGGCTCAAGCCGGCCGTCCCTGACCGGTCATGGCGGCAGGGTCCAGCACCTTCGCGATCTGCTCCTCGGTCAGGATCTTCTTCTCGCGCAGCAGCTCGAGGATCCCGCGCCCGGTCCGCATCGCCTCCGCCGCCAGCTCGGTGGCCTTCTCGTAGCCGATCACGGGGTTGAGGGCGGTGACGGTGCCGATGCTGTAGTCGACGTAGTGGCGCATCACGTCGGCGTTGGCGGTGATGCCCTCGACGCAGTGCTCGCGCAGCGTCCGCGCGGCGTTCCTGAACATGGTCTGGGCCTCGAAGATGCACGCGGCGATCACCGGCTCGAACACGTTGAGCTGGAGCTGCCCCCCCTCGGCCGCCAGCGACACCGTCAGGTCGCTCCCGATCACGCGGAAGCAGACCATGTTCACGACCTCCGGGATCACCGGGTTGACCTTGCCCGGCATGATCGAAGAGCCCGGCTGCCTGGCCGGCAGGTTGATCTCGCGCAGGCCGCAGCGCGGACCCGAGGAGAGCAGCCGCAGGTCGTTGCACACCTTCGAGAGCTTGATGGCCAGGCTCTTCATGCAGGACGAGTAGAGGACGAACGCCTGCGTGTCCTGCGTCGCCTCGATCAGGTTGCCGGCCAGGTGGATGGGCAGGCCCGTGATCTTCGCCAGGTGCGCGGTGCACTTCTCCGCGTAGCCCGCGGGGGCGTTGAGGCCGGTGCCGATCGCGGTCGCGCCCATGTTCGTCTCGCACAGGACGTCCTGGATCCGCTCGAGGGCGGTGACCTCGCCGGCGAGCGTCTCCGCGAACGCCTCGAACTCCTGGCCCAGCGTCATGGGCACGGCATCCTGGAGCTGGGTGCGGCCCATCTTCAGGTGCGGCGCGAACTCCCTGGCCTTGGCACGGAAGGCGGCGATCAGCTCCTTCACGGAGGCGACCAGCTCGATGTTGCCGAGCGCCATGCCGACGTGGAGCGCGGTGGGGTAGGCGTCGTTCGTCGACTGCGAGCAGTTCACGTGGTCGTGCGGGTCGCAGTGCTCGTACTGGCCGCGCTCGTGGCCCATGTGCACCAGCGCGCGGTTCGCGATCACCTCGTTCGCGTTCATGTTGGTCGACGTGCCGGCGCCCCCCTGGTACACGTCGAGCGGGAACTGGTCGTGGAGCTGCCCGTCGATGATGTCCAGGCAGGCCTTCTCGATCGCCGCCAGCACGTCCTGGCCGAACTGGCCGCACTCCACGTTGGCCCGCGCGGCGGCCAGCTTCACCATCGCGAGCGCCTTGATGAGGTTGGGGTACAGGTGCAGCTGCAGGCCCGAGATGTGGAAGTTCTCGATGGCACGGGCCGTCTGCACCCCGTAGTAGGCCTCCGCCGGGACGGCCTTGTCGCCCAGCAGGTCGTGCTCGATGCGCATCGCGAGAGCTCCTTGCTTCCTGGCGGCCGGCGACCCGGCTGGCGGTGGCGCGCCGCCCGGACTCGGCCCGGACGTACTCGTCCACCCTAGACGGCCTGGGGTGGAGCGCTATCCGAAAACTGCGATCGGCGGCGTTTGCGTCGGCGGCGGATGACCCCATAAACTGACGTCGTACGCAGAGCGGGCCGGGCGGTCGCCGCGGTCGACGTGAGGCCGGGGAGGAAAGTCCGGACTCCAAGGGCAGTGTGCTGGTTAACGGCCAGCGAGGGTGACCTCAGGGAAAGTGCCACAGAAAACACACCGCCGAAACCGCCGGGAAACCGGTGGAGTGGCAAGGGTGAAAAGGTGCGGTAAGAGCGCACCGCCGTCCTGGTGACAGGGCGGGCAGGGTAAACCCCACACGGAGCAAGACCAAATAGGGGGGCGTTCGAGGCTGGCCCGGCTGAAGCCCCCGGGTAGGTCGCTGGACCCCGCGGGCAACCGCGGGGCTAGAGGAATGATCGCCACCCGCCGCCGTGAGGCGGCGGGAACAGGATCCGGCTTATAGGCCCGCTCTGCGGACTTTCTCGTCGCGCGCTTCCATGAAGATACTCGTCACCGGCGGTGGGGGATTCATCGGCAGCCACCTGGTGGAGGCGCTCCTCGCCCGGGGCCACCGCGTGACCGTCCTGGACGACTTCTCGACCGGCCACGCGGAGAACCTGCGCCCGTTCGGCAGGAAGGTGGCCCTCGTCCGAGGGGACTGTGCCGACGAGGCCGCCGCGCGCAAGGCCTGCCGCGGCGTCTCCGCGGTGTTCCACCTGGCCGCGATGCCGAGCGTCCCGCGCTCGGTGAAGGATCCGCTGCTCTCGCACCGCACCAACGCCACCGCCACGCTCACGATGCTGGTCGCGGCCCGCGACGCCGGCGCGCGGCGCTTCGTCTACGCGGGGTCGTCCGCCGTCTACGGGGACCTGCCCACGCTCCCCAAGCGCGAGGACATGCCCACGCGGCCGCTGTCCCCCTACGGCCTGGGCAAGCTGGCGGGCGAGCACTACGTGCGCCTGTTCGCGTCCCTCTACGGCATGGAGACGCTGACGCTGCGCTACTTCAACGTCTTCGGCCCGCGGCAGGATCCGGGCTCGCCCTACAGCGGCGTCATCAGCCTCTTCGTGACGGCGCTGCTGGAGGGCCGGCGGCCGGTCATCTACGGCGACGGTCGGCAGACGCGGGACTTCACGTACGTCGCGAACGTGGTCGACGCGAACCTGCGCGCGCTCACCGCCAAGGGGCTGCGTGGCCAGACGCTCAACGTCGCGACCGGCAAGCGGATCAGCCTGCTCGACCTGCACCGCGAGGTGTCGCGCGAGCTGGGCGTCGAGCGCTCGCCGGTGCACCGGGCGGCCCGGCAGGGCGACATCAAGCACAGCCAGGCGGCGATCGGCGCCGCCCGTCGGCTCCTCGGCTATCGCCCGATCGTCTCCTTCCGTGACGGAATACGCCGGACGACCGACTGGTACCGCGCCTCGGCCCCGATCACTCGCCAGAACTAGCCAAATCGATCGCAACGTGGAACTTAGGGCTTGACGGGGATCAGGCTCTTGAATATGCTCCCCCGCGCTGATTGGCTTCTCTTCGGCTTGTGTTCCTCGAGCGCGCCCAACGTGGCGTGGATGGAGGGTTACTGTGAACGTTCGATTGCTACGTGGCGCCGTCTTCGCCGCCCTTGCCCTCGTGCCGGCGATGGCCTTCGCCCAGGCCGAAACCGAGCCCAATGACAGCAAGGCGACCGCGAACCTGTTCACCCTGCCGGCCCTGAGCACGACGGGCGTCATCACCGGGAACAGTATTTCCGCCACCACGACGGGGCTCGACTACTTCCGCGTGACGACGAGCGCGCAGGCGACGGCGGGCTTCTACCGCCATCGGCTGATCGCCCAGAGCACCACGCCCGGTCACACGCTGACCGTCCGCGGGCTCACCCAGACGGGAGGCGTGCCCAACGCGGGCACCGACGCGGCCTTCGCGACCTCCAGTGCCGCGACCGTCCCGCCCCGTTTCGTCCAGTGGTACACGTCACAGGCCCCGGGTGAGATCTTCATCCGCGTGACCGGCGCGGCCGCGACCACGGCCAACTACAGCCTCGACTACGACGTGCAGCCGGTGACCGAGGTGACCGGACCCGGCGCGGTGACGCAGGGCACGATCACCATCACGGCCGCCGGCCAGGGTCACACGACCGACACGGACCTGTGGGTCTACGACTCCACGCGCACGGCCATCCCGGGCTACGGAAACGATGACACCGCGGTGAACGCCCAGTCCGTGCTGACCCGCGACTACCTGCCCGGCGACTTCCACCTGGCCATCTCGAACTTCAACCTGGCCAACAACCTGGGCAGCCCGCCCGACGACGCGTTCCTCACGGGCGCCGTGCTCGACTTCCCGGGCGTGGTCGCCGACTCGAGCACGGCCACGAACCTGAACCTGGCCCACTCGATCGGCGGCACCGCCGTGGCGGCGACCAAGGTGGGGCCGTTCGACGTCGTGTTCGTCGCGTTCACGGTCGTGGTCCCCGTCGAGCTGACGGGCTTCACGATCGAGTAGCCGTCGTCGGGCGTTACTGACGGGGGCGGGCGTTCCCGCCCCCGCTCAGCTGCTCCTCCCAGCTCTTCTGGAACTCGGGGTAGCTGAGCGCGAGCGCCACCGGCAGTGCTTCCTCGGACGGGAAGCCGTCCCCCAGCGCCGACAGCAGCCGGACCACTCCCGCCTCTCCGCGCTTGCGCAGGATGTGGCCGACCGCGGACAGGCTCTCCGCGTAGGCGAGCGTCACGTCCGTCGGCGGCAGGGTCTGGAAGGGCGCCTCGAGCGTGAGCAGCGGCAGCACGCGGCCCTCCTTGAGCGCGGTGGCCACCACGTCGTCGTCGCGGCCGGGGTCGCCGCCCTCGAGCCACTGCGCGATGCCCTCGTGGAGCCACGTGGGGCAGTTGCCGCGCGTGCGCGCGGCCACGAACGAGTGCGCCAGCTCGTGGCGCAGGACCGCCAGCAGCCGCGGCGTCGGCTTGTCCAGCCCGCGCACCGCCACGCGGATGCCTCCGTCGTTCACGCCGGCGGCCCAGTCAGGGACGCGCTCGTCCTGGAACGCGGACTCCGTCTCCAGGATCACCGACACCGGCTGGTCCGGGCGGAACCCGAACCGCCGCGTGTACTCGGCGTGCGCCGCCGTCAGGGCCTCCACCACCGCGTTGCCCATCGGCTGGTTGACGCCGCCGTCGTAGCGCAGCGTGAAGGTGGCGCCGGGCGCGGCGGTGGACGGGGCCGGCGCGACCTCCTGCAGCTTGCGCTCGACCGCCGAGTCGGGACGGACCAGCAGGCTCCGGCGGTACTCCTGCTCGGCTCCCTCGCGGTCGCCCAGGCCGACGAGGGCGTCGCCCAGCAGCTCGCGGGCCCGCGCGTCGCGCATGTCCAGGCGCAGGGCCCGCTCCGCGGTCTCCCTGGCCGCGCGCGCGTCGCCCAGCGCGAGGTACGCCTCGGTCAGCAGGTGGAGGGCCGCGGTCGACTGGGGATCGCGCGCGATGGCCGCGCGCAGCAGGCGCGTGGCCTGGACCGGGTCGCCCGCGGCCAGGCGCGCGCGCGCCCGCGCGACGTCGGGGTCGCCCTGCCCGGTCTCCGGCTGGCGGCCCTGGTCGAGATGCTTCACGAGCGAGCGCGGGAGCCCGTAGACGCCGCCGTTCTTCTCGTAGCGCAGCTGCGTGCCTTCATACCAGGCGCGGTCGGCCTCGATGACGCGCCCGTTCGTGAGCGTGATGGTGTCGGCGCGCGCGGAGACGGCGGCGCCCAGCGCCGCCGTCGCCACGGCGGCCCGCAGGCGGGCCCTCACGGAAGCAGCGAGGCCACCGGCGTCACCTTCGGCCTGGCGCCTCCCGCCTTGAAGTACTCGGGCAGCGCGCGCATCGCCGAGGCCGCCTTGGCCGGCGACGTGTAGAGCCCCCAGCACATGCGGAAGCAGTCGCGGCCGTTGTAGTGAACCGGCAGGATGAACAGCTCGTCGGAGGGGACGCCGTCGAGCGCCTTCTGCACCGTCTCGGGGGCGCACGCCACGAGGAGCTGGACCGACAGCGTCCCCGCCGGCGCGCCCTTCACGTTGCTCGCGAAGCCGCGCGCGGCCTGCGGGAGCTGACCCTGGCGCATGAGCGTCCGGGCCTGGGCCAGGCTCAGCGGCTCGGACGAGCGCGCGGGCACCGTCGGGGGCGGTGCCGCGGATCGCGGCGTGGCGAGAGCGGTCGTGACCGGCGGCGCGGTGGCCTCGGTCGGGACCGTGACGGGCGCGGCAGTGGTGGGCGCGCTGCGCGCGATCGTGGTGGGCGGCGGCGCGGGACTCACCGGTCGGCCGCGGAGGAAGTACCACGCCCCGGCGCCGATCGCCGCCAGCGCGATCACGCCGGCCGCCACCAGCAGCGGCCCGCGCCCGCTCGAGCGCTGCGCGGTCGCGCGGGGCGCGGGCCGCGCGGCGAAGTCGGGGGCCCAGCGCTCCTCCGCGATCGGCCTCCTCTCCAGCGAGGCCATCGGGCCCTCGACGGTGCGGGAGTTGAGCAGCGCGTCGACGGCGGCCAGGTCGTCGTGGCTCGGACGCGTGGCAGCGCGCGGCTCGATGAGCGGTGGAGGCGGCACGAGCGGCAGCCCGTCCTCCCGCGGCTGCGGCGTGACCGTGCGTGGCGGCGCCGGCGTCACGGACGGATTCGACTTCGGCGGTGGCGGCGGTACCAGCGGCGGGTTGGACTTGGGCGGCAGCGGCGCCGGCCGAGGAGGCTCGATCAGCGTCGGCGGCGCCACCAGCGGCACCGCGATCGTGCGCTCGGGCATCGGCGGCTGCGGAGTCGGAGGCGGCAGCGCGATCGGCGGCAGCTCGGCCTCCGGCGGGCGCCCCAGCCGGATGGGGAGCTCCGGCTCGGTCGCGGGCTGCCCCTTGAACGCGGCGCGCACGGTCGCGCCCAGGTCCAGCTCCGGGCCATCGGCGTCGGACGGCACGAACGCGCCGGGAGGCGGCGCCCCCGCCACGAGCCGGCTGTGCGGCTGCGAGCGCTCGATGACGCCGAGGAACAGCATCGCGCACGCGATCTTGGCCGCCTCGAACTCGTCCAGCCGCGTTCGCGCGGCCGCCTCCTTGAGCGAGGCCTTGCCGTCGATCTCCTCCAGGAGGTTCTCCGCGTCCGAGCCGAGCTCCGGCACCACGCCCGTGGCCGAGAGCGACGGCGCGAAGACGACGTCGATGCCCTCGAGGTGGCGCAACACGAAGTTGCGGTCGGTCACGCGGCGCACGGCGGACATCACGAGCCGCTCGGTCGAGAGCTTGAGGTCCACGGCGCCCTTGGGGAGCACGCCGTCCTCGAACTCGAAGGCGCCCATGTCGTAGGCGAGCACGTCGGACAGGATGCGCTCGACCTTGGCCTGCGCGGCCTCCGACAGCTCGCGCTGGTTCACGAACCCGGTGTCGGCGAGCACCTTGGCCAGCGGGCTGCCCGGACCCATCTTGGAGCTCACGTCCTCGAGCTGCTCGGGAGTGATCTTGCCGCTCTCGATGAGGATCGCGCCCAGCTGGTCGCGCGGGTCGTTGGAGGAGCCGAAGAGGATGCGACCCCCCCGGAAGTAGAGCGCCTTCTGGTAGGACGGTCCCTCGACCTTCAGCGAGCCGGTCGCCCCGTGCCGATGGAGGTCGACGAGAAGGAAGGGAAACGCCTTGGGGTCGATCTGACCGCTGATGGGGAACGCGTCGGCCAAAGGCCCTCCCGGCGCCCCGCGGCTTCCTGGCGGCAAGCGGTGGATCGCCTGTTCCTGCAACATATTAACACGAATCGGTTCGCGCACGACGTGAGCACCCCCGCGAAGGCTGGTAGACTCGCTGGATATCCGCAGGAGGACGCCCTTTGAGCGAGAATCAGTGGTTTCTGGAGAACGAGAAGGAGCTGCTGGAGACGGCGCGCGTCGCTCGCGAGAAGCGCGAATCGGAGCGGGCCGCGACCGAGCAGGCCGCCGCGCGTGACGCCCTGAAGAAGGCGCACTTCATGAAGTGCCCCAAGTGCGGACACGACATGGCCGAGGAGCAGCTCGGCGACATCAAGATCGACCGCTGCACCTACTGCGAGGGCGTCTTCTTCGACCCGGGCGAGCTGGAGCACGCGTACCTCAAGAAGGACGAGGAGCGCAGGAGCCTCTTCCGGCGCCTCGTCAGGCTGTAAACGAAAGGCCGTTCCCGTGCCGTACCTCATCGACGGCAACAACCTGCTGGGCTCGTGGGGAGGTCCGCGCCCTCCCGACGACCGCCGCGGCGAGGTCGTGCGCCGCGTCGCCGCCTTCTGCCGGGCGAAGGGCGCGCGCGCCACCATCGTGTTCGACGGCCACCCGCTCCGCGACGACATGGCCGCGCAGGAGCTCGGGCCCGTGTCGCTGCGCGTGTCCCCCGCGGGCAGCGACGCGGACACCGTGATCCGCGAGCTGGTGGAGCGGGCCGCGCGCCCGGCCGACCTCATCGTCGTCACCTCGGACAAGGCGCTCTACTCGTACGTCAAGACGCTGGGCGCCGCGGTGCTGCGCGCCCACGAGTGGAACGCGCTCGAGCGCCAGCTGCCGCGCGGCCCCGAGCGGTCCGACAAGCCGGAGCGCGAGGACGACGTCGAGGGCTGGCTGCGCCGCTTCGGCGCGGACGAGTGAGCCCGCGGCGGCCGACCGGCCGTCAAGCCCGCGAGACACCGACCCCAAGTCGTTCCTCCTGAGCCACCTCTAGCGCGCCTCGGACCAGCGGCCGTCAACGCCGCTTGTCGCCGGGGCCGCCCGGCCCCGCCCGCTCGCGCCGTCTCCGCAGGGATCCAAAGCGCTCGCCGCCCGCCGTTTAGGCCGCCTGCCTCCCGATGGGCAGCGGAATTGCCATTTCGTGTGCCGTCGTGTGCGACGGGCCGGGGCGGGGCCGCTTGGGAGAGACGGTCCCGCCCCGGACTCCGAAGAACCCCGGCGTGGTTCGACGGAAGGGAAGGGCCGGCGAGGCCAAGCGTCGGACCAGAGCCTGCCGTCGCACGCGTCCCCCGCGTCGCCGCAAGGCGCGCCCTCACGAACGAAGGAGAGATGACATGAAGCACAACCGCCTGGTCGCCGCCGCCCTCGCCGTCCTGTTCGCCCTCGGCCTCTCGGCCGGCGCCGCGCTCGCGGCCGACAAGCCCGCCCCCTCCGGCAAGATCAACCTCAACACCGCGTCCGCGGAGCAGCTGACCGCCGTCCCCGGCATCGGGGACAAGCTGGCCTCGCGCATCGTCGAGTACCGCCAGAAGAACGGCGCCTTCAAGAACGTGCAGGAGCTGATGAACGTGAAGGGCGTCGGCGAGAAGTCCTTCGGCAAGCTGGAGCCGTTCCTCACCACCGGCGGCGACGCGAAGGCCGCAGCCACCCGCTAGATCCCTCGTCACGTGGGAGGGGCGGGTGCCCGCCCCTCGCACCTTCGCCCCAGAACAGACAGGAGGCAGTCGTGCGCGAGCGTGGGTTCAGCCTGTTCGAGCTGGTGGTCGTCCTGTTCGTCTTCGGCGTGATGGCCGCAGTGGCCCTTCCGCATCTGCGGGCCTACGCCGTCGAGGCGCACCTGCTGGGCGCCGGCCGCGTCTTCGCCGGCGAGTTCCGGAAGGCGCGCTCGATCGCGATCATGAGCAACGTCCAGACGGCCATCCGCTTCGAGACGCGGGATGGCGTCGACTACTACAGCACCTACCAGGACGGGGACCGCGACGGCGTGCGCTCGGCGGACATCGCGAGCGGCGTCGACCGCCGCATCGCGGGCCCGCTGCGTCTCGACGCCGGCGCGGCCGACGTCCGCGTCGGGATCAACCCCAACGTGCCGGCGCCTCCGCCCGAGCACGGCATCCTCGACCCGGAGGACCCGATCCGCTTCGGTCCCTCCAACATGCTCTCGTTCTCGCCGCTGGGGACCGCGACGCCCGGGACCTTCTACCTGGCGGGCGAGACCCTGCAGGCGGCCGTGCGGGTCACCCCCGGCAGCTCGCGCGTGCGGCTGATGACCTGCCGCGGCCAGGTCTGGAGCGTCCGGTGATCGCCCCGCTGCCGGCCTGGTCGGGCGGTTCGCTGCGGGGCACCCTCCGTCCCGGCGTCGCCGCGCCGCCGCCCTTCGACGACGGAGAGCCGCTCGTGGTGCGCGTGGACCCCGCGGACGGCGCCAGCGGCGTCTTCCGCGACACGCCCGTGATCGTGAGCCTGTCCCAGCCCGCCGACGCGGCGACGGTCAGCCGCGACACCTTCCGGGTGGAGGCGTCCGGCCGGACCGAGGTCGAGGGCGGCATCCGCCTGAGCCCGGACGGCGCCGTGCTCATCTGGACGGCGGCGCGGCTGCTCGCGCCGGGCGTCGTCCACTTCGTCGCGGTCCGCGGCGTGCGCGACCGCCGCGGCGTGCCCGTGAAGGCGCACGTGAGCCGTTTCGTGCCCTGCGACATCGCGTTGTCCGACCTGTTGACCCCTGGAGCCTGAGGCCCGCGCGGCGCCGTCCCCGAAGCCCCCGCCACGCCGTACCTTCGCCGTTCCCGCCTCGACACCCTCCTCCAACCCCTCCCCCCCGGCGCCGCGCGGGCGCTTTCTCCGCTGTGTTATGGTGGCGGCGTCGGCATGGGCTCGCGCGTCTACCTGCTCCTCACGTTGGGCTTCTACACCGTGGGCGTCCTCCACGTGCTCGTCCAGTCGCTCGCGCGCAAGCGCTTCCTGGCCAGCCCGACCATCGGCGCGACGCTCATGGGCTTCGCGCTGCAGACGGCGTACCTCTCGCAGCGCTGGACCGAGGCGGGACACTTCCCGGCGGTGGGTCTCCACGACGGCGCCTCCTTCCTGGCCTGGGCCATCGTCCTCGGCTACCTGCTGACCTACGTCGTCACGAAGGTGGACGCGCTGGGGCTGCTCGTCCATCCGGTCGCGTTCGGGCTGGCGCTGGTGGCCGCGCTGGCCCCCGTGTCCGAGCGTGAGGATCCGATCCTCAAGAGCCTGTTCCTTCCCATCCACACGACGCTGGCGTTCTTCGGCTACGCGGCCCTGTTCGTCGCGTTCGCGATGGGCCTTCTGTACCTGGTCCAGGAGCGCGGGCTCAGGTCGCGCACGCCCACCCGGTTCTACTACCTGGCGCCCAGCCTGGAGCGCTGCGACACCATCAGCGGCCGCAGCGTCGCGTTGGGCTTCGGCTTCCTGAGCCTCGCCATCGTGACCGGCCTGCTGTGGAGCCACAGCGCCAAGGGCACCTACTGGTCGGGCAGCGCCAAGGAGTGGAGCGCCGTCATCGCCTGGGTCATCTACGTCGTGCTGTTGCTGGCGCGCCGCCGCTCCGGCTGGGGCGGGCGCCAGGCGGCCCTGCTGGGCGTGGCGGGGTTCGTGGTCGTGCTGTCCACGTTCCTCTGGATGAACGTGCTGCAGCCGCCCGGCGTGGTGACGCCCTAGGGGGCCCGTGCTCTTCGTCTACGGGATCAGCCACAAGACGGCGCCGCTCGCCGACCGCGAGGCGCTCGCGTTCCCGCGCGACACGCTGGGGGAGACGCTGCTGCGCCTGCGCGCCGAGGCGGGCCTGCAGGAGGCGATGATCCTCTCGACCTGCAACCGCGTCGAGATCTACGCGCGCGG
>JAICEW010000124.1 GCA_025923995.1 Vicinamibacteria bacterium | reverse complement strand
TTCCCCAGGACCACCTTCGATGTCCTCCCCTCACCTCGTCCGTTTCGGGACCTTCGAGCTCGACCGCACCACGGGCGAGCTGCGGAGCAAGGGCCAGCGGGTGCCCCTGCAGGACCAGCCCGCGCAGCTGCTCGCCATCCTGGTCAGCCGGCCGGGCGCCATCGTCACGCGGGACGAGCTGCGCAAGGCCCTGTGGTCGGAGGACACGTTCGTCGAGTTCGACACGGCCCTGAACGTCGCCGTGAACAAGGTCCGCCAGGCGCTTCGGGACTCGGCCTCGTCGCCGCGGTTCGTGGAGACGGTGCCCCGGCGCGGCTATCGCTTCCTGGCCGACGTGCAGCCGGTGGACGCGGACGCGGTCCCATCGGTTCCCCTGACCGCGGGGCCGGGTCGGCGCCGCGAGTGGCGTTGGTGGGCGATGATCGGGGCCGCCCTGGCCGCCGCCCTGGGGCTGGGCCTGGTCCTGCTCCCGGACCGGTGGGGACGATCCGCCTCCGGCGAATCGCCCCGATCCGTCGCCATCCTGCCCTTCCGGCCCCTGGCCGCCGAAGCGCGGGACGAGGCGCTCGAGATCGGCATGGCCGAGGCCGTGATCGTCAAGCTCGGCCAGCAGCGGCTGCGCGTGCCGTCGATCGGAGCGGTCCAGCGCTACGCGGGCCGCGAGCCCGATCCGCTGCGGGCCGGCCGCGAGCTGGGCGTCGACACGGTGCTGGACGGCAGCCTCCAGCGGGCGGACGGCCGCCTGCGCGTCTCGGTCCGGCTGCTCGACGTGCGCAGCGGGACGACGCGCTGGGCGGGGAGGTGGGACATCCCGTGGACGGACGTGTTCGCGGTGCAGGACGCGATGGCCAACGAGGTCGCGCGCGAGCTGGCGTTCACGCTCGCGTCGCCCCAGGGTCCGAAACACACGACCAGCCCCGAGGCCTACGACCGCTACGTGCGGGCGCGGTTCCTCGTCCAGCAGCGGACGCCCGAGGCGAGCCAGCGCGCGGGCGAGCTGCTGGAGGAGGTGGTCAAGCTCGACCCCGGCTTCGCCCCGGCCTACGCCGTGATGGCCGACGCGTACCTCTCGATCCCCTGGATGGGCGCGCCCATCGAGCCGCACCTCACGCGGGCGCGCCAGGCCGCGCAGCGCTCCCTCGAGCTGGACCCGACCGGCGCGGAGGCGCATGCCACGCTGGGCACCGTGCTCGCGCAGTTCGACTGGGATCCGGTGGCCGGCGAGCGCGAGCTGAAGCAGGCCCTGGAGCTGGGGCCGGACGAGCCGACCGTGCTGCGCCTGTACTCGGTGTTCCTCTGGCACGAGGGGCGCTTCGAGGAGGCGCTGGCGCTGAACGACCGCGAGCTGGCGCTCGATCCCGCCTCCGTCTTCGCCAACCGCAACCGCGCGATCATCTTCTACTACGCGCGCCGCTACGAGGACTGCATCGCGCAGTCGCGCAAGACGCTCGAGCTCGACCGCCACTTCATCACCGCGTACGGCTGGCTGGCCAAGTCGCTCGAGCAGCTCGGCCGCGACCAGGAGGCGGTGGACGCGTACGTCGCGCCGCTCACGTTCCGCGAGGATCGCGGGCCCGACGTGGCGGCGTTGCGCGCCGCCGCGGCCGCGGGCGGGATGCGCGGGTTCTGGAAGCGCTGGCTCGAGATCGAGCAGCGGCAGCAAGAGTACTTCAACACGCAAGTGCCGGCGATCGCCTGGCTCAGCATCGGCGACCGCGAGCGAGCCCTTTCGGAGCTCGAGAAGCTGTGCGAGGCGCGCAGCCTGTGGATACGGGCGATCGGCGTGGAGCCGACCTGGGACCCGGTCCGCGCGGACCCGCGGTTCCAGGCGCTGCTGCGCAAGGTCCGCCTCGTCCGCGACCCCTGATCAGGCCACGAGCTGCGGCAGGACCCGCTCGAGCGACGCGAGGTCGTGCGCGGACGCGCAGTGGTCGACGAACGGCAGGGCGGCGCGCATGCCGGCCGCGGACGGCTCGTAGCGCGGGTCGCCCGCGAGCGGGTTGAGCCAGACCAGGCGGCGCGCGCGCCGACGGATGGCCTGGACGGCCTGGACCAGGCGCGCGGGCGCGCCGCGGTCGAGCCCGTCGCTCACGATCACGACGACCGTGCGGCCGTGCGCCTCCCGCACGAAGTGCTCGCGCGCGAACGCGGCCAGGCACTCGCCGATGCGCGTGCCCCCCGACCAGTCGGGCACCGCGGTCGCGATGCGCTCGAGCGCGCCCCTGCTCCGCGCGATCTCGGGGGTCAGGCGGACGAGGCTCGTGTTGAACGCGTACGCCTCGGCGTGCGGGACGGCGCGCCTGAGGGCGAGCACGAACGTCAGGAGGAACCGCGTGTGCGTGTCCATCGATCCGCTCGTGTCGACCAGGAAGGTGATGCGCGGCGCCTCGATCGCGCGCGTGCGGCGCGCGAGCGTCAGCAGCTCCCCGCTCGTGCGCAGGGCGCGACGGTAGCTCGCGCGAATGTCCGCCTGGCCGCCTCCTCTCGTGGGCACGAGGCGACGGCTCCGCCGCGTCGCCAGCCGTCGCGCCAGCCGCGCGAGGAGGCGCTCCATCGCCACCAGGTCGCGCGGGGACCAGGTGGTGTCGAACGCCTTGTGGCGCAGGATCGCCTCGGGGCTGTAGCCGGGCTGGTCGCCCTCGCTCGACGCGCCGCCCATGCGGCCGGTCTGGGGGTCCCAGTGGAGGAGACGGCCGGCCCGGGGGACGTCGCGGGGCGCGGCCGGGGCTCTCGTGGGACTCCTGGCCTCGCCGTGCCAGAAGACGCCGAGGAGCTTCTCGAAGGTCTCGAGATCGCCCTGGGCGACCTTGAGCGCGATGCGCAGCGCCGCGTGCGCGGTCGGCCTGTCGTCCAGGCCGACGATCGCGAGCGCGTCCGCGGCGTCCCGCTCGTCGCGCAGCGTCACGCCGACTCCGTGCGCGCGCAACGCTCGGCCGAAGCGGGCCAGGCGGGTCGCGACATCGGTCTCGGTCAGGAGGCCTCGCGTGCCTGGGCGACCAGCGCCTGGATCTCGCCCGGGGTCACGGTCTGCAGGTCGGCGCGGTCCTTGAGCAGGCAGCCGAGCGTCTGGTTCACCACGTCCTCGTCGAGCGACTGGCGCCTCAAGCTCACGAGCGCCAGCGTCCAGTCGAGCGTCTCCGCGACGCCGGGCGGCTTCACCAGCGCCCGCGTGCGCAGCGCCTGCAGGAAGCGGCCGACCTCGCGGGCCAGGCGCTCGCCCGTCTGGGGCCGCCGGGTGCGGATGATGCGGACCTCCTTCTCCAGGTCCGGGTGCTCGATGTAGAGGTACAGGCAGCGCCGTCGCAGCGCGTCGCCCAGCTCGCGCGTGCGGTTCGAGGTGAGCACCACGTGCGGTGGGTGCTGCGCGCGGATCGTCCCCAGCTCCGGGATCGTCACCTGGAAGTCCGACAGCAGCTCGAGCAGGAACGCCTCGAACCCGTCGTCGGCGCGGTCGATCTCGTCGATCAGCAGGACCGGCGGCGTGTCGCGCGTGATGGCGCGGAGGAGCGGCCGCTCCAGCAGGCAGTCGCGGCTGAAGATGCGCTGCTCGACCTCCGCCTCCGCGCGCCCCTCCGCCATGCGCAGGCGCAGGAGCTGGCGCGGGTAGTCCCACTCGTAGAGCGCCGTCTGCACGTCGAGCCCCTCGTAGCACTGCAGGCGGATGAGCTCGGTGCCCAGCAATCGCGCCATGACCTTCGCCAGCTCGGTCTTGCCGACTCCGGCGTCGCCCTCGACCAGCAGCGGCTTGCGCATCTCCCGCGCGAGGTACGCCGCGGTCGCGATCCGCGGCTCCGCCACGTAGCCCTCGCGCTCGAGGTCGTCCAGCAGGGCCTGGATCTCGGGGGTCATGGCTCTCTTTCGGCAGTCTAGCGAGATCGCGCGCGCGGGGGCAAGGCGGACCTGGCCTGGCGCGCTTTCAATAGATGATGCGCCCGCTCTCCCGATGAACGGAGGGCTCTTTGAAGACCGCGAGACCTGCACACCTCACCGACACCCAGCTCATCGATGCGCTGAACCGCTGCGCTCGCGACGAACGAGGCGCCACGGCGTCCCTCGTCGCCCACCTCGCCGAGATGGACGTTCGCGAGCTCCATCTGGGCCTGGGTTTCTCGTCCCTCTACGCGTACTGCCTGCAGGTGCTCCGGCTGTCCGAGAGCGCGACCTGCAAGCGTATCGACGTCGCGCGGGCCGCGCGACGTCATCCGGCGATCCTCGACCGCCTGGCGGACGGTTCGCTCAGCCTCACGACCGCGCGCCTGATTGCACCGCACCTGACGGAGAACAACCACGAGGAACTGATCGCCGCCGCGGCGGGTCTGGGCACGCGAGCGGTGGAGCAGCTGGTCGCTCGGCGCTTCCCGCGTCCGGACGTGCCCACCCTGATCCGCAAGCTGCCGGTGCCGGCGGCGCAGGTGCGCCTGCTCGCTGAAGCTCCGCAGGACGAGGTTCCGGCTCCGGAGGCGCTGACTGCGCCCAACGCGTCCACCGGCGGACGTGGACCCGTGACCACGCCGCTATCCACCGCGCCCGCCGCGTCGACGACACCGTCGTCGCGACCTGCGCACCCCACCTTCACCGCGCTCTCGGCCGATCGCTACCAGGTCCGCTTCACTGCGAGCGCGTCGACCTGCAGGAAGCTCCGCCTCGCGCGCGACCTGCTCCGGCATGCGGTGCCCAGCGGCGATCTCTCGGAGATCGTAGATCGCGCCCTCACGGCCCTGATCGACGACATCGCCAGGAAGAAGTGCGCGGCTGCGACCAAGGTGTCGCGGCACGAGAGGTCGCTCGCCGCAGATTCGCGTCGCGTCCCGGCCGAGATTCGACGGGAAGTCTGGAAGCGGGACGAGGGGATGTGCGCATTCGTCGGACGGGGTGGTCGTCGGTGTCGGTCGCGCGCCTTCCTGGAGTTCCACCACGTCATGCCGTACGCGGTCGGTGGCGGTGCCGGCGTCACGAACATCCAGCTCCGGTGCCGGGCGCACAACGCCTATGAAGCGAAGCTGTTCTACGGGCCCCGCCGGTTGAGCGGACCAGACTCAACCGGCCGCGCGGCCGGTAGAGCCTGATCGCCTCAAGCATGCCGCGCCACGCCAGCCGCTGGTGGGAAGCGGCTACAGATATCGTTCGGGATTGGCCACGAAGCGCTCGCGGCAGCCGGCGTTGCAGAAGTAATACTCCTCGCCGGCGTGCGTCGCGCGATGGCGCGCGCCCTTGACGGCGACCGTCATGCCGCAGACGGGGTCGATGGCGGTGACCGCGGCGGGAGCGTCCGTAGAGAGCGCAGGCCCGGCCGCGCCGGCGGACGCCGAGGTGTCCATCCGTGGGCGCTCCTTGACGACCTCGGCCAGGATGCTGAGCGCGATCTCCTCCGCCGAGGTCGCACCAAGGTCGAGTCCGGCCGGGTTCTTGATGCGCCCGAGCGCGGTCTCGGACGCCTTCGCGGCCAGGAGCGAGCGCATCTCCGCGAAGCGCTTGGGGCTGGCGACGACGGCGACGTAGTCGGGCTCGTGCGCGAGCGCCGCCAGGATCGCGTCCTCGTCCCACTGCCCCTGCGTGGCCACGACCGCGTAGAGCGGCGCCGTGCCGCGCTCGATCACGAGGCCCGCCGCCTCCGTCGCGAGGCGGTCCGCCTGCGGGAACGCGGACGCGTCCGCCATGGGATCGACCGCCGACACGGCGTAGCCCATCGCCTTGGCCAGGCGCGCCAGCGCGCGGGCCGTGGGCGAGACGCCGTAGACGACGAGGTGAGGGGCCGGCAGGACCGGCTGGATGTGGATCTCCACGCTGCCTCCGCTGTGGCAGGTCATCGCGAACACGTGCGCGCCGTCGGTCCGCGCGGCCGGCTCGGGATCGAGCACCACGCGCCGCGGCCTGCCGTCCGCCAGGGCCTGCTGCGCCTCCGCCAGCACGGTCGGCCGCGTGCAGCTCCCGCCGACCCAGCCATGGAAGCTGCCGTCACGGGTGACGATCGCGGTGTCGCCGACGTGCGTGGACACCGGCGCCTTGCGGCCGACCACGGTCGCGAGCGCGAAGGGCTCGCCGCGGCGCGCGAGGTCGGCGGCCAGGTCCAGCAGCTCGCGGCGCATCACGCACCCAGCTCGGAGCGCGCGCCGTCGTAGTCCTCCGCGACGTCGAGGTCGCGCAGCGCCGACGGAGGCTGCGCGACGACCACGGCCTCGTCCGCGTGGCGCTTCGCGATCCGCTTGCCGCAGCGCTCGTCGGGCTCGGCCAGGACCTCCTCGAACAGGGCGCGCCCGTAGAGCGTCGGCGGGGCCTGCACCTCCCCGTAGTGCGACAGCACCAGGCGCGCGCCGGACGTGCGATGGCGCTCGACGACAGCGCGGATCATCCCGGCCGTCACGAAGGGCATGTCGGCCAGCAGCACCACGACCGCATCGCAGTCGGCCGCGGCACGGATGCCGGCGTGCAGCGACGTCCCGACGCCGCGCGCGTGATCCGGGTTCAGGATCGACTCGCAGGCGAGGTCGTCGAGCTGCGCGCGGACGAGGTCGGCCTCGTGCCCGAGCACGACCACGACGCGATCGACTCCGGACTCGATGGTGGCCTGGACGGCACGCTTCACCACCGGCTCGCCGGCCAGCGAGAGCAGCAGCTTGTTGCGGCCCATGCGGGTGGACGAGCCCGCGGCCAGCAGGACGGCGGCCACGCGCGACGGCACGGAAGGGGCGCGGTCGGCCGACGGCTCAGCGTTCGGCATGGACCGCCGCCTCCCGCGAGCGCAGGTGGCGCAGCTCGCGCCCGGACCAGACGGAAAGCAGCTCGGCCACGATGCTGATCGCGACCTGCTCGGGCCCGTCGGCGCCCAGGTCCAGGCCGACCGGGCCGAAGACCCGGGCGCTGCCGACGGCGCCCAGCTTCTCCAGGATCCCGTCGGTGCGCGCGCGCGGGCCCAGCATGCCGACGTACGGCGCCTCCGTCGCCAGCAGACGGCGCACCCACTCGGTGTCCCGCTCGAGCGAGTGCGTCATCACGACCGCGAACGTCTCGCGGTCGGCGGGCAGGGCCGCCTCGTCCGTGGGCCGGATCGGCAGCAGCGTGCGCGCGTCGGGAAACCGCTCGGCCGTCAGGTACGCGGGCCGATGGTCCGCCACGGCCACGCGGAAGCCGGCCGCGGCGGCGAGGGCGGACAGCGGCCGCGCGTCGTCGCCCGCGCCGCAGACGAGCAGGCGCGGCGGCGGCGTCAGCACCTCGACGAAGACGGTGCGCTCGCCCGCGCGCGTCCAGCCCGGCCGGCGCGCGCGCAGCGCCTCGTGCGCGGCGGTCTCGATGGCCGCGTCGGCATGCCCCGCGCGCCGTCCGGACTCGCCCACCACAGTGACCGTGCCCCGCGCCCCCTCCTCGAGCGGGTAGGCCAGCGCGAAGGGCGCGTCGCCCTGGAGCAGCCCGCCCACCTGCGTCCAGGCCGCCGACGAATCGGGCCCGATGGCCTGGATGACGACGTCGACCTCGCCGTTGCAGCCGAGCCCGAGGCCCCACACCGTGTCCTCGTCGTCGCCGGTCGCGTAGTGCCGCAGGCGCGTGAGGCCGCTCTCCAGGACGCGCAGGCCGGTCTGGCGCACGTCCTCCTCCAGGCAGCCGCCGCTGACGCCGCCGTGCACGGCGCCGCCCTCCTCGATCAGGAGCTTCGCGCCGGGCCGGCGGTAGGCCGAGCCCACGATGCGGGTGACGGTCGCGAGCGCACCGCGGCGGCCGTCCCGCGCGAGACGGACCAGCCGTTCGACGATCTGACCCGTCTCCTGCCAGTGCTTCACGGGCGTCTTCGAGTCTATCCCGTCGCGGGGGGCGGATCACCTCCGTCTATCATGACGCTCGTGACCCTGGATCCCGGGACGCGCATCGGCCCCTACGAGGTCGTCTCGCTCGTCGGCGCGGGCGGGATGGGCGAGGTCTACCGCGCGCGCGACCCGCGGCTGCGTCGCGACGTGGCGCTCAAGATCCTGCCCGCCTCGCTGGCGGCGGACGAGGAGCGCCTCCGGCGGTTCGAGGTGGAGGCGCAGGCCGCCAGCGCGCTCACCCACCCGAACGTCGTCGCCATCCACGACGTCGGCCGGCACGACGGCACGCCGTACGTGGTCTCGGAGCTGCTCGAGGGCGAGACGCTGCGCGAGCGGCTGGCGGCGGGCGCGCTGCCGGTCCGGCGCGCGGTCGAGGTCGCGGGGCAGATGGCGCTGGGGCTGGCGGCGGCCCACGAGCGCGGGATCGTCCATCGCGACCTCAAGCCCGAGAACGTCATGCTGACGCGTGACGGGCACGTGAAGATCCTCGACTTCGGCCTGGCCAAGCTGCTGCAGCCGGAGCCGCACGGGGACGAGTCGCGCACGTTCACGCGCGAGACCGATCCCGGCAAGGTGCTGGGGACCGTCGGCTACATGTCGCCCGAGCAGGTGCTCGGCCGGCCGGTGGACCTCCGCTCGGACGTGTTCTCGCTGGGCGCGGTGCTCTACGAGATGCTCTCGGGCCGGCGCGCCTTCAAGGGCGACTCGGCGGTCGAGACGATGAACGCGATCCTGAAGGACGAGCCGCCCGACCTCGTCGACTCCGGCCGCGCGGTGCTGCCCGGCCTCGAGCGCATCGTGCGCCACTGCCTGGAGAAGCGGCCGGAGGACCGGTTCCAGTCGGCGCGCGACCTGGCCTTCGACCTGCAGTCGGCCTCGGTCGCGTCGGGCTCGGGGAGCGTGGCCGCGATCCCGGCCGTGAGCGGACGCCGCCTGGCCGCGATCGCGATGGGCGCGCTGTTCGTCGCCTGGCCTCTGCTCGCGTTCTGGATCGCCCGACGGACCGGCGACGGGCCCGAGCCCTCGTACCGGCTCGTGACCTTCAAGCGCGGCACCATCCGCGCGGCCCGCTTCTCGGGCGAGGGCGGCTTCATCTACGACGGCGCGTGGAGCGGCCGGCCCTCCCAGCTGTTCGCAGGCCGGCTGGACAGCCCGGAGGCGCGGCCGCTGGGGATCGCCGGGGCCGTCGTGCAGGGCGTGACCCGCGCCGGCGAGATGGCGGTGGTGGTCGACGGCGGCCGCACGGCCGGCGGTGGGATGCTCTCGCGCGTCCCCGTCGACGGAGGTGCGCCGCGCGACATCCTCGACGGCGTCCAGGCCGCGGACTGGAGCGCGAGCGGCGGCGACTTCGCCGTCGTCCGCACGCACGGCAGCCGCCAGAAGCTGGAGTACCCGATCGGCACGGTGGTGCACGAAGGCACCTGGATGAGCGAGCCGCGCATCTCGCCCGACGGCGCGCGCGTCGCGTTCCTGGACCACCCGGTCGTGCGCGACGACCGCGGCTCGGTCGTGGTCGTGGACCGGGAGGGCGGGAAGACCACGCTCTCGGATGGCTGGGGCAGCATCGAGGGGCTCGCCTGGTCCCCCGACGGGCGCGAGGTCTGGTTCACCGCGGCCCGCAGCGGCGCGGAGTGCGCGCTGCACGCGGTGACGCTGAAGGGCCGGGTCCGGCTGCTGGCGGCGGTGCCGGGCCGACTCGTCCTGCAAGACGTCGCACCCGACGGACGCGCCCTGGTCGCGCGGCACGAGGTGTACTCCGAGCTGCGGGGCCAGGCGCCGGGCGAGACGGTCGAGCGCGACCTCTCCTGGCACGACTTCTCGCGCGTCGCCGACATCTCGACGGACGGGCGGCTCGTGCTGTTCTCGGAGACGGGGGGAGCGGGCGGCGCGCACTACGGCGTCTACCTGCGACGCACCGACGCCAGCACGCCCGCCGTGCGCCTGGGCGAGGGCCGCGCGATGGCCCTGTCGCCCGACGGCAAGTGGGCCCTGAGCCTGCCGCTGGACCCGCCGTCGCGGCTGGTGCTGCTCCCGACCGGCGCGGGCCAGGCGCGCACGCTGACCAGCCCCGCCATCGAGCGCTACCAATGGGCCACGTTCTTCCCCGACGGCACACGCCTGCTGGTAATGGCCAGCCAGCCCGGCCAGGACATGCGCCTGTTCGAGCAGGACCTCGCGAGCGGTGTCGCGCGGCCCATCACACCGCCCGGCGTGGGCACGATCGGGAACACACTCTCTCCCGACGGGCTGCGCGTCATCGCGTCCGCCTGGAACCTGGAATCGCTGGGCATCTACCCGGTCGCGGGCGGCCCGCCCGCGCCGCTGCCGGGGCTCCTGCCGCAGGAACGGCCCCTGCGCTTCGCCCTGGACGGCAGCTCGATCTACGCCGGCCGGCCGGAGGGCAACGGCTTCCGGGTGTCGCGGCTCCACCTCGCGACCGGGCGGCGGGAGCTGGTGAAGGAGCTCGAGCCCGAGTCGACGGGCCTGGTCGGGATCACGAACGGCGTGCTGACGGCCGACGGCAGCGCGTACGCGTACGACGTGCTGAAGACGCTCTCGAGCCTCTATGTCGTGAGCGGGCTAACGCTGACGGCTACGCCCGCTCGACCGCGGCCATGAACGACGAGAGCTTGGCCTCGTCGAGCGCTCCGTCGGTCCGCACGCCGCTGCAGACGTCGAGCGCGAACGGGCCCACGTCCTGGACGGCGCGGGCCACGTTCCAGGCGTTGAGCCCGCCCGCCAGGAACATGGGCACGTCGATCGCTTCGCGGATGCGCAGGCTGATGGCCCAGTCGTGGCGCCGGCCCGTCCCGCCCAGCTGCTTGACCGCCAGCCGCTGGTCGCCGGAGTCGAGCAGGATCGCGTCCACGTGCGGCGCGACTGCGGCGGCCTCCTCCAGCGCCTCCGGGCCGGTGACGTGGACCACCTGCACGATGCGCACCCCGGGCGCGGCCACGCGCAGCTCGTCGTAGGTCCCGTCGATGAGCCGGTCGCAGATCTGCATCGTGTCGACGCCGGTGCGCCGCTTCTGCTCCGCGATGGCGCGGACGTCCTGACGGCTGGTGAGCAGGAAGCGCGCGACCGGCGGCGGCACCGCCGCCGCGATGGGCGCGATGGCCGCCTCGTCGATGACGCCGGGGCCGCTGGGCATCGCGGAGACGAGGCCGAGCGCGGACGCTCCGTAGCGCACGGCCAGCAGCGCCTCGTCCAGGCTGGCGATGCAGCAGACCTTCACGCGCGGGCGCTCGGTCTTTTCCAAGAATCCCCCGGGCACGCTAGGATTGCCGGCTGTGCCCCTCCAACGGATCCTCTCACGTCACGAGCCGGGCGATGAAGCCGAGGCCGCCGACCTGGCGCGCATCCGCGCCTTCGTCGACCTCCACCCGCAGCCCTTCGATCGCGCGATCGCGCAGGGCCACCTCACCGCCAGCGCGGTCGTGCTGACGCGCGACGGTGCGCGGGTGCTCCTCCTGTTCCACGAGAAGCTGCGCCGCTGGCTGCAGCCGGGCGGCCACGCGGAGCCGGGCGAGACGCAGGGCGAGGCCATCGCGCTGCGCGAGGCGCTCGAGGAGACCGGCCTCGCTGACCTGGCCCTGCACCCCGACGCGCCGCGCCCGCTCGACGTGGACGTGCACGACATCCCGGCCCGCGGGAGCGAGCCGGCGCACGAGCACCTCGACCTGCGCTACCTGGTGACGGCCGGCGGCTCGACCGCGCTGCGGCCCGCCGCGGGCGAGACCACACGCGTACGCTGGTTCTCCTGGGACGAGGTGCCGGCGCTCGACCTCGACCACGGCCTGCGCCGCGCGCTCACCAAGGCGCGCTACTGGTGCCTGCGCGACCGTCCCTGACCGCGATGGACCCCCGCCAGCGCTTCGAGGACGTCGCGGACCGGGTGGGACGGTCGCGCCGCGCGGCGCGCGAGCGGCCGGCGCTGGAAGAGGGCTACTGGAAGTCGCTGCGCGCCCTCTTCACGCGCGACGTCACGGCCGGCCAGTTCCGAGACCTGTTCGAGCACGAGGCGCGCGACACGTTTCGCTTCTTCACGCGCGACCTCGACCTCACCCCGTTCCAGGACCTGCCCTGGTACCGGCGCTATCCGCGCGCGGCCTGGCGCGGGTTCCTGGCCATGGCCTACCGCCTCAGCCCTCCTCGCCGCGTCCTCTTCGCGGCCAGCGTGCCCCTGCTGCTCGTGGGCTGGATCGCGTACATCGGCGACGCGGCCGAGTACGTGGGACAAACGCAGGGGATGGACTTCCTCCTGCTGGCGGCCACGGTCCTCTTCGTCCTGCTCATGCTGGAGCTGCGCGACAAGCTGACGCTCAAGGGCGACCTCGAGATCGCCCGCCAGATCCAGTTCGGCCTGCTTCCCTTCGAGGGGCTGACGAAGGACGGCTGGCTCGTGCGCGCCTCGATGAGGCCGGCGAACACGGTCGGCGGCGACTACTTCGACCTGGTGGACCTGGGCGGCGGCCGGGTCGCGGTGGTGGTGGGCGACGTCGCGGGCAAGGGCATGCCGGCCGCGCTGCTGATGGCGCTGCTGCAGGGCAGCCTGCGCACGCTGGTGACGGCGGGGCTGCGGGGAGCCGCGCTGGTCTCGAAGCTGAACGCGCACCTGTGCGCCAACATCCCGCCCAACCGCCTGGTCACGCTGTTCTACGCCGAGGTCGAGCCGGACGGGCGGCTCGCCTACGTGAACGCGGGGCACAACCCACCGCGGATGGCGCGCGCGGGCGGCGCGATCGAGACGCTGCCGGGCGGCGGCGTGGCGCTCGGCATCCTGCCCGACGCGACCTACGAGCCGGGCGAGACGCGGCTGCGGGCCGGCGATCGCCTCCTGCTCTACACGGACGGGATCACCGAGGCCGCGAACCCGCGCGAGGAGGAGTTCGGCGAGACGCGGCTGGACGCGGCGCTCACGGCGCGGCGCGCCGACCCCGCGGAGACCCTGCTCGAGGGGCTGACCGGCGAAGTGCTCGCCTTCTGCGGTGCCGCGCGGCCAGGCGACGACATGACGCTCGTCGTCGTCGATCGCGTCGGCTAGCTCGCTCCCGACGGCCGCTCGCCCCGCGCGCTTCGTGCGACGATGAGCGGGTGTCGACAGGACGCGTGGCAGGCACGGCGTCACCGGAGACACCGTCGTTCGCGCCGTTCCGGACCGTCCTCCTGCTCCTGTACCTGGCCGGCCTCGGGACGGTCCTCTACTTCCTGGCCGCGGGCGCGTCCTACTACCTGACGCCCGTCGGGGAGCGGGCCCGCCATCCTCTTTATTGGACGTTCAAGCCGGGCGGCAGCCTCGGCCTGCGCTTCGGCATGGCCGGGCTGGCGATGATGACCGTGATGCACCTGTACTCGGTCCGCAAGCGGCTGCGTCCGCTGCGCCGGCTGGGCGCGCTGCGCAAGTGGCTCGACCTGCACATCCTGATGGGGATCCTGGGGCCGCTGTTCGTGGTCCTGCACAGCTCGTTCAAGGTGGGGGGCATCGTCTCCATCAGCTTCTGGTCGATGGTCGCGGTCGCGCTGTCGGGCGTGTTCGGGCGCTACCTGTACCTCCAGATCCCGCGCACCCGGGCGGGCGAGGAGCTGACGCTGGCGGAGGTGGAGAAGGCGGACCGCGAGCTGACGCGCCGGCTGCGCGAGGAGTTCGGCGCGGACGATGCGTTCCTGCAGCGGCTCGACCACGCGGCCGCGCCCGACCCGTCCGCGGGGCTGGGACGGCTGCTGCTCGCGCTGCTGGCCGAGGACCTGGGCCTGCGGCGCGGCCGCCTGGCGGCGGTGACGCGCTCGCTGCCCGGCCTGCCGCCCGCGCTGGCAGGCCAGCTGGCCGGCGTGGTGCGCCAGAAGGCGCTGCTGCGGCGACGCATCCGCCTGTGGAACGCGCTGCACCGGCTGTTCCACCACTGGCACGTGATCCACAGGCCGTTCGCGGTGGTGATGTACCTCTTCGTGCTGGTCCACATCGCGGTCGCGAGCTGGACCGGCTACGGCTTCGGCGGGCGGTGACGCGCGCCCTGCTGGCCCTCCTGCTGGCGCTGCTGCCGGCCGCGGCCGCGCGCGCGCAGATCTCGCCCGGACCGCTCAGCCGCTTCCACGAATCGCTGGAGGGCGCGCGCAACTGCCGCTCCTGTCACGCGACCGAAGGTGTCACGCGAGAGCTCTGCCTCACGTGCCACACGGCGCTGGGGCAACGGATCGCTGCCGCGGAGGGACTGCACGCGAAGAGCGCGTACCGCGTCGGCTGCGAGCGCTGCCACGTCGAGCACCAGGGACGCGCGTTCGAGCTCGTGTTCTGGGGACAGGACGGCCGCGCGGCGTTCGACCACGCCCAGACGGGCTTCGCCCTCGAGGGCCGCCACGCCGCGCTCGGCTGCGAGTCCTGCCACCAGGCGAGCCACGTCCGCGACCGCGCGGGCCTGGCGAAGGGAGGCGTCAACCTCAAGCGGACGTTCCTGGGCCTCTCGCCCCGGTGCGACTCGTGCCACGCGGATCCGCACCAGAAGCAGTTCGCGCCGCGCGGCTGCACGGACTGCCACGACCCGCGACAGTGGAAGCCGGCGAAGCTCGACCACGACCGCACGGCCTTCCCGCTGACGGGCGCGCACCAGGCGGTCGCGTGCGCCTCGTGCCACCGGCCCGCCGCGAAGGGGGCCGTGCGCTTCAAGGGCACGCCGCACCAGACGTGCGCGTCGTGCCACGCGGACCCGCATGCGGGCCGGATGGGCGCGCGCTGCGACACGTGCCACACGACCGCCGGCTGGACGCGCATCGAGCCGGGCCGCTTCGACCACTCGCGGACGCGCTTCCCCCTCACGGGCCGGCACGAGAAGGTCTCGTGCGACTCGTGCCACCGGCGCGAGGGCCGGACGCGCTTCGCGGGCACGCCGTTCCAGACCTGCGCCAGCTGCCACACCGACCCGCACGCGGGCCGCCTCGGCGCCGCGTGCGCGACGTGCCACGGCACCGCCGGGTGGCAGCGCGTGCAGGCGGGCGCGTTCGACCACGGGCGCACGCGCTTCCCGCTGCGTGGCCGGCACGCGGGCGTCGCCTGCGAGTCGTGCCACCGGCCGGGCCGGCCGCGCGCGATGGCCCACGCGGCCTGCACCGACTGCCATGCCGATCGCCACGCGGGCCAGCTCGCGGATCGGCCCGACCGGGGGAGATGCGAGTCCTGCCACGACGTCTCGGGCTGGAAGCCGGCCCGCTTCTCGGTCGAGGACCACGCGAAGACGAGGCAGCCCCTGACGGGCGCGCACCTCGCCGTGCCGTGCGACGCGTGCCATCGCGAGGTCGCGACCGCCTCGCTGCCGGGGGTCCGCCCGCCGCCCGGCTCGCCCGCGCGCACCGAGCGCTTCGACTTCGGCTCGACCGCCTGCACGGAGTGCCACGCGGATCCGCATCGCGGGCGCACCGCGACGCTCGGCACGTGCGACGGCTGCCACGCGACGTCCGCATGGTCCGCCGTCACCTTCGACCACGCGCACACGGCGTTCCCGCTCGCCGGCGCGCACCAGGCGACGCCCTGCCGCGCGTGCCATCCCGGACCCGCGGGAGGGCTCGCGTTCCAGGGTCGCCCGAGGGCCTGTGAGGGGTGTCACAAGGACGCGCACGAGGGCCGCCTGGGCCCCGACTGCGCCCGCTGCCATGCGCCAACCTCCTGGAAACAGGCACGTTTCGACCACGACACGGAGACCTCGTTCCCGCTGCTCGGTGCGCATCGGTCGGTGCCCTGCGCCGGCTGTCACCTCAAGGTGACGGACGGCCGCCCAGGCCTGCGCTACAGTGGAATCGGGAAGGCCTGCTCCGACTGCCACGGCGCGGATCGTTAGGTTTCGTCCCGTGCCGGAGGAGGTCGATGAGCAGGCGTTTCGAGCATCTCGCGGCGGCGGCCCTGTGCACCGGCCTCGCCGTCTGGGGCGCGGCGGCACAGGCCCCGGCCCAGCCCACCTCTCGCAACCCGCACGGGACGATGTCGGGAGACTGCGGCACCTGCCACACGCCCGAGGGCTGGTCGCCGCTGCGGAATCCCCTCGCCTTCGACCACCGCGGGACCGGGTTCCCGCTCGATGCCGCGCACGCGCAGGCGTCGTGCCGGGACTGCCACGCGTCGCTCGTGTTCTCCCAGGTGGGCACGGCCTGCGCCGACTGCCACCGTGACGCGCACGACGGCGAGCTGGGCACGCAGTGCGGCTCCTGCCACACGCCCGAGTCCTGGACCAACCGCCAGGAGTTCTACCGGATCCACAACCGCACGCGCTTCCCCCTGCTGGCGGCGCACGCGCGGCTGGACTGCGAGAGCTGCCACCGCGGGCAGCAGCCGCAGCAGTTCGTGGGCACGCCGACCGAGTGCGTCGCCTGCCACCTCCCGGACTACCTCGCGACCACCGATCCGGACCACCAGCGGCTGCGGCTCTCGCGCGAGTGCCAGCAGTGCCACTCGGTCGGGTCCAGCACCTGGGCGGGCGGCGCGTTCGGCGGGTCGTTCCCGCACCCGGCGACCTTCCCGCTGCGCGGGGCGCACGCGACGCTCGCCTGTGCCAGCTGCCACGCGTCCGGCTTCACCGGCACCCAGGCCCAGTGCGCGACGTGCCATCGCGACGACTTCGACCGCACGCGCGAGCCGGACCATCGCGCGGGCGGGTTCTCGACGCAGTGCCAGTCGTGCCACAACGACCAGGCCTGGCAGCCGGCCACGTTCGACCACCGGCTCTCCGGCTTCCCGCTCGACGGGGCGCACGCGCGCACCGGCTGCGACAACTGCCACGCGAACGGGCGGTTCTCGGGCACGCCGAGCGACTGCGTCTCGTGCCACCGCGACGACTTCGACCGCACGTCCAGCCCGAACCACCGCAGCGCCGGCTTCCCCACCGGCTGCCAGGCCTGCCACGGCACGAACGGCTGGCGGCCCGCGACGTTCGACCACTCGCGCTTCTTCCCGCTGACGCGGGACCACGAAGGGATCCCGTGCGCCACGTGCCACACCAACCCCGGGAACTTCCGCGCCTTCCAGTGCCTGAGCTGCCACGGCCGCGAGCGCATGGACGACAAGCACGAGAAGGTGGGCGGCTATCGATACGAGAACAACGCGTGCTACGCCTGCCATCCGCGGGGCGTCGAGTGAGGGCCGCGATCGCCCTGGCCGCGCTGCTCGTGGGGGGCGTCGCGGGCGCCGAGGACGCGCCCGCGCGTCCGTCCGCGCTGATGGTGAGCTATCGCTCGGAGACGGCGGTCTACGTGTCGGCCGGCCGCGCCGCCGGGCTCGCGGTCGGCGACCGGCTCGCGGTGATGGCCGACAAGGAGAAGGTGGCCGAGCTGGAGGTCGCGTTCCTGGCCGAGCACTCCTCGTCCTGCACCGTGATCAGCGAGAACCGTCCCGTGAAGCCGGGCGATCGGCTCGTGCGGCTGGGGGCGAAGCCGCCTGCCGCGACCGCGGCCGACGGGCCGCGCGAGATCACGGTCACGCCGAACGAGCGCACCGGGACCGTGCACGCGCCCACCGCGCGTCGCGAGGAGGCCCCGCCCCCGCGCCTCTACGGCGGCGTGTCGGCCGGATACGGGACGTTCCAGGACTCGTCGGGCAGCGGACGCGACGTGACCGAGCAGCTCGCGCGCGCCGACGTCACGGGCCGCAGCCTGGGCGGCCTGCCGCTCGACGTGCGCCTGCGCGGCAGCGGGCGCCAGATCGAGCGCGAGAACCTGGGCGGCCTGGC
>JAICEW010000123.1 GCA_025923995.1 Vicinamibacteria bacterium | reverse complement strand
GCGTGGACGGCACGTCGGCAGCCCGACCTGCTGGAGACCGCCCGCCCCGGCGTCTTCGCCGCGGGCGACGTCCGGTCCGGCTCGGCGAAGCGCGTCGCCTCGGCCGTCGGCGAGGGGTCCATGGTGGTCATGTTCGTGCACACCTATCTGAAGCACAGGTGAGCCGCAGGCATGCTCGCGACATTGCGGTCTCGACCTCGAATCGGCCCCCGCTCGCCTCCGCGATGCCGCGTACGATCCTCAGCCCCGTCCCGGATCCCTGCTGTTCGAAGCGATCCCGGTCGAACTGCTGGAACGCCTCCACGTTTCCGACCTGGTCGGCGGTCATCCCGTGCCCTGATCGACCACTCCAGAAGAAGGCACGCCGCAACAGCCGTCTGTATCTCAACCGGGCGCGCCGGCGCGGCGCCATCGCGTTCGAGGCCGGGGACGATGCGTCCGCTCCGTGAAGACGTCCTCTCCCTCCATGGCGCGCGCTGGCAATCGCGGGAAGAGGTTGGAGTCCTGGCCGACGAGGCGGTGCGGGAGTTCCATCGCGACGCGGCCGCTCGTCTGCGTGTCGCGGTTGTGACCTTGCCGGTATGCCAGCTGCGTGACTGGGGACTCGAGAGCGTCGGCCGCACCCTTCTCTGTCGCGGATTCACATACGCACATCGACATGCCTGAAGACGCATGAAAGCCAATAAGAGGCCTGCTTCTGCCGGCGGCGCCGTCTGATTTGACGCGGGTTTGACTGTTCGATAGGTCTTGGGGACGCTCGGTATCGGACGCGAACGTGAACTTGTTCTAGGCGGAGCGGCGGCACTGCGCGACCAGGGATCGCGTCATTGCGGCGCCGGGCCTCGATGCAGGTTAGGAGGTCCGGCACGAGCCAGTGGTCTCGACCTTGGATCACGAAGGGCGTCGCAGATCACCAAACTGACCTTCAGCTCAAGACGGTCGAGGTCGTCACCAGCCGTCACCGTCCAGCCCGACCCCTCCCCGAACGCGTGGCGCCTCTGCGCCCGGACCCGCATTCGGCGTTTCTTCATTCTGCGCGGAGCGCGATCATCGGATCGACCTTCGCGGCGCGACGCGCGGGCAGGTAGCAGGCCATGGCGCCCACCGCCGCGAGCAACGTGCACACTGCCACGAACGTCACCGGATCGCTGGCCCGCACGTTGAACAACATTCCGGCGAGCACCTTCGTCAAAGCGAGCGCACCGGCCACGCCGAGCACGAGCCCGGCCAGCACCAGCTTCATCCCGTGCCCGACGATCAGCTTCAGCATGTCGCGCAGTTCAGCCCCGAGGGCCATGCGCAGGCCGAACTCGCGCGTGCGCTGCGCGACAAGATACGACATCACACCGTAGAGTCCGACCGCCGCGAGCGCGAGCGCGGTGCCGGCAAAGATCGCGAGCAGCAACATCGCGAATCGTTGCCTGCGGATCGAGCCCGCCACGCGCTCCTCCAACAACGCGATATCGGAGAGGGGAAGCTCCGCGTCCAGCGCAGCCATCCGCTGGCGGATGGCCGGCAGCAGCATCGTCGCCTCCGAGCTCCCGCGGGCGGCGAGGAACATCGAGCGCATGGGCTGTTGCAAGACCGGCACGCAGATCTGCAGCCGCGGCTCGCTGTCGAGCTGTCGCTGCTTGATGTCCGCGAACACGCCCACGACCTCGCTCTCGTCGCCTCCCAGCGCAAGACGCTTCCCGAGGGGACTCTCGCCGGGCCAGATCCGCTGCGCCAACGTCTCATTGACGACGGCGACCGGCGGCGAGCCGATCCGATCGCGCTCGGTGAACGCGCGGCCCTGCGTGATGCGGATCCGCAACGCACGAAAGTAGTCCGGACTGACGACGTTGTATTGCGCGGAGAGCTGTTCCGCGGGGTCTATCGGCCGGCCGGGAACGCGAAACGACTGGTTGGAGATGAAGGAGGCAAACGGCACCGGGAACACCATGGCCGCAGATTCCATGCCCGGGATGCTCTTCACCTCGGTAAGCAACCGCTCGTAATACGCACTTCGCTTTTCCGAAGTGCCGTAGTTCTCCCGGGAGAGATTCACGCGCAGTGAGATCACGTTCCGCGGGTCGAACCCCGGATCGACGCCGCGTAGCGCGACGAAGCTGTTCAGCAGCAAGCCCGCGCCCATGAGGAGAACCAGCGACAGCGCGACCTGGGTGACGACGAGTGCGTTGCGCGTCCGCGCGGGACCGCTGCCGCCGGAGTTGCTGCGACTCCCCGCCTTCAGCGTCGCATTCAGATCCGTCTGTGCTCCCTGCCACGCCGGCGCCAAGCCGAACGTCATCCCCGTCAGCAACGAAATCAAAAGGGTGAAAGCCAGCACCCGTGCGTCGATCGCGACGCTGTCCATCCGCGGCACGTTCGACGGCAGGATCGACATGAATGTCTGCAGGCTCGCCCATGCGAGCATCAGCCCCGCGGCGCAGCCGGCACAGGTCAGCACCAGGCTCTCGGTGAAGAACTGCTGGATCAACCGGCGGCGGCTGGCACCAAGCGCGGCGCGCATGGCGGTTTCAGCGCTGCGCAGCGTCGCACGGGCGAAGAGCAGATTCGCGACATTCAAGCACGCGATCAGCAACACGAGCACCACGGCACCGAGCAGCAGCCACAGGGTCGACTGCACGTCGCCGAAAACCGCCTCCGTCAGTGACAGCACCTTGCCGCCGCGTCCGGCGTTCGTCTCGGGAAACTCCTTCTCCAGCCGCTGCATGATGGCATCGATCTGGGTTTGGGCGGTGGCGAGGGTTGCCCCGGACTTGAGACGCGCGAACACATCGAAGAAGTTCGCGGCGCGCGATGCTCCCGCTTCGACGAGCGTGAGTGGAAGCAAGAGTTCACGTGCCGCGTTTCTCGTGAGGCCCGCCGACCCGGCGCCGTCGAACCATGGAGGCATCACACCGATGATCGTGAACCGCCGGCCATCGAGCGTGAGCACCTGGCCGATGGCCGAGGGATCGCCCGCGAACCTCCGCTGCCAGAAACCGTGACCGAGCAGCACGACGCTGCCCGCGTTCGGCCGCTCCTCTTCCGGCTGGAAATTGCGGCCGAGCATCGGTGCGACGCCGAGCATGGGAAGGAAATTCGCCGAAACCGCGGCGGCGCCGATCTGCTCCGGCTCCGTGCCGCCGGCGTAAGTGAGGTCGAGAGTCACGACGGCTGCGACCTGCTCGAGCGAGGGCGCCTGTTTGCGCCAGTCGAAGAACGAGCCCGCCGAGACCGGCACGTTCACCCGCTGACCCGTCGTTCCACCGGCGAGCGGACGCGTCTCCTTCAAGGCCACCAGCCGCGCCGGCTCCGCGTACGGTAGCGGCTCGAGCAGGACGGCGTTGACCACCGAGAAGATCGTCGCACTGCTGCCGATCCCGAGTGCGAGCGTCAACACGGCGACCATCGTGAAACCCGGACTGCGCCGTAGCGTACGCAGGGCATAGCGCAGGTCCTGCCGCAGATCGTCCAGCCACATGAATGACCGGACCTGCCGATGAATCTCCTTGGTCTGCGTTACGCCGCCGAAGCTACGCAGGGCCGCCCAGTGCGCGTCTTCCGGGGAAAGTCCCTGTTGGATGTACTCCTCTTCCGCTTCCGCAAGATGGCTGGCGATTTCGTCGTCGAGGTCGCGATCCATCTGCCGAGAACGAAGAAGGGCCCATAGACGGGACAGGAAGGTCCACAGGGGTGTCATGCGTTCTCTGAGATCTTCAAGAAGCGTTCGACAATGTCCGCCGCCCGCAACCACTGCGCTTCTTCCTGGTGGAGCTGCTTGCGCCCTCCGCGTGTGAGTGCGTAGATCCTTACGCGACGGCCGCTCTCGGACTTGCCCCATTTGGACGAAATCCATCCCATCTGCTCCAGCTTGAGCAATGCCGGATATAGGGTGCCCTGGTTGAGCGCAAGCTGATTCCCGCTGATCTGTTCGATTCGACGAGCGATCCGATACCCGTGCAGCGGGCCCAGCGCCTCTAGTGTCTTTATGACCATCAAGCCCAGGGTGCCGTAGAGAACGTCACTCTTGTCGGGCGTCATATGTTGGGAGACTACAGCTCACATATGTGGGCTGTCAACCGGTGGCGATCGGCTGCCCACCCATCTCGCCACCGCACGTACGGGAGCCTATTTCGCGCTCGCCCCCTTCTTTGGCGCCGGCGCCTCACTCCTTCTCTTCCGCGAGTCCATGGGAACGGGCCTCGTCGCCGCGGGGGTCTTGATGGCGGTCGGCGCCTGGCTGCACCTCACCGAACGTCACGAGCACGAGCATCGGCACGAGACGCTCGAGCACTCTCACCGGCACGCCCACGACGAGCACCATCAGCATGCCCACGACGAGCCGGTCGAGGAGGGAACGGTCCACCCACCTCAACGTCCCTGAGCCCATGACTCACCGGCATCCACACTACCCGGACATACATCGCCGGCACCGACACAAGTAGTACGAGAGCGAATTGAGGCGACTGAGCGCAGACGCCCCTTTTGTACCGCCACCGCTAGACAGACTTGCGGACCCACCGGCTGATCATTCGCTTCAAACGGGTGACCGGCGGCAGCAGGCGATCCAGTTGATCCTGGCTCTCGATCCAGGTTGTCGAACCGACCAGGGCCGCGAAGTCGGTGTAGGCCGTCAGCGCTTCTGCGCCGGACAGCACGTACATAACCTCGCCGTCCAGCACGTGGCCCCGGGTGTCGATGTTGAGGGAGCCGGCCGTCAAGTAGTAGATCGCCCGCGCCTTGACTGCGTCCGGCAGGGACCGATGGGCGCGGACGAACTCGTCTTCGAGCCATGCTTCCTCGACGGCCAGCCTCGCTCTATCCTCGGCTTGTAGCGGCTCACCGCGGGCGGCGCGATAGAACGGTCCGTACAGCAGCCCAGGAGTGGCAACGAGCTCGTTCAGCGCGAGCAACGACTCGCGCGTCGCGAGGAACTGCGTCTTGCGGTGAAGCTGCTGGCCCCGATCGCGGGCAACGGGCGCTGGGTCTCCTGGCGCGGCAGCGGCCCGCGCAGTCGGGTCCCTTTGCAACGCGCGAAAGAACGACGGTGCCAGCGGGAACTCGTCAGCAAGGAAGGGGAACCGTGTGTAGGCGTCCAGGATGTCTCGCAGCCACTCGTCCATCTCGTCGGAGGCGGTGCGCCGTGTGTAGAGACCGCTCCGCAGGCGGCCCCCGGCCGCCTCGATCTCGGGCCCGAGCTGTTCCTGAATAGCGAAGAAGCGGGTGAATACCTCGCGGGTGCGGGCGATGGCCACGAAGCCGCCCTGGGGTGCGTTGTCACTCGCCGGGGTGATCACGTAGACGTAGCAGCCGCGCAGGGCCGCCCCCACGAGTTGCCCGGCCCAGACGGGATCGGTCCAAAGCGAGCTGGGGACTACGAGCAAGCTGCCCGGTGGCATCAGCGTGTAGAGCATGGAGTTCACGAGGCTCGCGTTCTTGCGCGCGAAGCCCCGGTCGTTGTGGACCTGCACAGCAGTGGCTTCGGCGCCGGCGGCCTCTAGCCGAGCCATCCTCTCGTCGTAGTCGGGAGCGCGGGGTTGCGCGCGGAGGGGCGCGGGGATGTCCGCCTCTCGAAAGCCGTTCTGCACGAGGTAGCGGCGGGCGTCGTCCTTCAGCGAGAGGAGTGCGGGGCCGGTGGCCCGAATGGCGCGGTCCTCCCAGGTGTTGGTGGCGTACTGCTCGCTCACGGCAACGCCGGGAAAGAGCGCCTCGCCCCGGCCGGGGTCGGCCTCGGAGATGTCGCGGAAGGCGATCTTGCGATGGTCCCGGATGATCGTGTCGGGTGCGATCGGCAGGTGCGACACCAGCCGGGAGGTCCGGTACGAGAAGTCCATCGGATTCATGATGTTCACGTGGACCTTCACGAACTTCCGCAGCCAGTCCTTGCCTCGGCGGCCCGCCTCCTCCTGGAGCGCCTGCGAACCGGCAACGGCTTGGCGCAAGGAGTCCTGAACTGTGTCTGCCCGCTGTTGCAGATCGCCGAACCCGCCCGGCAGCTTGATCCGGGGTCCCAGCGGGTCTTCCAGAAGGTCCATGAACAAGCGGCCCTGCCTCTGGGCGTAGTACTTCTCGTCCAGGAGGATCATGTACACGGGCAGCCGGCGGGTCGCGTCGAACAGGCGTACGCGTTCAGTCAGGGCCGCCAGGTAGCCGTCCACGGCCTGGGAGAATCCGACCAGGTCCACCTCGCCCGCGTCGGTGAGGCCCGGGTAGTCGTGCAGCCAGAGGACGTGATAGTCCTCGGCTTCGTGGATGCTGCGCAGCAGCTCGGATTGGAACTGCCGCCCGGTGATGTAGTCGATCCGATTACCGGTGGTGAAGGGAGTGCCGGTGGCGCGGCCGATGAGGGCGTCGATCTTCTCCTGGCTATCGTGCTCCCAGGGCTGGAGCACGAGCTGCAGCGGCAGGAAGACCAGACGCGAGTCGTGGCCGAGGCGGCTGCTCCACGCGGCGCGGGCGTCGTCGAGCGCGCGCAGGTAGCCATCGAACACGTCGCCCGCGGCCGCAGCGGCCCCTGGCGCAGTCAGGAGGCCCTCCCTGCGAGCGTCAGCGAGGAAACGCGCCCTGGCGTTCGGTCCGAACGCGAGCAGGGAGTCGTGACGCTTCCACTGCCCGTACAGCCGGTTGTAGGGCAGGACGACCTCGTCGGCCATGGCGGCGCGCGCGAGGTCCTGAAGAGCTGTGCCCTGGGCCGTATTGCCGACCGCCATTCCGAAAGCGCGCGCCATCTCGCGGTGGAGTCGCGCCACCTCGCCGGCCAGGTTGACTCCTTCGGGTCGCCGCGCGTCGCGCGTGCCGATGAGCGCTTTGAACTCGCGTATCTCGCGTCGGGTCCGCTCCAGGGACTTGATCCGGTCCTCGCGGGAGTCCTCCCAGAAAACGTGCGTGAGAGAGAAGATCCAGCGCGCCGCGATCCGCACCTGGCCCAGCGCTTCGTCGCTCGCGGGCGTGCGTACGGGGCCGCGCGGCGGCGACGGTGGAGCGCGAGGCAAGTCGACTTCCGTGTCGCGGGGCCGAGTCTTTCCCATGTGGCGCTCGAACGGAACGATGACGCCGACCTGCCAGGCCCCTTCGCGCTGTGGAATCCAGTCGAGACGAACGAGGGTTCCGTGGCCCAGGAGACCGCCGCGGCGGAACGGTGCGTTGAAGGAGAAGATCCAGTCCACGGATCGCGTGCGCACGCTGTAGTCGAGGCCGGCCTTCACCATCAGGCCACGCAGGTCTGCCAGGGCGCGGACACCGCCGGTCGATCCGTCGCCCGCACCACCGGCGTAGCCCTCGCCCGAGACCCCGATCCCTGCGATCGAAGGAAGGAGGTCCTTGTACAGGCCGAGGTAGGCGCCGCCTCCGCTGCTCCTGGCGGCGCCCTCGAACGAGTAGTACGCCCCGCCGTAGGGCTTGAGTAGCGGCGGCTGGCCCATCGACCGTATGGGTTCGCTCGGCCAGATCGACGAACGAGATGCTTCCTCCGCGGGCGCTGGCCTCGTCAGGCAGAGGATGGCCGCCGCGCCAGCAACCCAACTCCGAAGGCCCATCGTTCGAGCGTAGCCGAAGGATAGCCCTCAGTTTCCCGCCTCAAGTCCGTTGAGCGTTCGCTCCAGGTTCTGGCGGCAGGGCGCCTTGCGCCCGTTCGATTCGCACGCGGGAGATCCGCCGGTCATCAACACTGAGGACCGTCAGCATGTATGGGGGAACCTCCACGGCGTCTCCCGGCTGAGGCAATGCCCCGAGACGTTCGAGGATCAAGCCGGCAAGCGTGACGTACTCCGTTGACTCTGGCAGCTTGAGCTCATGGTCCTCGTTGAGTTCGTGCAACGCGATGCTCCCGTCGGCTTCGATGACGCCTCCTGGGAGTCGCGTGACGAGGTTGGGGGCGCCTCCGTGCTCGTCGCGGATCTCGCCGACGATGACCTCGACCAGATCCTCGATGGTCACGAGGCCGGCGAACGTCCCGTGTTCGTCGACGGCCAGCGCCATCGGGATGCCACTCTTCCGCATCTCCGCGAGCAGTGTCGTGGCGGCCTTCGACACCGGAACGACGAGGCTCTGGCGCACGAGGGCCTCCAGGTCCAGCGCGACCCCGTCGAGAGCCGCGTCGTAGATGTCCTTGGCGTAGACGAACCCCAGGACGTCGTCGAGCACCTCGCGGTACACCGGAAAGCGCGAGTGCCCGGACTTGCGGACCGTCCGCAAGGCCTGCTGGAGGTCCGCGTCCACTGGCAGGGCTTCGACGCGGATCCGCGGCGTGACGACTTCGCGAACCTGCCGGTCATGGAAGCCGACGGCGCCAGCAAGGAGGTCGCCCTGAACAACCCCCTGATCCTGGGCCTCCTCGACGATGGCCCTCAAGTCCTCGAGCGTATGAAAGGGCTGGACGGTCGGTTCCTTGCGACCCAGGAGGCGCAGGCACAGGCGAGACGACGCGGTGAGCACGGCAACCGCTCCTTTCGAGACCCGGCTGAGCGTCTCGATCAAAGGAGCCATCCAGACTGCAAAGGCCTCGGCGTGCCGAACCGCCAGCGACTTCGGAACCAACTCTCCGACGACGAGGGAGAGGTAGGCGATGCTGAACACCACGATGCCCACCGCGGCGGGCTCTGCGACCTGCCGCGCCCACGGAATGTTGAATGACGCGATCAGCGGCTCGAGGCGCTCGATGGCGGCGACTCCTCCCACGGCCGACGCGAGCGTGCTCACCACGGTGACGCCGATCTGCACCGTGGCAAGGAAGCGATCGGGATCGGCCTTCAGTCGCAGCGCAGCCTGCGCTCCCCGCTTGCCGTCCTCGGCCAGCGCCTGGAGCCGGCTTCGGCGAGCGGCCACGATCGCGATCTCCGCGGCCGCAAAGAAGCCGTTGAGAACGATCAGGACGCCAACCAGCGCCAATTCGAAGAGAAACCCGTCGTCGCTCATAGTTGGCCGTAAAGTGGTGGCTGCCTCGCGTGATCCGAGAGGCGGTATCCGAATGCTATGGCGAAGGGGCGGCCCGCCTGAACCGCTCCAAACCAGCGAGTTGGAACCGAACGCGGTACGACGATCCTCCGACTCCGAACTCCAGTTGTTTGTCCAGCACGAGGCCAACACGGGCGCTCGCGATCTCGCCCTCGCTGAGGCGCAGTTCCTGGGTCTCCAGGAGCCGCGCGGTTCCAGCGCCCGTCGAGGATGCCGAGACATGGGCCGAGAGAGCGCTCGCCACCTTTGCGATCATCGCGGGACGCGTCAGTCCTGAAGCAGCTGACTCCCGGAGGGCACGTTCGACGACGCCCGTGGCTGACTCGACAGTCGCCAACGGAAGGCCCTGGCCGCTCATGAGGGCGACGATCACGGCTGGAGGAGCCGCGGCGTCGAACGCAACCCAGGTCGCGGGCTGGTCCGGCGCACCTATGGCCGCTTTCGCCGTCGACTGACGCGCGACCGCGGACGGACCGGACGACCCGCCGGCGCTTCCGACGAGGAACCAGAGGACCGATGCCGGCGACGCCGAGCGGCTGGACGCTACGCCGGCCAGGACCAGCACCAGCGGCTGGCTCGTCGGCCGTGTTTGCGCACTCGCGAACGAGGTCAGGAGGCTGCCGAGTGCGCAGCCCACGGACGCGTGCGCGAACGCGTGGAGTCCACGCCTCCCGCCAGGGCACGAAGTCCCGGACCCTTCGCGCAGTCGTCTGGAGGCGGATGCACGAATGGCGTCTGTTGTGTACTCCATGGGAGCCTACATCTTACTCTCGGCTGAGCTGAGCCTACCCCTGCGGAAGCATCACTCCTGCTTGTGCGGATGTCGCACGCCTCGTCAAGCCGCATGTCCTCAGATCTTGGACAGCAGCCCTTCCGACACCCGTACCGGCCGCCGTCCAGCTCGAGTCCCTCCAATCCGTACCAGCAAGGCGGGGGCGCACTCCTGCTCGATGGCTGCCCGCCGAAGGCCTCGATGCCGTTGAAGGGCGCCAGCCCGAGCCGTGGCCCTGGCCTGTGCCGCCACCGCACGGCGCGTCCCCCTGCAATCGTTGAAGCTGAGAGCCATGCGCCGGCGTTGCATCTGGCATTCCGGACGGCGTCTACGTTCGCAGCTCGCTACCAGCGTGCGCCGCAGGTGAGCAGACCTGATCACGGTTGCCTTAGTATGGCGGCGTGAGCGTGCACGCACGGACATCACCTGCCGGTCTCGTCCTCGCGGATTCGCATTGCCACATCGACATGCCGCAGTTCGACGGCGACCGCGCGGAGGCGGTCGCGCGCGCGCGCGCAGCAGGGGTGCGCGACCTCCTGATCGTGGGCGGCGTCGACTCCGAGGCGGGGCACATCCGGGCCCTGAACGTGGCGGACGCGCTGGGCGTCCCGGCGTCGGCCGGCGTCCACCCGCACGAGGCCAGGCTGGCCACCGAATCCACCTACGACGAGCTGGTCGGCCTGGCGAAGGAGAAGCGCATCGTCGCGATCGGCGAGATCGGGCTCGACTTCCACTACGACCACTCGCCGCGCGACACCCAGCGCGAGGTGTTCCGCAGGCAGGTCCGCCTGGCGCGGACGGTCGGCCTGCCCATCATCATTCATACGCGCGAAGCGGACCTGGAGACCTGCGACCTGCTCGAGGAGGAGCGCGCCGGGGAGTGCGGGGGAGTCATCCACTGCTTCACCGGCGGGCACGAGCTGGCCCGGCGCGCGCTCGCGCTCGGGTTCCACGTGTCCTTCTCCGGCATCCTGGCCTTCCCGCGGGCCGAGGTGATCCAGGCCGTCGCGAAGGCGGTCCCGCTGGACCGCCTGCTGATCGAGACGGACGCGCCGTTCCTGGCGCCGCCGCCGCACCGCGGCCAGCGCAACGAGCCGGCCTTCGTGGTCGAGGTGGCGCGCAAGCTGGCCAGCCTGCGCGCGACGACGGTGGAGGCGATCGGCGACGCCGCGCTCGCGAACTTCCGGAGGCTCTTCTCCCGGCCCTAGTGGAGCACCGCGCAGGTTCCCTGCGTCGGGAAGTTGTTCCCGGTCGCGAAGGTGTTCTCGCCCTCGTCGCAGTAGTCGACGCGGTTGCCCAGAGCCGTGTTGCCGATGACCTGGAACTGGTACGGGCCGCCGTACGGGCTGCGGATGATCGCGACGCCCTGCGCCGCGTTCCCCCGCGCCTGGTTCCCGATGATCTCGTTGGCCACCGCCGCCAGGTCCGGCCCCACGTCCCCGTCGATCGTGAACCCGTTCTCCGCGTTGTCCAGTGTGGTGTTCCTGCGCAGATCGACCGCGCGCGTGTGGAACCCGGCCTGGCCGCACTGGCTGGCGGTGTTGTGCCTCACGTCGGCCACGAAGATGTCGAAGCAGTCGTCGTCCAGGCCGGTTCCGGCCCGGGTCACCGTGTTGCGCTGGACGTAGGCGAAGAAGTCGTTGGGCGAGGTGCCGACGATCCCCTCGCCGGTGCGCTCGAGCGCGTTGTCCTCGATCCGCATGCCGAACGCCCGCGTCTGGAACCGCACGCCGCCCCCGGACGTGCCGAAGATCCGGTTCTGGGTCACGTACGCGTTGAAGCACTCGGGCGGCTCGTTGCCTCCCGGGATCTCCTCGTCGATGCACAGGCCGAAGATCCCGAAGAGCACGTCGCGGATGACGTTCTGGTGGACGAAGGGGTTGTTGCCGACGGCCTGGATGCCGATGCCGCTGAACCGGCTGATCTCGTTGCGCGTGACGTACACCCCGTCCGTCGACAGCAGCAGCGCCTCGAGCCCCCCGTCCAGCCGGTTGTTGACCACGAACAGGTCGTCGGCGCCGACCGTGTCGACGGTGACTCCGAAGGTCACGCGGCGGAAGACGTTCCCGCGCACGACCGCGCGGTGCCCCACGATGCCTACGCCGCTCGCCGCGTCCAGGATCTCGCTGTCGTCCACGAGCACGTCGTCCGCCTCGAAGGCGATGCCGACCGCGGCGTCCGTCCCGCGGAAGCGGATGCGGACGATCTCGGCGTCCGAGCCTTCGACCCAGAAGCCCATCGCGCCGTTGCGCAGCGTCAGGTCCCGCACCTTCACCTCGGGCGCGACCAGGCGGAACGTGGCCTCGGCGCCCGCGAAGCCGCGGTCGGCGAAGGGGCTGGAGTCGATGACGACGCCCTCGCGATCCGTGCCCTCGATCTCCAGGCCGTCCTTGCCCGCGGGGACGAGCACCCCCTCGAAGTAGAGGCCGGGGTGGATCTGGATGAGGTCCCCCGGCGCGGCCGCGTCCACGGCCGCCTGGATCGTGGTCAGGCACCCTCCCGCCCCCGACGGGTCGACGCACAGCGTCGCGGCGGCCGCAGGGGAAGCCAGGCAGGTCAGCAGCGCCAGTGCCCGCATCGCGTTCTTCATGGTTCCGCTCCTACTCGAGGACGTCGCACGTGGTCGACGTGCTGCCGAACTGATTGCCGGTGGCGACGGTGCCCTTGCCGTCGTCGCAGAAGTCGTAGCGGTTGCCCTCGCCCCGGTTGCCGACCAGCGTCGTCTCCTTCGAGGCCGGCGACACCGCGAAGCCCGCCAGGTTCGATCCGCGCGCCTCGTTGTTGCGCAGCACGTTGCGCTCGTTCACGTTGTTCGGGTTGGGGTCGAGCAGCAGGAAGCCGCTGCCCCCCGCGTCCTGGGACAGGTTCGAGTCGAGGGTGGCCTCGTCGCCCGCGATCACGAAGCCGGCGCCGCTCGTGTTGATGGCGCGGTTCTTCTCGAGCGCGTGGGGGCCGCTGCCGTGCACGAGGAATCCGTAGCCGAGGCCGGGGCCGGCGCCGGTGTCCTGGGCCAGGTTGCCGACGGCGCGCACGCCCGTCCCCCCGATGCGGAAGGCGGCCGCGGCGGCGGCGCTCACCTCGTTCTCCTGGACCACCAGCCCCGGCGCGTCGGCGGTGACGTCGACGCCGTGGCCGGAGCCCAGCGAGAAGGTGAAGCCGGTCGCCGGCGAGTTGCGGTTGCTCCGCACCTCGCCTCCGGAGCACCGCGTGCAGGCGACGGCGATCCCGCCCGCGTTGGCCAGCCGGTTGTCGCGCACGACGGGGTTCGAGCCCGTCACCGCGATGCCGAACTTGAAGACGCGCTCGACCTCGTTGCCGGCCACGAGGGCGTCGGCGCCCTCGATCCAGATGCCGGTATCGGCGATGGCGGACACGCGGTTCGCCTCGACGACGAGCCGGCTGCCGCGGGCGCGGATCCCGGATTCCACCTGCTCGACCTGGTTGGCGCCGACGAAGGCGCCGTCGTTGCCCTCGAGCAGGATGCCTGCGGCCCGGCCCGCGGCGCGGATCACGTTCGAGGCGACGCGCAGCCCGCTCGCACCCTGCTCCGCGCGCACGGCCGCGGGGCCGCGCACGCCGATGAAGCGCAGGTCCTCGAGGCGGACCCCATGGGCGCCGCCCGCGACGACCACCCCGTACTGCTGGCCGTTGCGGAAGCCGATCGAAGTCACCCCCACGCCGCTCGACTCGATGCGCAGGCCGCTGCCCGTGTTCGGCGCGTCCGCGTCGATCACGGTGGTCATCCGGCTGGCGCCGACCAGGCGCAGGCCGTCACGGCCGGGCGGGACGGTGACGTTCTCGAAGTAGATCCCCTGCGCGATGGAGACGGTGCTCCCCGGCTGCGCGGCGTTGACGCCCGCCTGGATGGTCGTGTGGCAGGGAGGGCCGGCGGGATCGACGCAGATCGTTCCCGCGGCCGCGGGGACGGCCGAGGCCAGGCACGCGAGCGCGAGGGCGCGCATCAGCGGCTCCCTTCGGCCGGCTGCGTCGGCGGCAGGAGGCGCTCGGCCAGGTCCAGGTGGAGGCGCGCCGCGCGCTCGTCGTCCTTCGCCAGGAAGCGCCGGGCCTGGCGCAGGTGACGGCTGGCCATGGACAGTCGCAGGCGGGCGGCGTCGGGTGGCCTCGCGGCCTCGTGGGCCCGATCGCCCTGGCCCTGGGCGACGCGCGTGTCGAGGCTGGCGATGCGCGACGAAAGGAGCGCGCGGACGTCCGCGGGGGTTTCGGCGGACGCGCCGCCGGCGAGGACCGCGAGCGAAGCCGCCGCGGCCCAGCCCTTGACGGTGGTCATGACTCCTCCCGAGTCCGGGGCGCGTTTCGTCTGCGCGAGTCCGGAACGGGCGGGCGCGGCGGAACTACTGGGGTACCCCGGGGTCGCCCGGTCCCAGCCGGGCACTTCGACCTTAGCAGCGCCGCCCGTGTGCGTCCCTCGCGCGCCCAAAAACCGGCGCAGGGCCGCGTGAACCAGGCGCGCAACGGTGCCGCGAGAGGTTTGACATCCGCGGGCGGATCCGTCACCTTAGGCGGACACCGGCGCGCCCTGATCCAGGAAGGCGGCTCCTACCGTAACCTCAAGAGGCAAAGAACCTTGGCTGAGGCTTCGTTCGACGTCGTGAGCAGCGTGGACCTGCAGGAGGTCAAGAACGCCATCGCGCAGGCGATGAAGGAGATCACGACGCGGTTCGACCTCAAGGGGACGAGCTCCGACATCGTGCTCACGGCCGAGGAGATCACGCTCACCTCCTCGGACGAGTTCAAGCTGAAGGCGATCCGCGACGTGCTGGAGGGCCGGCTGGTGAAGCGCAACGTGCCCTTGAAGGCGCTCTCCTACGGCGAGGTGGAGAAGGCGCTCGGCGGCACCGCGCGCCAGAAGGTCTCGCTGCAGAAGGGCATCCCCACCGAGAAGGCCCGCGAGATCGTCAAGGTCATCAAGAACACGAAGATCAAGGTGCAGGCCGCCATCCAGGGCGACCAGGTGCGCGTCACCGGGAAGAACCGGGACGACCTCCAGGCCGTGATCCGGACGCTCAAGGACACCGACCTGGGCATCGACATGCAGTTCACCAACTACAGGTAAGGTCACTTGGCATCGGCGGGTCCGGTCGGTCGCGGTCGCGGCGTGGCGGGGCTGAAGGAGATCGTCCAGCTGGTGGAGGACGACCTCGCGCGCGTGGAAGGCCTGTTCGCGGACCAGCTCCGCTCCGACGTGCCGCTGGTGGGCGAGATGGGCCGCTACATCCTGGAGGGCGGCGGCAAGCGCATCCGGCCCGCGCTGCTGCTGCTGGCCTGCCGCGCCTGCGGGTACCGCGGCGACCGCGCCATCCTGCTCGCGTCGGTCGTGGAGTTCATCCACACCGCCACGCTGGTGCACGACGACATCATCGACGAGGCCACGGTGCGCCGCGGCCGGCGCAGCGCGAACAGCCGGTGGGGGAACGACATCACGGTCCTGCTGGGCGACTTCCTCTACACCAAGTCGATGTCGCTGGCGCTCTCGCAGGACAACCTGCCCATCCTGCGCGTCCTGTCCGACGTGACGCTGCGGATGATCGAGGGCCAGCTCCTGGAAATCGAGGGCAACGGCGACCTGGACATCGGCGAGGAGGACCACCTCGACATCATCCGCCGCAAGACGGCGGACCTGTTCTCCGCCTGCCTGCGCATCGGGGCCATGCTGGCCGGCGTGGGCGAGCGCAAGGAGGAGGCGCTCGCGCGCTACGGCCTCAACCTCGGCATCTGCTTCCAGATGGTCGACGACCTGCTCGACTTCACGGCGGAGGAGAAGGTCCTGGGCAAGCCGGTGGCCAGCGACCTGCGCGAGGGCAAGCTGACGCTGCCGGTCATCTACCTGCTGCGCCGCGGCGGCAGCCAGGCCAGCGACGTGGTGCAGGCCGTGCTGGCCGACCGCGGGTTCTCGCGCGTCTCGCGCGAGCAGATGCTGGCGCTCGCGCGCGAGCACGGCGTGCTGGAGGAGTGCCGCGCGCTGGCCGAGCGCTACGCGGAGCTGGCCCGCCAGGAGCTCTCCGCGTTCGAGCCCTCGCCGTACACCGAGGCGCTCGAGATCCTGCCCGACTTCATCCTGGCCCGGGACCACTGATCCCGGCGGGCCAGCCGGCCATGGCCGAGACCCTCTCGACCGCCCGCCTCCTGCTCCTGCCGTTCGGTCCCCAAGACGCGGACGCCTGCGGCCTGCGGCCGGCGCCGACCCGCCCCACGCGGCCTCGTTCGCGGTGATGGAGCGCCTGGGCATGCCGTTCTGGAAGGAGATGGTCCTGGAGGGCCGGCCCGCCCGGTACCATCGGCTCACCCTGAGCGACCGCCGCGCGCGATGACCCGCGACCCCGCCGACCGCATCGACGAGCTGCGCCGCGAGATCCGCCGGCACGAGCACCTCTACTACGTCGTCAACCAGCCGGAGATCGCCGACGCCGAGTACGACGCGCTGGAGCGCGAGCTGCGCGACCTGGAGGCCGCGCATCCCGAGCTGGTGACGCCCGACAGCCCCACGCAGCGCGTGGGCGAGAAGCCGAGCGAGGGCTTCGAGACGGTCGCGCACCGCGCGCCGATGCTGAGCCTCGACAACACCTACAACGAGGAGGAGCTGCGCGAGTTCGAGCAGCGCATCTTCCGGGCGGTGGGCGCGCGCGACATGGTGTACGTCGCGGAGCTGAAGATCGACGGCGTATCGATCGCGGTCCACTACGAAGCGGGGCGCCTCGCCCGCGCGGTGACGCGCGGCGACGGGGTGCGCGGCGACGACGTGACGCCGAACGTGCGCGCGATCAAGGCGGTGCCGCTGGCCCTGAAGGGGGACGCAGTCCCCTCCGAGCTGGAGGTCCGCGGCGAGGTGTTCTTCCCGCGGTCCCGCTTCGAGAGAGTGAACAGGGAGCGGGAGGCCCGCGGCGAGGAGGTGTTCGCCAACCCGCGCAACTCGACCGCGGGCACGCTCAAGAGCCTCGACGCGCGCGTCGTGGCCGCGCGCGGCCTGGACATCTACCTGTACTCCGTCGCGCACGTCGCCGGCGTGAGGCTCACGGGGCAGTGGGACGCGCTCCAGCGCCTCAAGGGCTGGGGCCTGCGCACGAACCCGACGTCCCGCCGCTGCCAGGGGCTGGACGAGGTGCTCGCGTACCTCGCGGAGTGGCAGGACAAGCGCGAGGCGCTCGAGTACGACATCGACGGCGTGGTGGTGAAGGTCGACAGCTTCGCGCTGCAGCGCGAGCTGGGCTTCACCTCCAAGTTCCCGCGCTGGGCGATCGCGTACAAGTACCCGGCCCGCCAGGCCACCGGCCGCGTGGAGCGGATCGCCGTGTACGTCGGGCGCACCGGCAAGCTGACGCCGGTCGCGCACCTGGAGCCGGTCGCGCTGGGCGGCGTCACCGTCTCGCGGGCCACGCTGCACAACGAGGAGGAGGTCGCGCGCAAGGACGTGCGCGAGGGCGACACGGTCCTGATCGAGCGCGGCGGCGACGTGATCCCGAAGGTCGTGCAGGTGATCGAGTCGAAGCGCCCGCCCGACGCCAGGCCCTGGACGCCGCCCGAGACGTGCCCGGTGTGCGGCTCGCCCGCGATCAAGGCGGAGGGCGAGGTGGACCGGCGCTGCCCGAACGCGTCGTGCCCGGCGCAGGTCGAGGAGCGCCTCAAGCACTACGCGCGGCGCGAGGCCATGGACATCGAGGGGCTGGGCGACGCGCTGGTGCGCCAGCTCATGGAGAAGGGGCTGGTCCGCGACTTCGCGGGCCTCTACCGGCTGACCATGGAGGACCTGGTCGGCCTGGAGCGCATGGCCGAGAAGTCGGCCGGCAACCTGCTCGCGCAGATCGAGGCCAGCAAGGGCCGTGAGCTGCACCGGCTGCTCTTCGGCCTGGGCATCCGGTTCGTGGGGGAGCGGGCGGCCTCGCTGCTGGCCCGCCACTTC
>JAICEW010000122.1 GCA_025923995.1 Vicinamibacteria bacterium | reverse complement strand
ATCGCGGTGCGTGCGACGGCCGAGGCGCCGTCGCCGTGGGACGAGTCCACGTCGCGAGTCCGCTTCCGCCTCGATCCCGGGTTTCCCGAGCTTCGGTCGGGCGAGGTCGGCTGGGTGCAGCTCGAGGCGAGACCGAGCGGGCGCCTCGTCGTCCCCGCTGGCGCGCTCCTGTACTCGTCCCGCGGCCCCTACGTGCTGGTGGAGGCGGCGGACGGCACGTTCAAGCAGCGGTCCGTGGGACTCGGCAGGATCGACCGAGGTCTCGCGGTCGTGATGTCGGGCTTACGCGACGAAGAGCGGATCGCCGCCGGGAACGCCTTCTTCCTGGACGCCGAGCGGCGTCTGCAGTCGCTGCGGCACGAACACCTCGGGACGCCGCCGGGCGGGGGGGTGCCGTGATTGCGCGCGTCGTGGCGTGGTGCACACGCCATCACTGGATCGTCCTGGGCGCGGCGCTCGTCCTGGCCGCGGCCGGGGAGCTGGCCCGGCAAGCCCTCCCACGCGACGCGATTCCGGACCTGTCGGATCCGCAGATCGTGCTCGTGGCCGAGTGGATGGGTCATCCGGCAACCGAAGTGGCCGCCCGGGTCACCACGGTGCTGGCCGACGCTCTCGAGGGCACACCCGGCTCGACCGCCGTCCGAGGGTCGTCGATGTCCGGAATGGCCTACCTCGACGTCGTCTTCGAATCGTCCCGGAGCCTGGGGCCCGGGCGCCAGGCCATCCTCGAGCGTGTCGGTGAAGTCCGCTCGAAGCTGCCGGCGAACGTGCGCGTGCAGGTGGGTCCCACCGCGTCCAGCACCGGCTGGGTCTTCCAGTACGTGCTGGTCGATCCCTCGCTCAAGGAGCCTCCGCAGGCGCTGCGACGCCTGCAGGATCGCCTGCTGCGTCCCGCGCTCGCATCGATTCCCGGCGTGGCGGAGGTCGCCTCCGTGGGTGGCGAGGTGCAGCAGGCGCTCGTCGAGGTGAGACCCGATCAGCTCCGCTCGCGGGGCCTCGCCTTCACGGACGTGGTCTCCGCGCTGCGCCCGGCGGCGGGCGGTCCGGCCGACCTCAGGCTCATCTCGGCGCTGTCGCTCCAGGTGGCGTCCGCCCCCCAGGGCTCGTCGGTGCCGCGGATCGGAGACGTGGCGCACGTGACGGTGACGCGTGACATGCCCCTCGGCCTCGCGGACTTCGGAGGGTCCCTGCCGGCGGCCGGCGGCATCGTGATCGCCAGCCGCGATGCGGACCCGGCGGCGCTCGTCGGTCGCGTGAGGCGCACGCTCGAGGAGCTGAGACCGCGGCTGCCTCAGGGCGTCCAGCTGGTCACCGTCTACGACCGGCTGGACCTCGTGACACGCGTCGGTCGCACGCTGCTGCGCGCCCTGGGCGAGGAGGTCGCGGTCGTCGTCCTGGTCGTGCTGCTGTTCCTGCTGCATGCCCGCAGCGCGCTGGTGCCGCTCACGACCCTGCCGGTCGTCCTGCTCCTGACCTTCGCAGGGATGTGGCTCCTGGGCGTGCCCGCCACCATCATGAGCCTGGGCGGGATCGGCATCGCGCTCGGAATGGCCGTCGATGCGGACGTCGTCGCGCTGGAGGCCTGCCACCGCGGGCTGGAGGGCATGGGACCGGGCGCATCCGCCGATGAGCGGCGGACCGCGATCGTGGGGGCCGCGGGATCGTTCGCCCCGGCGATCCTGACGTCGCTCCTGATCACGGCCCTCAGCTTCCTTCCCGTGCTCGCGTTCACCGGGGAGACCGGCCGCCTGCTGCGGCCGCTGGCGGTCACGAAGACCCTGGTGGTGGTCTCGGCCGCGCTGGTCACGCTCACACTGGCTCCGGCTGTGCGCGAGCGGCTGCTGCGAGGCCGAGTGGTTCCCGAGTTCGACAACCCGCTCACCCGGGGGCTGGTACGGGCTTACCGGCCTTTCGTGCACTTCGCCCTCCGGCGCCCGGTGCTGACCCTGACCACCGCCGGCCTGGCCGTGGTCTCCGCCCTTCCGATCGCCACCCGGCTGGGCGGAGAGTTCCTCCCTCGCATCGACGAGGGCGATCTGCTCTACATGCCGACGACGCTGCCCGGCGTGCCGCCCGCCGACGCCGCGGTCCAGCTGCGGCGGCAGGACCGCGCGATCAGCCGGTTCCCGGAGGTGGCCACCGTGTTCGGCAAGGTCGGGCGGGCGAGCACCGCCACCGATCCCGCTCCCTACTCGATGGCGGAGACCACCATCCGCCTCCGGCCGCGCTCGGAGTGGCCCCGGCAGGCCCGCGACCGCTGGTACTCGAGCTGGGCGCCGCCGGGCCTCAAGCGCGTGCTCGCGCGGGTGTGGCCGGAGGAGGCTCCGGCCACGATGGCCGAGCTGGTCGAGAGGCTCGACCGCGCCACGCGCATGCCGGGCTGGACCAATGCCTGGACCGCGCCGGCTCGCGCGCGCATGGACATGATGGCCACCGGCGTGCGCACCCCCGCGGGAATCCGCGTCGTCGCCGCGGATCCGGCCCGCCTGGACGCGCTGGGCGAAGGGCTGCAACAGATGGCGGCGCGCGTGCCGGGGACGCGGAGCGCCGTCTTCGAGTCACTCGGCGGCGAGACCTGGCCTCGATTCGACGCCGACGCGGACGCGCTGACCCGGCACGGCGTGGCCCCGGCACTGGTTGCGTCCACCGTCGACCTGCTGCTGACCGGCGGGCAGGTCGGCGACCTCGAGTGGAGGGGAGAGCCCTACCGCCTTCGGATCGCGCTCGGCGGAGACGGCGGCCACGCGGGAGCGGATCGGCTGCGGGACGTCACGGTGCGCTCAGCGGCCGGCGCGCCCGGACAACCCGTCCCGCTGGCGCTGCTGGGGCGCCCGTCCTTCGAGACGAGACCGGCCATCATCCGTACGGAGGGGAACGAGCTGGCGGCTTACGTGCACCTGGATTTGAACGAGGGCACGGACGTCCTGACGTACCTCCGGCGCCTGCAGCGCGAGCTGGACCGCGTACGCGCCGCCGGCGCGCTGCCGATCGAGGCCGGAGAGAGGATCGAGTGGACGGGGCAATACCGGCTCCTGGAGGCTGGACAGCAGCGCCTGAAGTGGATCGTGCCGCTGGTGGCGCTGTCGATGCTCGTGTTGTTGCTCCTGCAGTTCAAGAGCCTCACCGAGGCACTGATCGTGCTCGTCTCCGTGCCGTTCGCCCTCGTCGGGAGCTTCTGGACGCTCTTCCTGCTGGACTACCCGCTGTCGGCACCCGTCTGGGTCGGACTGCTCTCGGCTGTCGGTCTGGCGATGCAGACCGGCGTCGTCATGGTGGTCTACATCGACGAGGCGTTCCATCGGCGGGTACGCGAGGGGAGGTTGGAGAGCCGCGACGACATCGTCGCCGCCCACGCCGAAGGCACCGTGCGGCGCCTGCGGCCGAAGATCATGACGATCACGACCATGGCGGCGGGCCTCTTGCCGCTCGTCTGGGCGGACGGGGCGGGGGCCGAGATCATGAGGCGGGTGGCGGCGCCCATGATCGGCGGTTTGGCCACCAGCGCGTTCCTGACGCTCGAGGTGCTGCCGGTCCTGTACACGATCTGGCGCCATCGCCAGCTCCGCCGCGCGCAACGGACCTCCGTGCCGCTTCGCGAGATCGTCGGCGCGGTTCCGGCCTGGGCGCGCGGTTGAGTCCGGGTGAAGGCCCCGCCAGCGGGCCCGGCCGAGCGATACGGTTCTCCGCCATGGCGCCCGAGCGTCGCGCGCGCGGTGAGTCGGCGTATGCTCACGGACCGGGAAGGAGGCCGCGCCATGAGTTGGCCGTCGGCGACAGTGGTTCTGACCCTCGCCCTGGCGGTCACCGGTTGCGGCTCGGACGAGCCCGCTATCCCCACGCCGCCGCGCGTCCAGCTCGGGCTGTTGAGGACCCTGGAGCACGGGAACGACGCCGGCGCCCTTGCGTTCTCGCCGGACGGGCGCATCCTGGCGACCGGCGGCTGGATGATCGGTCAGGAAGGAACCGTCAAGCTGTGGTCGACCTCCACCTGGAGCGAAACGGCGTCGTTCACGGCGTTCTTCCAGGGCGTCTACTCGCTCGGCTTCCTGCCCGACGGTGTCCGTCTCGCCGGGAGCGGCTTCGACCCCGCGGGCGAAGGCGTGAAGCTCTGGGACGTGTCGAGCGCTCGCGTCCTCTGGTCGCGGGACCGGTCGAGGCCCCGGTCGCTGGCGGTGAGCCCGGACGGCGAATGGCTCGCGGTCGCCAGCTCGGACGACAGCGAGATCGAGGTGCTGTCGGCCCGTGACGGCTCGCTCCTGCGACGCTTCACCGCGCACGAGTGGCAGCTGTTGACGCTCGCTGTCTCGTCGGACGGACGATACCTGGTGAGCGGAGCGGCCGACACGAGGGTGAAGATCTGGAGCCTGCCTGCCTTCGCCGAGCGGGCCGTGCTGGTGGGCCACGTGAACCCGGTCTGGGCGGTCGCCGCCTCACGGGATGGCCGATACGTGGGCTCGGCGACCATCGACAACACCGTCCGTCTCTGGCGCACGAGCGACGGCTCCGCGATGGCCAGCGACGACCAGGGCGCACGGGTCTGGTCGGTGGCCTTCTCCCCCGACGGCACGCTGCTCGCCTCCGGGGGCGACTCCGGCATCGTCGTGTATCGCGTCTCGGAGACCATGGAGCGGCTCGCGCGCGCCGACGGCAGGGCGAGCGACGTGCAGTTCTCTCCGGATGGACAGCTCCTCGCCGCCAGCCTTGAGGACAGCATCCAGGGGACGGCCGGGGCCATCCGCATCTGGCGCGTGTCCCGCTAGACCGCACGAGCGACTCGGGGATCTCGATCTCGTGCCGGACGCGCTGATCGCCGCGCAGAGGCTGCGCAACGAGTGGGTCACCACGCCGAAGGGCGGCGGCCCTGCGGAGGTCGTCCGGTGGCTGGGCGCCGTCCAGGCGCAGGAGTATGCGTTCGCGAAGTGGGCGCTGGCCCTCCGTATGCGCGACGAGACGACCGACGCGCGCATCGAGCGCGCTTTTCAGCAGGGTCACATCCTCCGGACGCACGTGATGAGGCCGACCTGGCACTTCGTCGCCCCCGCCGACATCCGCTGGATGCTCGAGCTGACCGCGCCGCGCGTGAAGCGGGCGGTGGCCTACTACGACCGCCAGCTCGAGCTGGAGCGGGCCACGCTCAACCGGGCGCTCGACGTGTTCGAGCGGGCCCTCGGCGACCGCACGTACCTGACCCGGGTCGAGCTGGGTGCGCACCTCGAACGTGCCGGCATCCGGGCCCGCGGGCAGCGGCTGGCGCACATCGCGATGCACGCCGAGCTCGAGGGCGTCGTCTGCAGCGGTCCGCGGCGCGGCAAGCAGTTCACGTACGCGCTCCTGGCCGATCGCGCGCCCTCCGCGCGCCGCCTGCCGCGTGACGAGTCGCTCGGCGAGCTGACCCGGCGTTTCTTCAGGAGCCACGGCCCCGCCACCATCCGCGACTTCGTCTGGTGGTCGGGGCTGACCGCGGCCGACGCCAGGCGGGGCCTGGAGTCGAACCGGGCGCGGCCGTCGTCCAGCGGCGGCCTCACGTACTGGACGATCGGCCGCGCGCCGGCCTCCGCGCCGAGCGCGGCGAGAGTCCACCTGCTGCCGATCTACGACGAATACCTGGTCCCGTTCCGCGATCGCGACGCGGTCCCGCACGGGCCGATGACCGCCGTCGACGACGTCACGTTCCAGCACGCACTCGTGATCGACGGTCAGGTGGCGGGCACCTGGAGGAGGGCTGGCGGCGCGAACGGCTGTGCGGTCCAGGTCTTCCCGACGAGGCGCCTGACCGCGCCCGAGCGCCGCGCGATCCTCCGGGCCGTCAGGCGCTACGGCTCATTCGTGGGGGCTCCGGCGTCCGTTTCCATCCGCTGACCGGCGGGCGCGCGCGACGCCAGTCTTGCCTTCGTTGCTCCCTCCACCACACCTGGCCGGGCAAAATGCGCGATCGAGGCCCTAAACGACTCCGGTCTGCACTCCCGTCGACATCTATTGAGTCCGGCCCCCGATCACCGGAGGCTCGACGACTGCTTCGCCTCGTCACGCCACGCGGCGTTCGCGAAGATGGCCACCTCGACACGGCGGTTCTGTCGCCGGCCCTCTTCCGTCCCGTTGGAGGCGATCGGCTCGGCCTCGCCGCGGCCACGGGCACTGAGGCGCGAGGACGCGACACCCAGGGACGCGAGGTGGTCCTCGGCGGAATGCCCCCGCCGCTCCGAGAGCTGCTGGTTGTAGGAATCCCTACCGTCGGAGTCGGTGTGGCCCACGATCATGACGTTGGTGCGGTCCTCGGCCTCCAGGCTGTCGGCCAGCTTCCGGAGGTTGGACCGGGCCTCGGACGTCAGCGCCGCGGAGTCGAAGGCGAACAGGATCCCCGAATCGAAGGTGACCGCGATGCCCTCGCCCACCCTGGAGACCTGGGCGCCTTCGAGCTCTCGGGCCAGCTTCTCCGCCTGGTCGTCCATGCGGTCCCCGATGACGGCGCCGGCGGCGCCGCCCACGACGGCGCCGATGATGGCGCCGCGGGCCGTGGAACCCGTCTTGTGGCCGATGAGGGCGCCGACGGCGGCCCCGCCTGCCGCTCCGATCCCGGCGCCCTTCTTCTGGTTGGCGCCCCAGCTCGCGCAGCCTGACGTACACGAGACTACGACAGCGACGGTCACGATGGCGATGAGTCCGCCGGCGCGTTTCATATCATCTCCTCCAGGGCGAACCCGCCCCTTCGACCAAACTAGCCGACCTTGAAGCTCTCGGTCTCCACCGAGCTGCCGTTCAGGAACACCTCGACCTGGTAGGAGCCTTTCGGCCAGCCCTTCGGATTGGAGACGTGGAACTCGGTCACCGTCGTCCCCTTGGGCGCGATGGTCTGCGAAGACTCCTGGACGACCTGGCCGCCCTGGAACGTCCACCGTGCCTTCAAGACGGCGCTCGGGACGGTGCCCTCCGTCCTCACGGAGACGTACACCGTCTCGGACGGGCGGAACGAGTCGGTCTGGTCCGTGACCCGCTTGTCCGATCCCACGCGGAGGCCGAGATCGACGTCGGTGACCCGCACGGCGTCTTGCGTGGCGGGCGGCGAGGCGGCCGGACGGGTGCAGGCTGCGCCGAGACCTGCCGCCAGCAACAGGCCCGTCAGTACGCGGAAATGACTACGCATCGTTTCTCCTTCGAAGCCCGCTCAGGCCTGTGGAATCCTGAATGATCGTCCGGTGTACATGATGTCGGGATCCCTGGTGAGAGCCGTGTTGTTCTCGTCGATGCACTCCAACTACTCCTGAAGGACCGCGGGTGTCCCCGCGGAGACCAGGTGTGACAGCTCCGCGGCGTCCCAGTTCGTGAGACGGATGCAGCCGTGGGACGAGTTCTTGCCGATCCGTGAGGGCTCCGGCGTTCCGTGGATGCCGTAGTTCTTCTTCGAGAGATCGATCCACACGACGCCCACCGGGTTGTTGGGGCCGGGCGCGATCTTGGCCTTGGCATGAGACTCGTCCGCGTTCCAGAACAGTGCCGGGTTGTAGAAGAACGACGGGCTGCTCGACACGCCGTTGATCTTCCAGTCGCCGATCGGGAGGGGGTCGTGCACGCTGCCCATCGTCGCGGGATACGAGGCGATGACCTTGCCCGAAGCGTCGAGAACCTCCACGGAGGACTCGGACTTGTCCAGCACGACCGAGGCCGCTTTCCCAGCCAGCGCCTCACCGACGTTCGGTACCTGGAGGCGCTCCCCGGACCGGGTGAAGGTGGCGCGGGGATTCAGCTTGCGCAGCAGGTGCTGGCTGGAATGGAACCTCTCGCCGAGCGCTTCGAGAGCGGACGTGTAGCCGAGCGCCTCGAGCCTCGACTTGTCCATCATGTCCTCGGGGATCCGCCGCACGAAGGGGCCGGCCAGGTCCTGCTCCGTGGTGGTGTATTCCACCAGCGTGGGCGCGCGGTCCGCGCTCAACGCCTGCCATGCGCCCTCCGCCTCCCCAACGTCCTCGTCCAGGCCGTGCCTGGAGCTGACCCTGGCGCGGGCGAACGCGGCAAACGCGCGACTCTGGTTGCTCCCGCTGACGCCGTCGATCTCCCCGGGCGAGAAGTGAGCCCGGTCCAGGAGAACCTGGAGGCGCAGGTGCGATCGTGCCTCCACTGGGCTGCGCGGCTCGGGAGCGCTCGCAAGCGCCGTGGGCGGCGCGCCCGGCGTGAGCTCGGGTGCGGCGCTTGGCAGGAGGGACGTGGGCAGGAGCCACGCTGCCAGGGGCATCACGACCATCATCGAGAGCATGTCGCCTCCCAGTGCTGCACCGCTCAAGCGAGCGAGCCAGCATCTCTACTCCAGCAAGCGTCGTGCCCTGCCGCTCGAGGATGGTTGCAGCCAATCGGAGAGTTCTGCGCTGTTCAGGTCCGGCGGGGTGGGAGGATCTGGATCTGAGCTCAGATTCTGGAACGCGACGGAGTGGGGAAGAAGCGCGCGTAGCGGGGGCGACTGGGCGTCGTACCCGATGGCGGGGGCGGCCGCTCGACGTGCGAGGTCAGCGGCATCACCGAGCGCGAGGGTGCAGGTGTTGTGGGATGTTCGGCAGGTCCCACGACGAGTGACGCGAAGGGTGCGACCCTGCCCGTCAGGAACGCCGTCCTGACGAGCAGGGCCGCTTCAGATGGCGCTGCGGCGGCCCGACAGGAGGCTGAACACCACCACCACGAGCGCGGCCAGGAGCAGCAGGTGGATGAGACTTCCCCCGATGTTTCCGACCAGCCCCAGCAGCCAGAGGACCGCCAGCACCGCAACGATCGTCCACAGCATATCGGCTCCTTGACTGGGACGCGGCCACGTGACCGCGGCTCCCTGGGAGCCATGGAGCAATACCTGTGCCTCAGTGGTGAACGGGCCCGTCGGATCAGGCCAAAGGCTTCGTCACGACCGCAGGCTCGACGCCGGAGAGTGCGCGCCGTGCGTCGAGGCGCAAGCGGTCCGAGTGTCGCGGCAGACCCTGGACGTCGGTCGCCAGTCGCAGCGTCATCAGCGCGCGAATGGCGATCCAGTTGAGGTCCACCTCCCACCACGCGTGGCCGTGACGGGCCGCGCGCTGAAAGGCGTGGTGGTTGTTGTGCCAGCCCTCGCCCCAGGCCACCAGGCCCACCCACCAGAGGTTGGTCGAGCCCTCCGGCGTGTCGTACGTGCGGTAGCCCCAGGTGTGGGCGGCCGAGTTCACGAACCAGGTGGCGTGAAGGCCGACGACCAGCCGCAGGAAGACGCCCCATACGACGAACGGCCACCCACCCCAGGCGTAGAGCGCCAGGCCCACCAGGACGTTGGGCACGACGTGCAGCCGGTTGAGGACGCGGTGGACGGGGTCAGCCACCAGCTCGTGCGCGTACTGGGCCTCGACCTGGCTCGTGTCGAAGCCGGGGCGGGTGAGGACCCAGCCGATGTGGCTCCACCAGAAGCCGTCCTTCGGCGTGTGGAGATCCTGCTGCGGTCGGTCGGAGAGTTTGTGATGCAGGCGGTGCTTCGCCACCCAGGAGATCGGCCCGCCCTCGCTGGCCAACATCCCACAGAGGGTGAACACGTACTCGAGAGCCTTCGGGATGCGGAACCCGCGGTGGGTGAGGAGGCGATGGTAGGTCACGCCGATACCGAGGGAGAACGAGACCCAGAGGAGCGCCGCGAACACGGCGAGCGCGGACCAGGAGAAGGTCCACGGCGCGAGCAACGCGCCTGCGTGGAGGACCGCGAAGTAGGCGACGTTGGTCCAATCGACGGATTTGCCGTTCCACGTCAGGCTCACAGGCCCTCGGTTGCTGGAGATCGACGACGTTCTCCATTGGCGAGACGGAGCAAGCACGATGCCAGCCCCAGATGAGTTGAACGAGCGCCCCCGCACGCTGGGTGAAGGCGCGAGGAGGTTGCTCCGCTTCTCGATTGTGCAATCTGACAGGAGGCCGCCGCCCCGCCTCGCGATGATCGATGACGATCGCGCGTCCTTGCTCGCCGTCACCGAGTTGGGGCGAGCGTTCGGGAATGCCGTCGAACTCGTGTGGCACGCGAAGTGCTCGGCATTCGGCATGGAGCGCTCGATCGCCGATCCCACCGCCTTGGCTTTTCCCGACGCCCGCGGGTCGCGTCGCGGCGAAGAGCTCCAGCGTGTTCCGATCGGCCCTGCGGTGTGGGCTCACCGGCTGCGGCTCGCCGGCGTGTTCGCGGCCGGCTGACTGCGAGCGAGGCCTGTCCGCCTCGCCCTGCTCCTCGCCACTCCGCTCGTGGCCCTGGCGGTGGCCCTCTTCCCGCCGACGTGGCTCGTCTATCGGGTCTACGTCGATCGCAGCCGGGTTCCCGCTCTCGAGGCGTTCATCCGGTTCCAGCCTCCGACCACGGGCGTGGTCAGGGACGCCCAGGGCAACGCGCTGATCGAGGTGGCGCGCGAGTACCGGCGTGTCGTGACCTACGACGAAGTGCCTCCCATCCTCCGGCACGCCATCCTGGCCGCCGAGGACAAGAACTTCTTCGCCCACTCCGGCGTGGACTACAGCGCGCTCCCGCGAGTGGTTCGGAAGACGGCGGCGCGGTCCTGGGGGGAATGGTGGAAGGGCGATGCGGGGTTGCGGCTGCTCTTGCCGCAGGGTGGCTCCACCATCACCCAACAGCTCGTCCGCGGCTACTTCCTCCGGGACCTGACCAGCCGCTCGGACGGCGACGCTCTCTTCCGCGACGGCATCGGCCCGCCCCGGCTGATCGCTGCGGCCCTGGGCCCCTCGGCCACGAACAAGCTCCTGCGCAAGCTGGAGGAGGTACGACTGGCGCTCTGGCTCGAGGAGGAGATGGGCCGGCACTACTCTTCGCAGGCACAAGCCAAGCAGGAGATCTTCGCCCGCTACGCCAGCTTCATCTACCTGGGCAACGGCCGCTACGGCTTCGCCGCGGCCTCCGAGTACTACTTCGGCAAGCCTCTCTCGAGCTACACGGAGGAGGACGCGGGGTACGCGGCGCTGTTGGCGGCGATCGGCAAGTCGCCCCGGGACTACGCCCCGGTGCCGGGCGACCCGCGGCCCCTGCGGCGCCGCAACCAGATCCTGGCGCTCATGGCGCGCCATGGATACATTCCCGAGGCTCTCGCGAAACGCTGCCAGGCCGAGCCGGTCCGCGTGGCGGCCAGGAGTTCGGTCAAGACCGACGCACCCGCCGCGATCGACAACGTCTTCGACGAGCTCAACGAGCACGGAGGCGGCCGCTTCGGGGGGGAGGACCTCATCCTCGGGCGGATCTCCGTCCATTCCACGGTGGACGAGCGCGTGCAGATCATCGTGAACGAAGCCCTCGAGAACGGACTCGCCTTGTACGACGAACGTCATCCCCGGGAGAAGGGGCGGATCCAGGGCTCGGTGGTGGTGCTCCGCAACGGGGACGCCGGGATCCTGGCCGAAGCCGGGGGGCGCGCCTTCTACCGGGACCGCAAGACTCGCTACTCGGACTACAACCGGGTCACCGGCTCGCTTCGGCAACCGGGCTCGGCCATGAAGCCGTTCGTGTACCTGGCCGCCTTCCGACAGGGAATGGACCTCGACACCACGGTAGCCGATGAGCCCATCGCGGTGCCTCTCGGCACCCGCCGCGGCACGAAGTGGATCGCCAACTACGACGACCAGTTCAAGGGGTCCATCCCGATGCGTCAGGCGTTGGCCGAGTCCCGCAACGCGGTGGCCGTGTGGATGGCCCGTGATATCGGGATCGACAACGTGATCCGCACCGCCCGGGAGCTGGGCATCCGCACTCCGCTGCAGCCCTACATCTCCACGGCCCTGGGAGCGTCGGAGGTGCGTCTGCTGGAGCTGGCGGGCGCCTATCGTTCCCTGGCCTCGGGGATCCTGGCGGAGCCCCATGTGGTCGAGAGCGTGACCGACACCTCCGGCGCGGTGCTGTACGAGGCAGCCCACACCACGCGTGACATCCGCTCCATCGGGCTGAGCTCCGCGGAGCTGGTCCTGATCCAGGAGGGTCTGCGCGGCGTGATCCGTCTGCCCGGGGGCACTGCGCACGTCCTCGACAGCCGCGCTTTCCCCATTCCCGTCATGGGCAAGACCGGGACGACGACCGACTTCCGCGATGCGCTGTTCGTAGGGTCGACCTTCGGGGAGCGGGGCATCACCGTGGCCGTTCGGATCGGCTTCGACGACAACCACTCATTGGGAGCAAGGGAAACCGGCGGACGCGCGGCGCTCCCGATCTTCCGCGAGATCATGCTGCGCATCTACCAGGATCAGCTGGCGGGACCGGTGCCGCAGTTCCCGCGCGAGATCGAAGAGGGGATCGACGCCTACCTGAATGGGCGAGTCGCGATGCAGGCATCGCTGGAGGCAACCGCTCAGGAGCCGCCGCTGCCGTGCTTTCGCGATGGTGTCCATCACCTGCCGTGCGTCGAGCCGTGAGGTCGTCCACGTGCCTCAGCCCTTGCCGTCAGGGCCTTCGCGAGCGCCGCGTCCCTCCGCCGTCTGGCTCTGGCCGTCCAGGAGAGCGTTCACCTTGCGGACGAAGTCCTGGGTCTCCTTGTAGGGCGGGACACCGTTGTAGCGGGTCACACTGTTCTCGCCCGCGTTGTAGGCCGCTGCGGTGAGTGAGATGTCGCCCCCGTACTGATCGAGCAGCGCGCGCAGGTAGCGCGTGCCTCCAAAGATGTTCTGGCGGGCATCGAAGCGGTTGCGGACGCCGAACCGACGCGCCGTGACTGGCGTGAGCTGCATCAGCCCGCGGGCCCCGGCGCTGGAGACCGCCATTCGATCGAACCCGGACTCGACCTGGATGATGGCGCGGATCAGCTTCCGGCTGACGCCGTGCCGGGCCGCGGCGTCCTCGATGTGGACGTCGAACCTGCTGTTCCGCGACGGCAGGAGCCTCTCCGGGACCTTGGCCCCGACGGCGCCAACACCCGGCAGCTGCGCCGCCCGCACGGCCTGCACGGCCGCGTCGACGTAGGTGCGGCCCGGCGTCGCGGATGCCGCGAGGGACGTGACCGCCAGGACGACACCGGCGCTGGTGCGGGCGCGCCGATCCCCGCGGCGTCGGTCGGGACCGGAACGTTCCTCGCCCTCGAGTCCGTCGTGCCGCCGTTCGCCGTCGCGCCGCTCGGTCATGCTCCTCACCTCCGTGGGTCACCGGCCGGAATCGCCGGCGGGGTCGCACGCCGGTTCACGCAATCTCCCATTCCACGGGTGGTGCACTTGCCGTGCCTGCCGGTGTTCGTGCGTCTCGTCGCATCGGCGGCAGCACGGGCCCTCGTCCATTGTTGGCTTGGAAGTTGCTCACTTGCTCTGTGGCCCCAGGCGGGCCGCGGAGGCACTCATGAGATTGCACATCGTGCATCGGGCCGTGCTCTCAGCCGTCGTGAGCGCAGTGGCACTCGCTGGTGTTGGTGTCACAGCGCGTGCGCAGGATGCAGCGCAGCAGACTGACCAGAGCAAGGAGCAGAAGAAGCAGAGACAAGCGGAGCGCGACCAGGCGCGGCAGCAGCAGCAGAAGGAGAAACAGGAGCGGCGCCAGCAGCAGGTCCAGCAGAAACAGGAGCGGCAACAGCAGCAGCAGAAGGAGAAGCAGGAGCAGCGCCAGCAGCAGGTCCAGAACCAGCAGCAGAGACAGCAGCAGCTCGAGCAGCAGAAACAGCAGCAGCGGCAGGCCCAGCTCGCGCAGCAGCAGCAGAGGCAGCAGCGCCTCCAGCAGGAGCAGCAGCAGGCGCAGGCCCAAAAGGCCCAACAGGCACAGCGGGCGCAGGCACAGCAGGCACAGCAGGCGCAGGCACAGCGCCGCGCGGAGGAGTCGCGACAGCAGCAGGCTCAGGAACAGCAGCAACAGGACCGGGAGCTGGAGGCGGAGCGGAGCCAGGCACAGCTCGGCAACCAGCGGCGGCTATCGGAGTCGCGCCAACGGGCGCTCATCGAGCAGCAGCAGCAGCGATCGGAGCGATACAGCCAACAGCTCGTCCAGGAGGAGCGGGTGGCGCAGCAACGAGCCGCGCAGCTGCAGACCCAGCGTCGCTTCGCGCAGTACCGGTACCAGCAGCGCTATGTCGACCGGCTGCGCCAGCAGCAGCAGGAGATCGGGAACTGGCGCTCCTACGACTATGCTCGGGACCCCTACTTCTACTCCGCTCCGACCTACCGCTACTCCTACGGAGGCCGGTGGTACGACACCAACCAGTACGGCGTCGACTACCTGCGGCAGTCCGTGAACAGCGGCTACGAGGAGGGCTTCTACGCGGGACAGGCGGACCGCGAGGACCGCTGGAGTGGCGGCAGCTATCGCGACTCCTACGGGTACCAGGACGCGAACTACGGCTATGACGGCCGGTACATCGACCAGTCGCAATACAACCATTACTTCCGCGAGGGATTTCAGCGCGGGTACGAGGACGGCCGCAACAGCCGCGATCAGTACGGCCAGAACGCCAACGGCCGGTACAGCCTGCTGGCGCAGGTGCTGTCCCAGATCGTGAACTTCCGATCGATCCGGTAGGCAGGCCGCGAGGGGGCCTCCGCCTCCCCGGCGGAGCCCCTCCCGACCCGCCGGCGGCGGCCGGCACTCATCTCAATCGCGAAGCACGACCGTGAGCAGGGCGCTATGGACCTGCAGGCCGCCGTTGTAGTGGATGAAGCCCAGCTTCCGGAACCGGTTCATGAAGTAGCTCACCCTCGAACGGGTCGTGCCGACCATCGCGGCCAGCGTCTCCTGGCTCACCTTCGGGATCACGCTCTCCGGCTTCGATTCCTTGCCGAAATGCGCGAGCAGCAGCAGGACCCGAGCCAGCCTCTTCTCGCTGGAGTTGAAGAGCTGGTCCACCAGGTCCTCTTCGATCCGGACGTTGCGAGACAGGATGTACGCGGTGAAGAGCTCAGCGAACTCCGGCTCCCGGTGGAGCAAGCCGACCATGTGGGTCTTGTCCACGCGGAGGATGCTGGACGACTGCATCGCGCTCGCGGTGGACATGCGCAGCGGTTGGCCGGCCAGGCAGCCCTCGCCGAAGAAGCTCCCTTGCTCCAGGACGCCGATGACGGCTTCCTTTCCCCGCGTGGAGACGACAGTGAGCTTGACCTTGCCGCTCTGGATGTAGAACACGGCATCGGCGTTGTCCCCCTGGGAGAAGACGACCTGCTTGCTGCGATACTGCCGCTTCGTCTTTCTGCTGTCGATCCTCGTGAGGAAGACGTTGGGATCGAAGCCAATGGCCGCGTCCCTTCCCATGGCCTCCCCTTTCATACCAGGCGCGGGCGGCGGAAGCCTGCTCCGCTGCCCCGCCGAGGCTTATTCTCGGGCCGCAGGCCCGCGAAGGCAAGAGGTGGGCCCACGACAGCAAGTCTCACGGCCCGAAAGGCTTGCGAGCAACGGCTCTCAGCGGCGTCCAGGCTCGCCGTCGTCGTGCGGACCTGTTCAAAAGGAGACAGAACGCCAGTCGCGCGGCGGGTATTCTCCTGGGTCGTGGATGCGCCATGAGCACCGCCCAGGAGTCCCGGCCGTTTGCGGTCTGCGCGTGCGCAGGTGGGCCCGCGCTGGCACATCCACACTCGCCCGAGCCCTGTAGCCACTTCGCCGAGGTGATCGTCGAGCCCGACGTGGCGCTCTGCTGGAGCTGTTATCCCACCCGAGACGAAGAGAAACAGGTGCTCGACAGGCGTAGACGCAAGTACCTGGCTAGCCCGGCTCCCGGTCCCTGGCACGCCTTGCCGTGAGCGCCAGCCCGGCGCCCCGCGTGTCTTCAGAGCCGATCAGTTGTCGATGGATTGGTGACCCGTCTAGGACTCGAACCTAGAACCCAGAGATTAAGAGTCTCTTGCTCTACCATTGAGCTAACGGGCCACGGCAGACCGGTGATTCTAGCGGAACGGTCTGCCCTCTGCAACGACAAAGAGGAGACTCCCATGCGACTGACGCCGCCATCGACTGCCGTCTGGACGGTCGCCCTCATCTTCGGGTTGCTCGGCTTCCTCGTTCGCTTCAACGTACTCCGCCTGCCCGGGCTCGGGATCGAGTCCTTCTGGCTGGTCGGGATCGGCTTCCTGCTGCTCCTGATCGCACCGCTCGTCAAGGGGATGTAGGCGAAGACGTCGGGCAGGGCGCGCCCGCGTCCATCCACGTCTTGAACGCCGCGACGAAGTCGGCGTGCGGGACGGAGACCGGCGCGCGCCCGACGCCCGGGTCCCAGCCCCACCGCACCAGCTTGTCGTCGGTGACGTGCGCGAGCATCGCGGGCAGGTCGCGGCCGTTCGTCTGCTTGGGGTCCTTGATGACGGCGCACAGCGCAGCGGGGGACAGGCCGATGAACACCATCTTCGTCTCGGGAGGCGGAAGGGCCCAGTTGTGCGCGCCCGGCGGCACGTTCGCGCCGTAGCTCGCGGGCGGGTTCGTCTCGCCGTGGCAGGTCGAGCAGGGGAGTCCCGGCGGACCGTCGCCGCGCGGGCCGCGCACCACGCCCTGCCCGTGGACGCGTCCGTCGTCGAACTGCAGCGGCGCGTCGCCGGGGATGTGGCAGTTCTGGCACCGCGGGTGCTGCAGGACCTTGCGCACGGTCTCGAACGCGTTGGCGGCTGCCGCCTGCTTGGACGTGGCAGCGAAGCCGGGCACGGCGATCCCGGCAGCGAAGCCGATCAGTGCGATTCGCATCGCTCGCATGCTGACCTCCCTCACGCGAGCCGCAGCGGCAGGCGCCGCAGGCGCTGGCCGGTGGCGGCGTAGACGGCGTTGGCCACGGCGGGGGCGATGGGTGGCACGCCGGGCTCGCCCACCCCGCTCGGGTTCTCCGTGCTGGGCACGATGTGCACCTCGATGGCCGGGGCTTCGGCCATCCGCACGGGCTTGTAGTCGTGGAAGTTCGACTGCTGCACGCGCCCGTCGCGCAGGGTGATCTCGCCGTAGAGCGCGGCCGAGAGGCCGAAGATCACGCCCCCCTCGAGCTGCGCCTTGACGCCCGCGGGGTTGACGGCCGTGCCGCAGTCGATCGCACACGTGACCTTGTGCACGCGGATGGCCTTGCCCGTGACCGAGACCTCGGCCACCTGGGCCACGAAGCTGCCGAACGACTCGTGCACCGCGAGCCCGCGGAAGCGGCCCGCGGGCGCGGGACGGCTCCAGCCGGCCTTCTCCGCCGCCAGGTTGAGCGCGGCCAGGTGCCGCGAATGCCTGGCCAGGAGCTTCCGCCGGTACGCGAGGGGGTCCGACCCCGCGGCGAGGGCCAGCTCGTCCATCAGCGTCTCCATCACGAACCCGCTGTGCGTGTGGCCGACCGAGCGCCACCACAGCGTGGTGACCGGCAGCTTCGGCGAGTGCAGCTCGACCAGGTGGTGCGGGGTGTCCAGCACGTACGGCGAGTCGAAGACGCCCTCGACCGACGTGGGATCGATGCCGTCCTTGATCATCCCCTCGAACGCCGAGCCGGCGATGAACGACTGGCCGACCAGCGCGTGCTGCCACGCGAGGGGGGCGCCGGCCGCGTCGAGGCCGACGCGCGCGCGGTGGTAGAAGAGCGGCCGGTAGTAGCCGCCGTGCATGTCGTCCTCGCGCGTCCAGACCGTCTTGACCGGCGCGCCCGCGGCCTTGGCCACGTGCACGGCCTCGCGCACGAAGTCGGACGTCGGAGTGGCCCGCCGGCCGAAGCCGCCGCCCAGGAACTGCGTGTGGATCTGGACCTGCTCCGGCTTCAGGCCCGTGATCTGCGCGGCCGTGTT
>JAICEW010000121.1 GCA_025923995.1 Vicinamibacteria bacterium | reverse complement strand
TCCAGTGGGGCAAGCGCGAGAACTTCCGGGACGGCTTCACGTCGGACGACGTCCGGATCCAGTTCTCGGCCAAGTACAACTTCAAGCTCTCTCTGGGAGGCAAGTGATGCGGGGACGGAAGACTTTGGACCGAGGGTGGCTCGTGGCCGCCGCGCTGGCACTGGCCGTGGCCGCGCCCGCCGCGTGGGCGCAGACCCCGACCGAGATCCAGGCGGCGCTGGACGGAGCACTCGCGAAGCACAAGGACGTGAAGGAAGGCAAGAACGCCGACTACATCCCGGCGCTGGCGAAGGTGGACTCGAACATCTACGGCATCGCGCTGGTGACCACGGACGGCAAGGTGTACACGGCGGGCGACGTCAAGTCCCAGGTCTCGATCCAGTCCATCTCGAAGGTCTTCACCATGGCCAAGGTCATGGAGGAGTCGGGGCCGGACGCGATCGAGCAGCGGATCGGCGTGGACGCGACCGGGATGCGCTTCAACTCGATCGTGGCGGTCGAGTTCGCGCAGAAGGCGCTGGGCGGGCCCGAGATCAACCCCCTGGTGAACCCCGGAGCCATCACGGCCACCAGCATGCTGAAGGGCTCGTCGCGTGACGAGATCTGGAAGGGCCTGCTCGGCTTCTACTCCGACTTCGCGGGACGCCCGCTCGGCGTGGACCAGGAGGTCTTCAAGTCCGAGAGCGACACCAACCAGCGCAACCAGGCCATCGGCTACCTGATGTACGCCTACGAGTTCATCAAGGCGGAGCCGCTGCGCGCGACCGACATCTACACCGAGCAGTGCTCGGTGGCGGTGAACGCGAAGGACCTGGCGACGATGGCGGCGACCCTGGCCGCGGCCGGGAAGAACCCGGTCACGGGCAAGCAGGTCATGAAGGCGTCGAACGTCCCTGGCGTGCTGGCCGTGATGGCGACCGCCGGCCTCTACGACGACTCGGGCAAGTGGCTCTACCACACCGGCCTGCCCGCGAAGAGCGGCGTGGGCGGCGGCATCATCGCGGTGTCGCCCGGCAAGTTCGGCATCGCCGTGATCGCTCCGCCGCTGGACGCGGCCGGCAACAGCGTGAAGGCGCAGAAGGCGATCGCCGACGTCTCGAATGCGCTCGGCGGCAGCCCCTACGCTCCGAGGAAGTAGACGAGGGCGGGCCGCGGCCGGCCTCCCGCTGGCCGCGGCCGTCCTCCTCCTGGCGGGCGCGCCCGCGTCCGCCGCCACGAAGACCGACGTCGTCGTCCTGCTCAACGGCGACCGGCTCACCGGCGAGGTCCGCGAGCTCAACCGCGGGCGCCTCAGCCTCAAGACGGACGACATCGGCACCATCGACATCGAGTGGGACAAGGTCGCCAGCGTCGACGCGGCGGCGACGTTCTCCGTCGAGGACCTGGACGGCCGGCAGTTCTTCGGCGCGCTGCGCCCCGGCCTGCGGCCGGCCGAGCTGCGGATCGTCTCGACCCAGGGCGACTGGGCACTGGGCCTCCTGCGCGTGGTCGTGATCCAGCGCCTGGGCGCCACCTTCTGGCAGCGCCTGGACGGCGCGATCGACGCGGGCGTCAGCTACACCAGCTCGAGCGAGCTGCTCAAGATCGACCTCTCCTCGCGGATCGTGATGACGCGCCGGACCTACGAGGTCAGCCTCGACGGCGAGTCCACGATGACGCGCCAGACCGACGTCGAGGACACGCGCCGCAACAACCTGACGCTCGCCTACGGGAGGCGCTACTCGAACCACTGGGTCGCGTTCGGGCAGGGCCAGGTCGAGCAGAACCGGGAGCTGGGCTTCGACGTGCGCGGCGCGCTGGCCGCGGGCGGAGGGCGCTACCTGGTGCAGGGCCGCCGCCAGCAGCTCTTCTCCGGGCTGGCCCTGCGGGTCAACCGGGAGACGCCGCTGGAGGGAGAGACGACGACAAACACGGAGGCCGCGCTCGTCCTCACGTACGACCTCTTCGCCTACGACTTCCCGAAGGTCGACGTGTACGCGGACCTGGCCGGCTTCGCGAGCCTCTCCGACTGGGGCCGCACCCGGCTCGAAGCAGATGTCCGGGTCAAACGCGAACTGGTGAAGGACTTCACGATCTCGCTCCGCGCGTACGAGAGCTACGACAGCCGACCGCCGACGGCGGGGGCCGACCGGCACGACTACGGCGCCAGCTTCGGGTTCGGCTGGAGTTTTTGACGAGCCGCCCGGACGAGAACGGTCCGTCGTGGTCTCTGCCCGGATCCTGGCATCACTGCCGACCGGCTGGCATCCCGCGCCCGCCCCCTGGCCGCCTCGGCCGGCCGCAAACGCAAGTCCTGGCACTACCTACGGTGGTTCGCGGCCCACGGGCGATCCTGGCACCGGCCCTGCAGTCAGGCCGGCGACAAGGCGACAGCCGTGACTCCCTATTGCAGGAGGCTTCGCGCGTGGCAGCGGTGACGGCACCGGCCCTGGGTCGCGTCCATGCCGCCGCCGGCCTGGCTCCCGCCACCTCGCTCTTCCCGTCAGGCCAGGTCGTCGACGTCCGCCTGTCGAGCGGCGAGGCGGTCGAGCGCCTCGCCCTGGGCTGGGACGTGCACTACGTGCAGCTGGACGGGGGCCGCTGCCAGACCCGCCTGGTCACGGTGCAGACCGGGCCGATGCAGCTCTGCCTCGAGACCTGGTCGCTGGGGACGATGAAGATCGGCCGGCCGCCGGCCGGCGCGGTGACGTTCCTGGTCTCCGGGGGCGGCGAGGGGCGCTGCCGCGTCCAGGGCCGGGCCATCGCGGCGGGCGAGGTCGTGACGCTCTCCGCGCGGGACGAGTTCGACTGCCGGTCGACGGGCCCCTCGTGGCTCCTCACCATCAGCATCGAGCGCGCGACGCTCGAGGCCCACGTGCGCGCGCTGTTCGGCCGCCATCTCGGGGAGCTGCGGCTCCTCGGACGCCTGCGCGGCTTCCGCACCGACCACGTCGCCCTGCGACGCCTGAGCCGCGCGGTCGCCGCGCGCGCGGCGCTCCACCCGGGATTCCTGCGCAGCCGCGTGGCCGCGAGCCGCCTCGAGAGGCGGGTGGTGAAGACGCTCTTCGCGCGGTTCGACGCGCCGCGCGAGCCGGACGCTCCCAGCCGCGGGCGCTCACTGGCCCTGCGCGCGGAGGCCTGGCTGCGGCAGAACCTGGCGGAGCCGCCCACCATCGCCGCCTTGTGCGCGGCCTTGAGCGCCAGCGAGCGCACCCTCCACGAGGCGTTTCGCGAGCACCTGGGCGCGACGCCCAAGGCCTACCTCAAGACGCTGCGCCTCAACGCCGCCCACCACGACCTGCTGCGTGCCCGGCCCTCGACCCGCGTGACGGACGTCGCCCTCGACTGGGGCTTCGTGCACTTCGGCTGGTTCTCGCAGGACTACCGGCGCCTCTTCGCCGAGACGCCGAGCCAGACGCTGCAGCGCGGACGCGCGGACGCCGGCCGTGCAAAGGAGGCGGCGGCCCGCCTGCACCTGGACCAGGGGCGCGACGCCACCGTCGCGCTCGGAGCTTGACGCTTCGGACATGACGCCTTCAGGCGATACGCTCGCGCGCAACCCCGCCCCGGACACGCAGGGCACCGGAGGACAACGACCGTGACAAGAATGACGATCGTCGCTCTCGCAACCGCGGCCGCGCTCGGGTCCGCCTGCAGCAAGAAGGAAGCCGCCCCCCCGCCGCCGCCTGACGTCAAGGTGGCCACCGTCCTCCAGAAGGACGTGCCCATCTACGTGGAAGCCATCGGCCAGACCCGGGGGTCGACGGAGATCGAGGTCCGCGCGCGCGTCGAGGGGTTCCTCCAGACGGTGGACTTCAAGGAAGGCACCCCGGTCCGTCAAGGGCAGCTCCTGTACACGATCGACCCGCGTCCCTTCCAGGCGGCGCTGGCCCAGTCCAAGGGCCAGCTGGCCGAGGCCGAGGCCCAGCTGGCCCGGACCCACCAGGACGTCGTGCGGTACGAGCCACTCGTGGCCAAGAACGCCATCTCGCGGCAGGAGTACGAGACGGCGGTGGCCCTGGAGCGGGCGGCAGTCGCCGCGGGGGCCGCGCCCACGGCCGCGCCCGACCGGGCCCAGATCGACCTGGGCTACACGAGGGTCGTCGCTCCCGAGTCCGGCATGGTGGGCAAGACCGAGGTCTATCCGGGGACGCTGGTGGGCCGGGGCCAGAGCACGCTGCTCACCCACATCTCGCAGATCGGGACCATCCACGTCCGCTTCACGATTCCCGAGCGGGACTACCTCTTCTATGCGCGCCGCCGCGAAGAGCGCGGGGTGAAGCCCGGCCAGGAAGAGCCGCTGCCCTTCGAGCTCATCCTCGCCGACGGAACCGTGCATCCGACCAAGGGCCGTCTCGTGTTCGTCGACCGCAACGTGGACCCCGAGACCGGCACCATCCTGCTGGAAGCGGCGTTCCCGAACCCGGGAGAGATCGTCCGGCCGGGCCAGTACGCCCGCGTGCGGGCCGCGGTCGACCTGAAGCAGGGCGCGATCCTCGTGCCGCAGCGCGCCCTCTCGGAGCTGCAGGGCATCTACAACGTCGCCGTGGTGGGCGGTGACGACACCGTCGAGATCCGCATGGTGAAGCCGGGCGAGCGGATCGGCACCCTGTGGATCGTCGACTCGGGCCTCAAGGCCGGCGAGCGGATCGTGGTCGAGGGGCTGCAGAAGGTGCGGACCGGAATCAAGGTGAAGCCCGAGATGGTGAAGGTCGAGGAGCCCGGTGCCGCTCCGCCTGGCGCCGCCGGAGCCCCCGCGGCCGAAAACAAGGCCGCCAAGAGCAGCTAGCCATGGCCAACTTCTTCATCCGGCGCCCGATCGTCGCGATCGTCATCGCGATCATCACCGTGCTGCTCGGCCTCAACAGCCTGCGCGGGCTGAGCTTCGAGCAGTACCCCTTCCTCGCCCCGCCCACCATCCGCGTGACCGCCACCTACCCCGGCGCCTCGGCGGTGGCGGTGGAGCAGTCCGTGGCCACCCCGGTCGAGCAGGAGGTGAACGGCGTCGAGGGCATGATCTACATGAAGTCGTCGAACACGTCCGACGGCCGCATGCAGCTCGACGTGAACTTCCAGGTCGGCACCGACCAGGACATGGCCAACGTGCTCACCCAGAACCGGGTGTCCTCCGCCCAGGCCCGCCTGCCCCAGGAGGTGGTCCAGCAAGGGGTCACGGTCAAGAAGCAGAGCCCCAGCATCCTGATGCTGATCTCGCTCTACTCGCCCAACGGCAGCTACGACGCGAACTTCCTGATCAACTACTGCGGGATCAACCTCCGCGACCAGCTCCTGCGCATCCCCGGGATCGCGCAGGTGGACCTCTTCGGCGGCACCGACTACGGGATGCGGATCTGGCTGCGGCCCGACAAGCTGGGCAAGTTCGGGCTCACGCCTGCCGACGTCATGTCCGCCATCAAGGAGCAGAACCTCCAGGCCCCGACCGGCCGCGTCGGCGGGCGCCCCTCGCCCCAGGACCAGGAGTTCACCTACACGGTGAGCGCGCCCGGCCGGCTCGTGACCGAGGAGGAGTTCGCGAACATCATCATCCGCGAGACGGAAACGGGCGGCCAGATCCGCGTCAAGGACGTGGGCCGCGTGGAGCTGGGCTCGCAGGACTACAACTCCTTCGGCCGCCTCGACGGCAAGGGCGCGGGCGCCATGGCCGTGTACCTGCTCCCCGGGGCCAACCAGCTGGCGGCCGCGGAGGGGATCTACGAGACGATGCGGACGGCGAAGACGTTCTTCCCGACCGACATGGACTACCGCATCGTCTACGACACGACCCCGGCGGTCGAGGCCTCGATCGAGTCCATCTTCCACACCTTCCTCGAGGCGGTCGTGCTGGTGACGCTGGTCGTGTTCATCTTCCTGCAGAACCTGCGCGCCACGATCATCCCGCTGCTCACCGTTCCCGTCTCCCTCATCGGCACGTTCATCTTCTTCCCGCTGCTCGGCTTCTCGGTGAACACGCTGTCCATGTTCGGCCTGGTGCTCGCCATCGGCATCGTGGTCGACGACGCCATCGTCGTGGTCGAGGCGGTGATGCACCACATCGAGCACGGGATGGCCCCGAGGGAAGCCACCATCCAGGCCATGAAGGAGGTGTCGGCGCCGGTCATAGGCATCGCCCTCATCCTCTCCGCGGTGTTCATCCCCGTCGCCTTCATCCCCGGCCTGACCGGGCAGATGTACCAGCAGTTCGCCCTCACCATCGCCATCTCGGTGCTGCTCTCGGCCTTCAGCGCGCTGTCGCTGTCGCCGGCTCTCGCGGCCATGCTGCTCAAGCCCGCCAAGCCCGCCAAGGGCATCGTCGGCAAGTTCTTCGGCGGCTTCAACCGGGTCTTCGACCGCGCGACGAAGGGGTACGTCAAGGGTGCCCAGATGCTCGTGCGCCGCTCCATCCTCACCATCGGCATCGTGGTGCTGGTGGCGGTGGGGGCGGGCGTGTTCGGCGGCGCGCTGCCCGCGGGGTTCATCCCGGAGGAGGACCAGGGCATCTTCGGCGTCAACGTGACGCTGCCGCCGGCGGCGTCGCTCGAGCGTACGAGCGCGGTGCTCGCCCAGGTCGAGGCGATCCTGGGCCAGACCGAGGGCGTCGAGTCGTACCAGACGATCGGCGGCTACGGCGTCGTGACCAGCACCTACCAGCCCAACTTCGGGACGATCTTCGTCCGCTTGAAGCCCTGGCACGACCGGCACGGCGACGAGATGCACGTGCGGGGCTTCATGGCGCGCATACAGGCCCAGGTCGCGCGCATCCCCGACGCGATCATCTTCCCGTTCAACATCCCGACCATCTCGGGATTCGGCGCCTCCGCCGGCTTCAACTTCCTGATCCAGGACCGCAGCGGCGGCATGAGCGTCGACCGGCTGGGCGAGCTGAGCCGGCAGTTCGCCGAGGCGGCACGCAAGCGTCCGGAGATCGGGAACATCTTCACGTCCTTCGACCCGCGCTACCCCCAGGTGAGGGTCGAGCTCGACCGGGAGAAGGCGAGGAAGCTGGGCGTCCCGGTGAACGAGGCCTTCCAGGCTCTCGCCGCGAGCCTGGGCGGCAGCTACGTGAACGACTTCAACCGATTCGGGCGACTGTTCCGCGTCTACGTCCAGTCCGAGGCCGACCAGCGGAGGAGGCCCGAGGACATCGGCAACATCTGGGTGCGCAGCAAGACTACGGGCGACATGATCCCGCTCGGGACGCTCGTCACCATCAGCGCGCAGGGTGGGACCGAGCTGACGAACCGCTTCAACCTGCTGCGCTCGGTCGAGTTCAACGGCGTGCCGGGGCGCGGCTACGCCTCGGGCCAGGCCCTCGCCGCTCTCGAAGCCACCTTCAAGGAGACGATGCCCCCGGAGATGGGCTTCACCTATTCCTCGCTCTCCTACCAGGAGAAGATCGCCCCACCCGCCGCGCCCACCCTGATCGCCGCCATCCTGTTCGTCTTCCTGCTGCTGGCCGCCATGTACGAGAGCTGGCGCCTGCCCTGGGCCGTGCTGCTGGGCTCACCGCTGGTGGCCCTGGGGGCCTTTTTCGGGGTCTGGCTGGCCGGCTACGACAACAACGTCTACGTCCAGATCGGCAACATCATGCTGATCGGGCTCGCCGCCAAGAACGCGATCCTGATCGTCGAGTTCGCGAAGGCCAAGCACGACCAGGAAGGCATGGGCTTCGAGGAGGCGGCGCTCGAGTCGGCGCGCCTGCGCTTCCGCCCGATCCTGATGACGGCCTTCGCGTTCATCCTGGGCGTGATCCCGCTGATGAAGGCGAGCGGCGCGGGCGCCGGCGCCCAGAACGTCATGGGCACGGCCGTCTTCTGGGGCATGCTCGTCGCGACCGCTCTCGGCGTGTTCCTGATTCCGGGCAACTACGCCTTCGTCGAGTCCCTGGGCCGCAAGAAGCACGCGACCGCGGCCCCGGCCTCTCCACCGCAGCCCGCTCCCTCCCACGGAGGCGCGCACTAGCATGAGCCGACGACTGCTCGCCGCGTCCCTGGCGCTCCTCGCCGGCGGTTGCGCCGTCGGTCCCAACTACAAGCGGCCCTCCGTCCCGGTCCCCCCCACCTGGCGCGAGATGCCGGCCGCGGAGGCCGAGAGCCTGGCCAACACGCCCTGGTGGGAGCTCTTCGACGATCCGCAGCTCCAGGAGCTCATCCGCATCGCGCTGCAGGAGAACAAGGACCTCAAGATCGCGATCGAGCGGGTGGAGGAGGCCAGGGCCCGCTACGGCTTCACCAAGGCCGACCTGTGGCCCCAGGTGGATGCCAGCGCGACCGCGGGCGGGCTTCGCTTCAACTCGGGCAGCCTCATCCACACCCCGGAAGGGGAAGCGGCGACGAGCACCGCGACCGAGACCTCCATCTACGCGCTGTCCGCCGACGTGTCGTGGGAGATCGACTTCTTCGGGCGAATCCGCCGGGCCACGGAGGCCCAGCGCGCGCTGTTCCTCGGGACCCAGGAAGCGCGACGCTCGGTCGTGCTCACGCTCGTGGCCGACGTGGCCCGCGCCTACTTCGAGCTGCGCGCGTTCGACCTCCAGCTCGAGATCGCGCGACGCACCCTCGCCTCCCGGCGGGAGTCCCTGCAGCTCGCGCGCGACAGGTTCGAAGGCGGCATCACTCCCGAGACCGACTTCCGGCAGGCGGAGGCGGAGCTGCACCGCGTCGAGGCCATCGTCGCGGACCTGGAGGCGGCTGTCGCGCAGAAGGAGAACGAGCTGTCCGTGCTGCTGGGCCGGAACCCGGGGCCCATCCTCCGCGGACGCTCCGTGACCGAGCAGAAGCAGCCCGCGGCGGTGCCGGCCGGGCTTCCGTCGCAGCTGCTCGAGCGGCGTCCCGACGTCCTGGCGGCCGAGCAGGTGCTGGCCGCCCGGACGGCGAACATCGGCCAGGCCAAGGCGCTGCTCTTCCCCCGCATCTCGCTCACCGGCTCGTTCGGGTTCAACAGCACCGACTTCGACACGCTGTTCGACGGGCCCAGCAAGGCCTGGAACATCATCGGCAACCTCCTGCAGCCGATCTTCAACGCCGGCAAGAACCGCCGGCGCGTCGAGATGACCGAGTCCCAGCAGCGCCAGACCCTCTACGAGTACGAGCGCACCATCCTGCAGGCGTTCCGGGAGACCGACGACGCGCTCGTCGTCTATCGCAAGACGGGCGAGCAGCGGCTCTCCCAGGGAGCGCGCGTGGCCGCGGAGCGGAAGGTCCTGGAGCTGGCAGAGATGCGCTACCGGGGCGGCGTCGCGGCCTACCTCGAGGTGCTCGACGCCCAGCGCTCGCTGTTCGGCTCCGAGCTCGACGAGACCCAGACCATCGGGCGGAACCTGGTGTCGCTCGTCCAGCTCTACAAGGCGCTGGGTGGAGGCTGGCCGGCCGCGCCCGAGGCGGCCGCCACGCCCGCGGGCACCACGCCGCAGACGCCCTAGAGGATCCGCATGGCCACGCACGAGAGCGACCGCACGGGCCTCGCGCGCTGGCTCGCCTTCGGCGCCTGCGTCCTGGCCGGGCTCTCGAACGAGGTGAGCGGCGGAGCTCTGTCGCTGTCCCTGCGCGACGCGGGCGCCGAGCTCGGCGCGTCCCAGACCGCCATGCAGGTCGCGATGACGCTCAGCAAGCTCATGTTCGGCGCGTTCATGCTCCTGGGCGGCCTGCTGGGCGACACGTACGGGCGGCGCCGCGTGCTGGTCTTCGGCTGCGTCGGGATCGTCGCCGCCTCGCTCCTGGCCGGACTGTCGGCCTCGGCGGGCATGCTCGCCGTGGCGCGCGCGCTCGACGGCCTGGCGAACGCCGCCGTCGGACCGCTGACGCTCGCGCTCGTGATGGGACTGTTCCCGCCCGCCGAGGCGCCGCGCGCGATCGCGCTGTTCCTCGGGCTGTCCGCGCTGGGGATCGCGCTGGGGCCCCTGGCCGCGGGCATGGTGATCCAGGGCTTCGGCTGGCGCGCCGGGTTCCTGGCTCCCGCCGTCGTCGCCGCCGTCGGCGGGCTCGGCGTCCGCCTTTGGGCCCCCGAGATGCGCGGCGCGGAGCAGCGCCGCCTGGACGGCATCGGCGCCCTGGTCGTGGCCGTCGCGCTGCTGGCGCTCGTCTTCGGCGTCATCGGCGCCGGCGCGCAGGGCTGGGGTCACCCGCGCGTGCTGCAGTCCCTCGCGGTCGGGGCCGGAGCGCTGGTGGCGTTCATCTGGTGGGAGAGCCGCGTGGCCGACCCGCTCCTGGACCTGTCGCTGTTCCGCAGCCGCGCCCTGAACGCGGCGCTCGTGACGGGCGCGCTGGTCGCGCTGGTGCTCGGCGGCGTCATCCTTCCCCTGCTCTACTTCTTCCAGAACGTCCAGGGCCTGCCGCCGGTGGCCGCGCTCGTGCGCGTCGTGCCGATGGTGATCGTGGCCGCGCTCGTCTCGCCGCTCGCCGGCAAGCTGCTCGCGACCGTCGGACCGCGCGCGGTCATCCTGGGCGGACTCGGGCTGATCGGCGCGGGCTGCGTGATCCTGGCGTTCCTCCAGCCGGCGACTCCGTACCCCGTCGTGCTGGCGGCGCTGGCGCTGGTGGGCGCCGGCAACATCGCGGTCATCACGCCGGTGGCCGAGATCGTGCTGGCCTCCGTTCCTCCCGAGCGCGCGGGGAGCGCGGCCGCCCTCAACAACGCCGCGATGCAGGTCGGCGGGGCCCTGGGTGCGGCGACGCTCACGTCGGTGTTCCTCGACGCGGCCCGGACCGACTACGCGGCCCGCCTCGCCTCGACCGGCCTCACGTTCGAGAAGATCCGCGACATCACGCGCGCCTGGCGCGAGGCCGTGCGCACCTCCGCCAGCACCGGCGCCAGGATCCTGCCGGAAGGGATGGAGCGGCAGTTCGAGGACGCCTTCCGCCAGGCGTTCACCGTGGGCGTGGCGCGCGTGTTCGCGGTGGCGGCCGGTGTCGCCCTGGTCTGCGCCGCGCTGACGTGGTTCGGGATCCACGCGCATGCCACCCCGAAGTCCGTCCCCAAGCCCCAGGCGGCCCGATGAGCAACGGCGTCAAGGCGGCCGGCGTGGCCTGGCTGATCACCGCGGTGTACTACTTCTACCAGTACACGCTGCGCTCGGCGCCGGCCGTCATGATGCCGCAGCTCTCCGAGGCGTTCGGCATGACGGCCATGGGCGTCGCGTCCATGGTCGGCCTCTTCTACTGGGGCTACTCGCCCTTCAGCCTGGTGGCCGGCGCGGCGCTCGACGGGCTGGGCCCGCGCAAGGTCGTTCCCATCGGCGCCGCCGCGGTCGGCGTGGGCGCCCTGCTCTTCAGCACCGGCCACCCGGACCTGGCGAGCGCCGGCCGCCTGCTCCAGGGTGCGGGCGGCGTGTTCGCGCTGATCGGAGCCGTGTACATCGCGACCCAGGGGTTCCCCGCCTCACGCGCCGCCACGCTCATCGGCGCGACGCAGATGTTCGGCATGGCGGGCGGCGCGGCCGGCCAGTTCGTGGTCGGCCCCGCCATCGGCGCCGGGCTCACGTGGAGCGCCTTCTGGGTCGGCATGGGCGTCGCCGGGCTGGTGATCGGCGCGGCGCTCTACGCCTTCCTTCCTCCGTCGTCGGCCCCGCGGGGAGGATGGGTCGGGAACGCGGCGCACGCCCTGGGTGTCGTCTTCCGCAACCCCCAGTCGATCCTGTGCGGGATGATTGCGGGCCTGCTGTTCATCCCCACCACCATCTTCGACATGATCTGGGGGGTGCGCTACCTGCAGGAGGCGCACGGACAGGTCTACGCCTCGGCGGTGCTCCGCTCGTCCACGATCCCGCTGGGCTGGATCATCGGCTGCCCGCTGCTCGGGTTCATCTCCGACCGGATCGGGCGGCGCAAGCCGGTGATCGTCGGGGGCGGGGTCGTCCTGCTGCTCTGCCTGTTCTGGATCCTCTACGGACCGCCCGGATTCCTCCCCCCCTACGTCCTGGGCATCACGGCCGGCATCGCATCGGGCGCGGCCATGCTGCCCTACACGGTGATCAAGGAAGCCAACCCGCCGGGGATGAGCGGAACCGCGACCGGCGTCATCAACTTCCTGAACTTCACTTTCAGCGCGCTGCTCGGGCCCGTGTTCGGCTCGATCATGATGGCCGTCTCCGGCGGCTCGGACACGCGGACCCTCGAGCACTACCAGACCACCTTCGAGCCCCTCCTCTACGGGGTGGCCGTGGCCATCGTCCTCACGTTGATCCTGCGGGAGACGGGTCCCGCGGGCCGCGCGCCGGCGCTGGTGCCGGTGCAGGAGAACCCATGAGCCAGACCGGGACCGGGAAGTACGAGCGCCTGCTCGAGCGCTGCTCGAGCCTGTCGGCCGTCCCCACGGCCGTCGCCTACCCCTGCGAGGAGTCCGCGCTGCTGGGCGCGCTCCAGGCGGGCCAGATGGGCCTCATCGAGCCCATCCTGGTCGGGCCGCGGGCCGAGATCGAGGAGGTCGCGCGCCAGTCGCGCGTCGACCTCTCGCGCACGCAGATCGTCGACTCGGGGGATGCGCGCGCCTCGGCCGCCCGCGCGGTCGAGCTGGTGCGCCAGGGCCAGGCCGAGCTGCTCATGAAGGGCAGCCTCCACACGGACGAGCTCCTGGGAGCGGTGATCGCCAGGGACACCGGCTTGCGCACCGGCCGGCGCCTCAGCCACGTGTTCATCATGGACGTGCCGACGTACCACAAGGTCCTGACCGTCACCGACGCGGCCATCAACATCGCCCCCACGCTCGAGGAGAAGGTCGACATCTGCCAGAACGCGATCGACCTCGTGATCTCGCTGGGAGTGGAGCACCCGAAGGTCGCCATCCTGGCCGCGGTCGAGAGCGTCAACTCCAAGATGCAGGCGACGCTCGACGCGGCCGCGCTGTGCAAGATGGCCGACCGCAAGCAGATCAAGGGCGCGGCGCTGGACGGACCGCTGGCCTTCGACAACGCGATCAGCCCCGAGGCGGCGCGCATCAAGGGCATCGAGTCCGTGGTCGCGGGCGATCCCGACATCCTGCTGGCGCCGGACCTCGAGGCCGGGAACATCCTGGCCAAGCTGCTCACCTTCCTGGCCAACGCGGACAGCGCGGGCCTGGTGCTGGGCGCCAAGGTGCCGATCATCCTGACCAGCCGCGCCGACAGCGTGCGGTCCCGGATCGCGAGCTGCGCGGTCGGCGTGCTGGCGGCGCACGCCCGGCGACGCAAGGGACAGTGACGGAGCGACGCCAATGGATGACTACGCCCTCGTCCTGAACGCGGGCTCCTCGAGCCTGAAGTTCTGCGTGTACCGAAGGCCGTCGGGCGCGGCCTGGGGCCTGGAGGCGCGCGGGCAGATCGAAGGGATCGGCACCGCGCCCCGCCTGACGGCGAAGAACGCCGCCGGCGAGAAGTCCGAAGAGGCGCTGGGCGAGGACGTGCGCGACGGCCGGGCGGCCCTCGACCGCCTGGCCGCCTGGCTCCGCGGCCGCTACGGCGGCTCCCGCGTGCTGGGCGTCGGCCACCGCGTCGTCCACGGAGGGCCCAGCTTCAGCGGCCCCGCCGTCGTCACGCCGGAGGTCATGGAGGAGCTGCGCCGGCTCGTCCCCCTGGCGCCCCTCCACCAGCCGTACAACCTGGGCGCGATCGAGGCGGTCACCGAGCGCCTGCCCGGCGTGCCGCAGGTGGCCTGCTTCGACACGAGCTTCCACCGCGGACAGCCGGCGGTGGCCGAGCTGGTGCCGCTGCCCCGCGAGATCCGCGACGCGGGCGTGCAGCGGTACGGCTTCCACGGCCTGTCCTACGAGTACATCGCCTCGGTCCTGCCCGAGGCGGCGCCGGAGATCGCGAAGAAACGCGTCATCGTCGCCCATCTGGGCAGCGGCGCCAGCCTGTGCGCGATGAAGGACGGCCGCAGCGTCGACAGCAGCCTCGGCTTCACCGCGCTCGACGGGCTGTGCATGGGCACGCGGCCTGGCGCGCTCGATCCGGGCGTGGTGCTGCACCTCTTCCAGGGCCTGGGGCTCTCCCCCAAGGACGTCGAGGCGATCCTCTACAAGAAGTCGGGGCTGCTGGGCGTCTCGGGCATCAGCAACGACATGCGCGACCTGGTGGACAAGGACGACCCGCAGGCGCGGCTCGCCGTCGACTACTTCGTCTATCGCGCCGCCAAGGAGATCGGCGCGCTGGCGGCCGTCCTGCGCGGCGTCGACGCGCTGGTCTTCACCGCCGGCATCGGCGAGAACTCCGCCGAGATCCGCCGGCGCATCTGTGAAGCGTCGGCCTGGCTGGGGATCGAGCTGTACGACGCGGCTAACGCGGCGAGGGGCCCGCGCATCTCGCGGGTCAACAGCAAGGTGTCGGCGTGGGTGATCCCCACCAACGAGGAGCTGATGATCGCCCGCCACACCGGGCGCCTGCTCGGGCTCTCGGCGTAGCTTGAGGGCAGGACGGCCGGGGAGGGCCCATCGGCCGGACAGGAGGTCCGAACATGGCGGCCAGGAAGACGATCACGATCGACGGGAACGAGGCCGCCGCTTCGGTCGCATTCCGTACGAGCGAGACGATCGCCATCTACCCGATCACGCCCAGCTCCACCATGGCCGAGCTGTGCGACGAGTGGGCGAGCAAGGGGCGCACGAACCTCTGGGGCGTGGCGCCGGTGATCGCGGAGATGCAGTCGGAGGGCGGCGCCGCCGGCGCCGTGCACGGGGCGCTGCAGGCGGGCGCCCTCACCACGACGTTCACCGCGTCGCAGGGCCTGCTCCTGATGATCCCCAACATGTACAAGATCGCGGGGGAGCTGACGCCCTTCACGATGCACGTGGCCGCCCGGGCGCTGGCCACCCACGCCCTCTCGATCTTCGGCGACCACTCGGACGTGATGGCCTGCCGCCAGACCGGCTTCGCGATGTTGTGCTCGAACTCGGTGCAGGAGGCGCACGACATGGCGGCCATCGCGCACGCCGCCACCCTGGAGGCGCGCGTCCCCTTCCTGCACTTCTTCGACGGGTTCCGCACCTCGCACGAGGTGGCCAGGATCGAGGAGATCCCGGACGACGACCTGCTCCAGCTCCTCTCCGAGCCGCAGATCCACGCCCACCGCCAGCGCGCGCTCACGCCCGACCGGCCCGTCCTGCGCGGCACCGCCCAGAACCCCGACGTCTTCTTCCAGGCCCGCGAGGCCGCGAACGGCTTCTACGACGCCTGCGCGGGCATCGTCCAGCGCACGATGGACGCCCTGGCGAAGCTCACGGGCCGCGCATACCGGCTGTTCGACTACGCCGGCCACGCCGAGGCCGAGCGCGTGATCGTGATCATGGGCTCGGGTGCCGAGACCGTGCACGAGACGGTCGACGCGCTGGTCGCGCGCGGCGAGAAGGTCGGCGTGCTCAAGGTGCGCCTGTACCGGCCGTTCTCCCGGGACGCCTTCCTGGCCGCCCTCCCCCGCGGCGCGCGCGCCCTCGCCGTGCTGGACCGCACCAAGGAGCCGGGCGCGCCGGGCGACCCGCTCTACCTCGACGTGGTGACCGCGCTGGCCGAGGCCCGCGCGGATGGCGCCTCCCCGCTCGCGTCCGACCCGCAGGTGGTGGCGGGACGGTACGGGCTCTCGTCCAAGGAGTTCACGCCGGCGATGGTGAAGGCTGTCTTCGACCAGCTGGTTGAGGCCAGGCCCCGCCGCCACTTCACCGTCGGGATCGTGGACGACGTGACGCACCTGTCCCTGCCGTGGGACGCGTCCTTCAAGACCGAAGGCGACGACGTCGCCACGGCGGTCTTCTACGGCCTGGGCGCGGACGGCACGGTCGGGGCCAACAAGAACTCCATCAAGATCATCGGGCAGGAGACGGAGCGCCACGTGCAGGGATACTTCGTCTACGACTCGAAGAAGTCGGGGGCCATCACCGTCTCCCACCTGCGCTCCAGCCCGCGGCCGATCCGCTCGGCCTACCTGGTGGACCGGGCGGGCTTCGTGGCCTGCCACCAGTTCGAGTTCGTGGACAAGATCGACGTGCTCGAGCACGCGGCGCCCGGCGCCACGTTCCTGCTGAACGCCCCCTCCCCCCCCGAGAAGGTCTTCGGCGAGCTGCCGCGGGAGATGCAGGAGCAGCTGGTGGAGAAGCGCCTCCGCTTCTACGCGATCGACGCGTACGCGCTGGCGAAGTCGGTCGGGATGGGCGGGCGCATCAACACCATCATGCAGACCTGCTACTTCGGGATCTCGGGCGTCCTGCCGCGCGAGGAGGCGATCGCGCACATCAAGAAGTCGATCGAGAAGACGTACGGCAAGCGCGGGCCCGAGGTGGTGCGCCGCAACTGCGAGGTGGTGGACCAGGCGCTCGCCCACCTGCACGAGATCCCCGTGCCCAAGGCCGCCGACGCGACGCGGAAGCGGCCGCCGCTGGTTTCGGCGAAGGCGCCCGACTTCGTCCAGAAGGTCACCGCCGTGATGCTGGCGGGCAAGGGCGACCTGCTGCCGGTGAGCGCGTTCCCGGTGGACGGCACCTGGCCCGTGGGCACCGCGAAGTGGGAGAAGCGCAACCTGGCGCTCGAGATCCCGGTCTGGGACAGCAAGGTCTGCATCCAGTGCAACCAGTGCGCGCTCGTCTGCCCGCACGCGGCCATCCGCGCCAAGGTGTACGACGAGGGCGCGCTCGCGCAGCGTCCGGAGACCTTCAAGGCCACCGCCTATCGGGGGAACGAGTACAAGGGCAAGCAGTTCACGATCCAGGTGGCGCCCGAGGACTGCACCGGCTGCAACCTGTGCGTCAACGTCTGCCCGGCCAAGGACCGCACCAACCCCAAGCACAAGGCCATCAACATGCAGCCGCAGGCGCCGCTGCGGGACGCCGAGCGGGACAACTACGACTTCTTCCTCGGCCTGCCGGAGCTGGCGCGCACGGACGTCGTGCGGCTCGACCACAAGGGCTCGCAGTTCCTGGAGCCGCTGTTCGAGTACTCCGGGGCCTGTGCGGGCTGCGGCGAGACGCCCTACCTGAAGATGCTGACGCAGCTCTTCGGCGACCGGCTGATGATGGCCAACGCGACCGGGTGCTCGTCGATCTACGGCGGCAACCTGCCGACGACGCCCTACACCACCAACGCCGACGGCCGGGGTCCGGCCTGGGCCAACTCGCTGTTCGAGGACAACGCCGAGTTCGGCTTCGGCTTCCGTCTCGCGATCGACGCCCACGTCGCGGCCGGACGCGCCCTCGTGGAGCGGCTGGCGCCGCAGATCGGAGACACGCTGGCCGGCGGGCTGCTGGGCGCCGACCAGAAGGACGAGGCGGGAATCAAGGCGCAGCGCGAGCGCGTCGCCGCGCTGAAGCAGAAGCTGGGCACGCTCAAGACGGCGGAGGCCGTTCGGCTGGCGACCCTGGCCGACTACCTGGTGAAGAAGAGCGTATGGCTCGTGGGCGGGGACGGCTGGGCCTACGACATCGGCTTCGGCGGGCTGGACCACGTGCTGGCCAGCCACCGCGACGTCAACGTGCTCGTGATGGACACGGAGGTCTACTCGAACACCGGCGGACAGCAGAGCAAGGCCACGCCGCTGGGCGCCTCGGCCAAGTTCGCGTCCGCGGGCAAGACGGTCGGCAAGAAGGACCTGGGCCTGATCGCGACCATGTACGGCCACGTCTACGTCGCGCGGGTGGCCTTCGGCGCCAAGATGGCGCAGACCGCGCAGGCGTTCCTGGAGGCCGAGGCCTACCCCGGCCCGTCGCTCATCATCGCGTACAGCCACTGCATCGCGCACGGGTACGACATGGCCCAGGGCGCCTCCCAGCAGAAGCTG
>JAICEW010000120.1 GCA_025923995.1 Vicinamibacteria bacterium | reverse complement strand
TCTACACCCTCCGCCGCGCGGGCGCTGTGCGCGGGCTCACCGGGACGCGCGCGACCGCCGGGTCCGGCGCTGGAAGCGGCGCGCCTTCTCACGGTTGCCGCACACCGCCATGTCGCACCAGCGGCGGGTCCCGTTGCGGCTTTCGTCCAGGAAGAGCCAGGCGCAGTCGCCGGCGGCGCACTCGCGGACGTGGGCCCGCGCGGGCCCGGTCAGCAGCAGGGCGGCCGCGCGCAGGGCCGGCCAGGTCACGCGGTCGAGGTGGGGCTCGCTGCTCCAGGTCCAGGCGGCGGCCTCGCCCGCCCGCGTGAGGCGCAGCCGCGCCAACGCGTGCGGGAGGGCCGCGTTGACGCGGTCCAGCGCCCCGCGGGGGATCGTGCGCCCGCCGGCGACGGCGGAGAAGAGCTCGAACACCGCTTCCCGCAGCCGGCGGGCCCGCTCCAGCGCCTCCCGCGCGGCGCGGGGGCTCCTCGCCGCCAGGGCGCGCAGCGCGGCCGCCTCGGAGCCGTCGATCGCGCCGGCCTGCAGGCCCCACCGCACCAGGTCGTCGTAGGCGCCCAGGTCCTCCCTCGGCTCCGGCGTCGGCCGCCTCGCCCTGGTGTTGGCCAGGTCGAGGGCCAGGTCGCCGCCGCTGAGGTCGAACCCTCCCATAACCTCCCTCGCCATATTGACAGGTTAGCACCGAACGCCTAACCTGTCAGAACCGTATAAGTGGTTATGAGCGACGCCCGCCCCTCCCGCTTCAAGCTGCTGGCCGCCTTCGCCGCGCTCTACGTCCTGTGGGGCTCGAACTTCCTCGCCATCCGCTACGCCGCGGAGGCCATGCCGCCCTTCCTGATGATGGCCGTGCGCTGCCTCATCGCCGGGGCGATCCTGTTCGCATGGGCGCGCCTGCGCGACGGCGTGCGGCCGCAGCCGGGACAGTGGCGTTCGGCCGCGGCGGTAGGAGCGCTCCTGTTCCTGGGGTGCCACGGCCTGCTGGCGTGGGCGGAGCAATCGGTCCCCTCCGGCGTCGCGGCGCTGGTGCTGGCGCTGACGCCGGTCTGGCTGACCGTCCTCGACTGGGGTACGGGCGGGCCGCGTCCGACGCGGCGGGCGGTGCTGGGCCTGGCCCTCGGGTTCCTCGGCCTCGCGTTCCTCGTCGGCCCCGCGCCCGACCGCGGCGCGCTGTGGCCGCTCCTCGTCCTCGTGCTGAGCGCGCTCTCGTGGGCGGCCGGCTCGCTGCTCTCGCGGCGGAGCTCCCAGCCTTCGAGCCTGGTGCTCGCGAGCGGCATGCAGCTCCTCGCCGGGGGCGTCGCGCTCGCTCTCGTCGGCCTGGCGCTGGGCGAGGTGGGCCGCATCGACCGCGGGGTGCTGGCGCCGCGCGCGGTGGGCGGGTTCGCTTACATGGTGCTGGTGTCGTCGCTGGTCGGCTTCACCGCCTACACGTGGCTGCTGCGTGTCGCTCCGCCCACCCAGGTCGGCACCTACGCGTTCGTGAACCCGATGGTCGCGTTGCTGGTGGGCTGGGCCGTGGGAGGCGAGGCCGTGTCCGCGGCGACGATCGCGGCGTCGGGAGTGATCGTGGCGGGGGTGGCCCTGATCGTGACGGGGACCAGGCGGGACCCGAAAGGAGGCGCGTATGATCGCGCGCGTGTGGAAAGGGACGACCCGGGCCGACCGTGCCGACGCATACCTCGAGTACCTCAAGCGCACCGGCCTCGACCACTGCCGGCGCACCCCGGGCAATCGGGGAGTGAGCATCCTGCGTAGCGTGGCCGACGGGCAGGCCCTGTTCGTGTTCACGTCGCGCTGGGACTCCTGGGACGCGATCCGCGCGTTCGCCGGACCCGAGCCGACCAGGGCGGTGTACTACCCCGAGGACCGGGAGTTCCTGCTGGCACTCGAGCCGAACGTCGAGCACTTCGAGGTGCTGGTGGACGAGAGCGCATGAAAGGCCTCTCGCGCGCGGCGCTGCGGGCCCACGCGAACGGCGTCCGGCCGTCGTACGAGCGCTGGCTGAAGCGCCTGGTCGAGATCCCGAGCGTGTCCTCGGATCCCGCGCGCGCCGGGGACTGCGCGCGCGTGGCCGACGCGGCGGCGGAGCTTGTCACGAGCCTCGGGGGCCGCGCGCAGGTCGTGAAGACGGGCGGCCATCCGCTGCTGCTCGGCGAGTTCGCCGGGCCCAAGGGCTCGCCCACGCTCACGCTCTACAACCATCTCGACGTGCAGCCGGCCGACCGCGAGGCGGAGGGCTGGCGAACCGAGCCCTTCCGCTACACCGACAAGGACGGCCGTTACTGGGGGCGGGGCACCACGGACGACAAGGGGCCCGCGCTGGCCGCCCTGTTCGGGGTGGCGGCGGCGCATGCGGCCGGTGTGCCGGTGACGGTCAGGCTGCTCTGGGAGACGGAGGAGGAGATCAGCTCGCCCCACTTCGAGCGCACGCTCGCGCGGCTCGGGCGCCGCGTGGCGACGGACGCCGTCGTGATCTCCGACGGCTACTGGCTCACGCGGAAGCGGCCGACGGTCGCGGCCGGCCTGCGCGGCTTCAAGGGATTCCGCTTCACCCTGCGGACCGCGGAGGGCGACGTCCACTCGGGCATCGCCGGCGGCGCGGTCCGCAACCCGCTGGGCGAGCTCATGGACCTCGCGTGCGCCCTCCACGACCCGCGCACGGGCCGCGTGAAGGTCCCCGGCTTCTACGACGGGATCGTGAGGCCCACGAAGAAGGAGCGCGCGGACTTCCTGAGCTCCGGCTTCACGGTCTCGCGCTTCAAGAAGGACAACCTCCTGAAGCGCCTGCGCACCGAGAACGCGCTCGAGGTGATGGAGAGCCTCTGGACGCGGCCGACGTTCGAGGTGCACGGGCTGGCCGGCGGCCACCAGGGCGCGGGGCTCAAGTCGATCGTGCCCGCGCGCGGCGAGCTCAAGGCCTCGTGCCGGCTGGTGCCCGGACAGGACCCCGAGCGCATCGCGTCGCTCGTCGTCGCGTTCGCGAAGAAGCACAACCCGGACGTGGTAGCGGAGGTGACGCCCGGCGGCGCGGCCGCGTCGGTGTGGGAGTCGACCGGCCCCCTGGCCGCGGCCGTGAAGTCCGCGGTGAAGTTCGCGTTCGGCTCGACACCGGCGTTCGTGCGCGACGGCGGCAGCGTGTGCACCGTGCTCAGCATGCAGCGCGTCCTGCGCTGCCCGGTCGGGTTCCTGGACCTGTCGATGCCCGACCACGGGTACCACGCCCCCAACGAGAACTTCGAGTGGGCGCAGGCGGCGGGCGGCATGGCCGCGTTCGCGAAGCTGGCGCAGGAGTGGGCCCGCTATAGCCCTTGACGATATATCCATCGTGGATATATTCGGGGGCATGGCCCACGAACGTGTCCAGGTCGATGAATTCCTTCCGCTGCCGCTCGCCACCTTCCACATCCTGCTGGCCCTGGCCGAGGACGACCGCCACGGCTACGGCATCATCCAGGACGTCGCGGCCCGCACCGACGGCCGGCTGAAGCTCAGCGCGGGCACGCTCTACCGCTCGATCCAGCGCATGCTGGAGGACGGCCTGCTGGTCGAGGTCCGCGAGCGACCGGCCGCGGACGACGACGAGCGCCGACGCTACTACCGCATCACCGCGCTCGGCACCGCGGTCGCCCGGGCGGAGACGGCGCGCCTGAACGCCCTCGTGAAGCTGGCCCGCGCGGCGGGCCTGGCGCCGGCGAAGGCGTGATGTACGCCGCCCTGCTGCGCCTGCTCCCGGCGTCGTTCCGCAACGAGTACGGCTCCGAGATGCGCGCCGTGTTCGCGCGGAAGCGGCGCGAGGTTTCTGGGCCCTTCGGCCTGGGCCTGCTGTGGCTGGCCACCCTCTGGGACCTGCTCGCGACCGCGGTGCGCGTCCACGCGGAGCTGCTCGCGCAGGACGTGCGCTACGCGCTCCGCTCGTTCCGCAACGCGCCCGGGTTCACGTTCACCGCGGCCGTGGTGGCGGCGCTGGGCGTGGGGGCGACGACCGCCGCGTTCTCCGTCACCGACCACGTGCTCATCCGGCCGCTGCCGTTCCCCGGGCCGCACCGCCTGGTCAAGCTCTGGCAGGACCAGGCCGCGCTCGGCTACACGCGGATGGAGCTCTCGCCCGCGAACTACCGCGACTGGAAGGCACGGAGCACCTCGTTCGAGAGCATCGGCTGCTGGCGCAACGTCTCCGTCAACCTCTCGGGCAGTGGTGAGCCCGAGCGCCTGGAGGGCCAGGGCGTCTCCTCCGAGCTGTTCCCGCTGCTGGGCGTGCAGCCGCTCCTGGGCCGCAACTTCACGCCCGAAGAGGACGTCGCGGGCGCCGCCGGCACCGTGATCCTGAGTCACGGCCTCTGGCAGGCGCGCTTCGGCGGCGACCCCGGCGTCCTGGGCCGGCGCCTGGTCCTGGACGACGCGCCGTACGAGGTGATCGGCGTGATGCCCCCGGACTTCCGGTTCCCCCGGCGCGGCACCCAGCTGTGGACGACCGCCCGCTTCCAGGAGCAGGACTACGAGGACCGCACCAACACGTTCGTCTACGGGATCGGACGGCTCAAGCCGGGCGTCTCGCTGCAGACGGCGCGGGCCGAGATGTCGCTGATCGCCGCCCAGCTCGAGCGCGCGTACCCGGAGAACGCCAAGGTGGGCGCGACGCTCGTGCTCCTGCGCGACGAGATCGCGCCGCAGGCGCGCCTGATGCTGAAGGCGCTGCTGGGCGCGGCCGTCTGCGTTTTGCTCATCGCGTGCACCAACCTGGCGAGCCTGCTGCTCGCGCGCGCGCTCGTGCGGCGGCAGGAGCTGGCCGTGCGCACCGCGCTCGGTGCCGGCCGCGACCGGCTGCTGCGGCAGCTCCTGACCGAGAGCCTCCTGCTCGCGATGCTGGGCGGCGCGCTGGGCGTGCTCCTCGCCTTCACCGCGACGCCGCTGGTCGCGCGCCTGGTGCCCACGTCCCTCCCGATCGCCGAGACGCCGACCGTGGACCTGCGCATCCTCGCCTTCGCCGGGATCACCACCGTCGTGGTCGCCCTCGCTTTCGGCGTCGCTCCCGCCTGGCGCGCGCTGCGCGACGTGGACGCGGCCGGCCTGCGCGAAGGCTCCCGCGGCGGCGTGGGCGGCCGCCGCGAGCGCCTGCGCGGCGCGCTGGTGATGGCGGAGGTCACGCTCTCGGTCGTGCTGCTCGTGTCCGCCGGGCTCCTGATCCGGGCGCTGTGGCGCGTGCAGGCGGTCGATCCGGGGTTCCGCGCCGACGGCGTGCTGACGATGCGGACCACGCTGCCGCTGCCGAAGTACCAGGAGACGATGAAGCGACACCGGTTCTACACGACCGTCCTGGACGGCGTGCGGGCCCTGCCCGGCGTGCAGTCGGCCGCGTACACGAGCTTCCTGCCGATGGTGATGCGGGGCGGCATCTGGAAGATCGAGGTGCCCGGCCGCACGGATGCGCCCGGTGAAGGCGTCAGCGTCAGCATGCGCTTCGTCACGCCGGGCTACTTCGAGACGATGGGCATCCCGTTGCGCGGGCGCGACGTGCGCGACTCGGACACCGCGGAGTCGCCGTTCGTGGCCATCGTCAGCGAGTCCTTCGTGCGCCAGGTCTGGCCGGGCCAGGACCCACTGGGCCGCCCGTTCAAGCTGGCCTTCTTCGACCGCACGGTGATCGGCGTCGCGGGCGACGTGCACGTGCGCGGCGTCGAGCGCGAGAGCGAGCCGCAGGTCTACCTGTCCAGCCGGCAGGTGCCCGACGGCGGCGTGATCTTCTACGCGCCCAAGGATCTCGCGATCCGCGCGTCGTCCGACCCCGCGGTGCTGATGCCACTGGTGCGGCGCGTCATCGCCCAGGCCGATCCGCAGCAGCCGATCTCGGACGCGCGCACGATGGCGGACGTCGTCCAGGCCGAGACGGGGGCGCGGACGGCCCAGGTCCGCGTCCTCCTGGCCTTCGCGGCGGCCGCGATCCTCCTGGCCGGCGTCGGCATCCACGGCCTGCTCTCCTTCGTGGTGCGCAGCCGCTCGCAGGAGATCGGCGTGCGGGTCGCGCTGGGCGCGCTCCCGCGCGACGTGCTGGCGCTCGTGCTCCGCCAGGCGGCACGGCTCACGCTCGCCGGCGTGCTGATCGGCCTCGTCCTGTCGTACGCGGCCGGCCGAACCATGCAGGCCCTGCTCTTCGGCGTCAGCCCGCACGACGTCGTCACCTTCGCCGTGGCCCTGGGCGTGTCCGCGCTCATGGCCGGGGTGGGCTGCGTCTTCCCGGCGCTGCGCGCCCTGCGCGTCGATCCCATCGCCGTCATGCGCGCCGAATGAGCCGCAGCGAAGCGACCGCCGCCGCGACGGCCGCCCCCGAGACGAGGGCGCCCCAGGCGAGCCAGCGGGATCGGTAGCTCAGGACCACCCGCGACTCGCCCGCCGGGATGGGCACCGCGCGCATCCACGCATTCGCCGGAAGGCACGGTCGCGGATTGCCGTCGACGGTCGCTTTCCAACCCGGGTACCAGGCCTCCGCAAGCACGAGCCACCCGGGAGAGTCCGATCTCGCGAGGATCTCCACCCGCTCGGGCCCGAACCGGACGATGCGCGCCGTCACCCCCGGCCCGGACGGCGCGGGGGGGCCAAGGTCCACGGCAGTGGGTTCCAGCAGTGCTTCCACGTGCGGGTCGTGACCGGCACGGAGCAGGCGTATCGCCTCTCGCCAGTCCGGCACCACGCGCGCCCGGGTCACCACCCAGGCGCGCGGATCCGGGTCGGGCGCGACGACGAGCTTCCGGGACCGCGTGTCGAAGCCCAGGACCAGGTTCATGGTGCGATAGGGGAAGGGCCCGAAATCGTAGATGCGCAGCGAGGGATACGTGTTCTCAACGTGTGACGCTGGCACGTCGAGCATCGCGTGGAGGTAGACCCACACGCGGTCGAGCGTGAGGGCCACGTAGCCGGTGAACGTGCTGTAGCCGTAGAGCAGCCCGCCGTTGTCCCGGACGATCCAGTAAGGCACCGACAGGCGGGGCGGCGCGCCGTTCGGATCGAAGAGCTTCGCCGAGTGCAGGGCCCGCACGACGGCCGGCTCCGCCTTGAGGTCGTCGGCGGGAGGCAGCGCGCGCTTGAGCCTGTTCATGTTCCAGGCCAGGTCGCCGGTGGTGACGAGCGCAAGGCCGGCGGCGGCCCACACCCCCGCGCGGCTCGAGCGCGCTCGCGTTCGAACGCGGAGCAGCAGGGCCGCTGCGCCCAGGAAGACCGCCATCCGAAGCGCGAGCGTGCGGACGTCGTCGGCTGCGAACAGCGAGCCTCGCCCAGCCCAGGCGATCCCCGCCAGCGCCGCCGCCGTGGCCAGCGCGAGGCCGCGCCACTCCCGCCGCGGCCGCGGCACCGATCCGAGCCAGAGCGCGGCGGACACGATGAGCGCAAACGGAAGCAGCACCGCGGCTCGAGCGTGTCCGTGCAGCATCCCCATGCCCGGCACGACGCGCGAGAGCACGGCGAACGCCGGTGTCGCGTCTCCCGCGGCGATGAGGCATCCCCCCAGCGCCGACAGGGCCAGGGCGCGACGGTCGCGGTCCCCCACGCGCATCAGGCCGCAGGCGCCCGCCAGCAGGGGCGCCGCCCCGACGTACAGCAGGAATCGCCAGTAGCGCGCGGGCGAGCCCAAGAGCGTCGCCCATCCCGCGGCGGGAAACGCGCCCGCCGCCGCGAACCCGGAGGACGACGTTCGGTTGCCCTGTCCGGCGAGCTCGAGGAACGGCAGCAGTTGCACCGCGGTCAGCGCGAACACGAAGCCGAGCGCCAGCACCAGCCACGCGAGCCGGCGGGCCAGCCCCGCGAGGTCCTCGAGACTCCCCCACGCGCTCCGTCCGAGGTAGAAGCACGCGAGCCCCAGCCACGTGATCCAGGCGATCTGCGGATGCCCGGCCAGCAGCTGCAGCGCGAGCGCCACCGAGAGCGCCACCATGGCGGGCCACGAGGGTCGGTCGTGGAGCCGTGCGGCCAGGAGGAAGCATGCCGGCAGCCAGCAAAGTCCCCAGGTGTAGGGGAACTGGCCCGCGTGCATCCACTCGCCGATCGGCGCCGCGCACACGAACACCATTCCCGCGGCCCAGGCGGCGCCCTCCGCCGCGCCGAGGTACCGGCACAGTGCACGCATGCCGAGGATGGCCAGGGCGCAGTGCAGCATCGCCAGCAGGCTGACGGCCACGACCGGCTCCAGCAGGAGCGAAAGCAGGTGGGGCGGATAGAACGCCTCCACCTCGATGTCGGCCAGGAACGGACGCCCAAGCCCCACGTGAGGATTCCACAAAGGCAGCTCGCCGCGCGCGAGCCTCTGCGCCAGGTGGACGCGGTTGGGGAGGTGGAGGCGGATGGAGTCCGGGCCTTCGAAGACCGTGGGCGGGCTCAGGAACGCGAGGGAGACGACCGCGGCGCCGAGGAGCAGCGCGATCGGCGCGTCCCGGCGCGCGAACGGCCCGAACGCGGTCCACGGAGAGCCCAAGCGGCCCCGATTGTAGCGGGAGCAGGCCGCGGCGCGTCTCCTGATAGAGTAGTCCTCCGCGGAGGACGTCGATGAGGCTCTCGCAGCGGATGGCGCGGCTGGGCACCGAGACCGCTTTCGAGGTGCTGGTCCGCGCACGTGCCCTGGAGGCGCAGGGCCGGAACATCGTCCACCTCGAGATCGGCGAGCCGGACTTCGACACGCCCGGCCACATCACCGAGGCCGCCGTCCACGCCCTCAAGGGCGGCGCCACGCACTACGGGCCGTCGGCGGGCATCCCCGAGCTGCGCGAGGCCATCGCGGAGGACTCGCTCAAGCGCCGCGGCGCGCGCGCCACGCCCGAGATGGTGGTGGTCACGCCCGGCGCCAAGCCGATCATGTTCTTCGTGATCCTCGCGCTCGTGGACGAGGGCGACGAGGTGCTCTACCCGAACCCCGGCTTCCCCATCTACGAGTCGATGATCCGCTACATCGGGGGCAACCCGGTCCCGGTGCGCCTGCTGGAGGAGAAGGGCTTCGAGCTGGACGTCGACCAGCTCTGCTCGCGCGTCGGCCCCCGGACGCGTCTCATCATCCTGAACTACCCGCACAACCCGACCGGCGGCACCATCCCCGAGGCCGGCCTGCGCGCGATCGCGAGCGTGGCCGCCAAACACGGCGTGCCGGTCCTGTCCGACGAGATCTACTCGCGCATCCTCTACGACGGCCAGCACCACTCGATCGCCGCGCTGCCGGGCATGGAGCCGCTGGCCATCGTGCTCGACGGCTTCTCCAAGACGTACGCCATGACCGGCTGGCGGCTGGGCTACGGGATCATGCCGGCCCCCATGGCCCAGGTGGTGGCCAAGCTGCAGACCAACTCCACCTCGTGCACCGCGACCTTCAGCCAGCTGGCCGCGGTGGCCGCGCTAGGCGGCGACCAGTCGTCGGTCGACCACATGAACGCGGAGTTCAAGCGTCGGCGCGACGCCATCGTCGACGGCCTGCGCACCATCCCCGGCTTCGCCTGCGTGCGCCCCAAAGGCGCCTTCTACGTCTTCCCCAACATCGCGCGCACGGGCTTCTCCAGCCGGGCCCTGGCCGACCGCCTGCTGGACGAGGCGGGTGTCGCCTGCCTGTCGGGCACCGCGTTCGGCGAGTTCGGCGAGGGCCACCTGCGCTTCTCGTACGCGAACAGCATGGAGAACATCCAGGAGGCGCTGCGACGGATCAAGGGACTGCTGGAGCACTAGGGACCATGAGCTACCGCATCTTCGCCACCTGCGACATCGGACAGGAGGCGCTCCAGCGCCTCCGCGACAAGGGCTGGTCGCTCGAGGTCTACGACCGCGTCGAGCCCCCGCCCCAGTCGCTCATCCTGGAGAAGGTGACGGGCGGCGTCGACGCGCTCATCACCACGCTCCGCGACCGGATCGACGAGAGCGTCTTCGCGGCGGGCCGGGCGGCCCGCCTCAAGGTCGTCGCCCAGATGGCGGTCGGCTTCGACAACATCGACCGCGCGGCGGCCAACCGGCACCGCCTGCCCTTCAGCAACACCGCGGACGTGCTGACGGACGCCACGGCGGAGTTCGCGTTCCTGATCATGGGCGCGGCCGCGCGCATGACCTGGCCGTCCGAGCAGATGGTGCGCGAGCAGACCTGGTCCACCTGGCACCCGTGGCATCCCTGGCTGGGCGTCGAGGTGACGGGGAGGACCGTGGCCGTGATCGGCACCGGCCGCATCGGGAAGAGCTTCATCAAGAAGGCGGTGGGCTTCGACATGGACGTGCTGTGCTACGACCCCGTCTTCCAGGACGGCCGGTTCGTGGACGGCGTGAGGCGCGTCCTGACGGTCCGGCACGAGGAGGGGCTCGCCTCCCGCCTGCAGACGATCGAGTACGTCCCGCTCGACGTCGCCCTCGGCCGCGCCGACTTCGTGTCGCTCCACGTGAACCTCACCCGCCCCGGCGAGTCGCCGGAGCCGACGTTCCACCTGATGGACGAGCGGCGGCTGAAGATGATGAAGCCGACCGCGATCCTGGTGAACACGTCGCGCGGGCCGGTCGTGGACGAGGCGGCGCTGGCCAAGGCGCTGCTCGAGGGCTGGATCGGCGGCGCCGCGCTCGACGTGTTCGAGAAGGAGCCGCTGCCCGCCGACAGCCCGCTGCGCGACGAGCGGCTGCGGCTCAAGCTGCGCCTGTTCCACCATTTCGCGTCGGCGGCGAAGGCGACGCGCCTGTCGCCCGATCCCGAGGTGGGGATGGCGGGCCGCACCGTGCAGGCGGTGATCGACGTGCTGGAGAAGCGCTACGACGGCGATCCGAAGAAGATGCCGTACGTCGTGAACAAGGAAGCCTTCTGAAGCGCCTGGCGCTGGCGGCGGCGCTCGTCTGCGCGCCGACTGCGGCCAGCGCGGCCGAGCGCGGGCCGGTCAGCCTCTGCCTCTCGCCGGCGCCCGGCGCCGACGCGCTCGAAGCCTGCCGCGCCGCACGGCGGCTGGACCTGCCGGGGCTGCGCGCCCGCAACGTCCGCGTCGCGCTCGCCCGCGCCCTCTCCGCCGCGGGAGCGTACGCGGAGGCGATCGACGCGTATCGGGAGGCGGCGCGCCTGATGCCGGACGACCCGGAGGGCTGGCTGCGCCTGGGCGAGGCGCACCTCCGCCTGGCGGGCGACCCGCGGGCCGCGATCGAGGAGCTGCAGGTCTCGCTCCGCATCGAGCCGCACTCGGCGCGCGGCTACGGCGCATTGGGGGCCGCGCTGCACACGCTGGGCGAGTACCCGGAAGCCGCGGCGTCCTTCGCCGAGGTGCAACGCCTCGATCCCGACTACCTCACGAATCGGCCGGCGCTGCGCGAGATGGAGGCCGCGTCCCGGCGGGGGACCGCCTGGCCGCCGGCCCTTCCGCCCGCGGCTTCCGGATCGTAGTCGTCCCGCCCGGCTCAGCCGGCCTCGATCTGTGACCGGATGCGCCCGAGGCCGTCGCGGATGCGGGACAGGTCCGCCTCCGCCCCGTCCAGCCGCTCCCGCTCCGCGCGCACGAAGCGCGTGTAGGGCGCGATCGCCTCCTGGAGGCGCTGCAGGCTGCGCGCGCGCTCCTGCTCGAACTGCACGACCAGCGCCGAGAGCAGCTTGGTGCGCATGGTCTCCACCTTCGTGCGCAGCTCGGCCTTGGCGCCCGAGCGCCGGGCGGGCAGCACCAGCAGGCCGATGGCGGACAGCGCTCCCGCGGCCAGGATGCCCGTCATGTCGACCGCCGCGGTGCTGGCCACCATGGTGACGATCGTGCCCAGGCCCAGCGCGCCGACCTGGAGCGCGGCCGTCCCCGCGACGGCCACGCGCACGGAATCGGCCAGGCGATCCGACTCCAGGTCGCGGTCGTAGCTCTCGAGCGCGCGCTGGGCCGCGCGACGCGCCTCCTCCAGCAGGCGCGTGCGGTCGTGCTCGAACCCGGCGCTCATGGATCCCACGATGCGGTCCTCGTGCTGGCGCCGCCGGCGCTCCAGGTGGTCCACCATCGAGCGCCACTGCCGCAGGTCGCTGTCGACCATCCATTCCACGACCTGCTCCACCTGCCGCTCGACCACCCGGGGCAGCTCGCCCACCACCTTCTCCTCGAACGCGCGCTTGATCTTGCGGTGGCTCAGCAGGTCGAAGATGCGCCCGATGCGCAGCGTCTCGTCGAAGAAGTCGTGGCCGCGGCGCTCCATCTCCAGCAGCTCCTTCTCCACGTCGGCCAGCCGGAAGCGGAAGTCGCGGGCCAGGTCCTCTCCGTAGAGCGCCAGCTGGCCGTCGAGGTCCTGCACGGTCTCGAAGTCCTCGCGCAGCACCGCGCGACGCACGTCGGCCCGCTCCTGCTGGCGGTCCAGGACCTGGCGCCCGACGCCCAGCGGGTTCAGCAGCTTGAGGCGCACGCGCTCGCGCTCGTCGAGCGTGCGCGTCACGTACTCCTCGAGCGCCTGGAACCCGCTGGCCGTGAGCGCGGCCGCGTCGCCCGCCGCCTTGGCGCGTTGCGCCTGCCGGGCCGAGACGGGGAAGACGCGCGGGACGGTGCCCAGGAGCTTGCGCGCGTTGTCCTGGACGAACTCCAGGACGCGCTTGCGGTCGGGCTCCGACTCCAGGATGTCGATCTTGTTGACCGCCACCACGATCTTCTTGCCCCAGTCGCGCACGCTCTCCAGGAAGGCGCGCTCGCTCTCGGTGAAGGGCCGGTCGGCGGAGGTCACGAACAGCACCAGGTCGGAGCGGGGCACGAAGTCGCGCGTCAGGGCCTCGTGCTCCCGCTGCACGGCGTTGGTGCCGGGCGTGTCGACGATGCTGATCTCGCGCAGGAGGTCGACCGGCGCCGTGACGCGGTCGGCGCCTTCGGCCGCCGCCTGGCGCGCGACCACCGGACCGTAGGTGAGGACGCCCAGCCGCGTGGTGGTGGGCGTGACGCCCTCCTCCAGCACCCCCTGGCCCAGCAGCGCGTTGACGAACGCGCTCTTGCCGGCGTTGAACTCGCCCACCACGACCAGCAGGAACAGCTCGTCGAGCTGCCGCACCGAGCGGCGCAGCGTCTCGGCCTCGTCGCCGGGGGCGTCCAGGCGCACCAGCACGCCCAGCAGGTCGGAGAGCAGCGCCCGCTCCTCGGCCAGGAGCCGCTTCTGCGCGTCGGTGAGCAGTGACGAATCCACGCGGACCTCGATAATCGGGCCACACGACCGACACGTTTTCGACCGGTCCGCACCTTACTGTATATGGCTCGATACCGAAAAGGCGGCGTCCTGGCGGTGGCGCTCCTGGCGGCCGCCCCCGCGTGGGCCGGGGAACGCGAGTGGGTGCTGGCGCGCAGCCCCGGCTTCCTGGTCGTGAGCGACGCCGGCGAGAAGCAGGCCCGCCAGGTCGCCCACCAGTTCGAGCAGGTGCGCGGCCTGTTCGCCCAGGTCCTCCAGGCCCGGGTGGATCCCGGACGGCCCATCGTCATCTTCGCGGCCCGCGACGAGGCGGGCCTGCGCGAGCTGCTGCCGGGCTACTGGGAGACGAAGGGCGGCCGCCGGCCGGCCGGGGTGTTCATGCCCGGGCAGGACAAGCACCTCGTCGCGCTGCGTCTCGACACCAGCGAAGAGTTCCCCTACCACGTGATCTACCACGAGTACACGCACCTGCTGACGCGGCTCAACGCGCGCTGGGTGCCCCTGTGGCTCTCCGAGGGGCTGGCCGAGTTCTACGGCACGGCGGACGTGGACGAGAAGGAGGTGCGCTGGGGCCGGGTGTTCCCGCCGCACGTGTACTTCCTGCGCGAGCGCTCGTCGATCCAGCTCGAGACCCTGATGTCGGCCGATCACAGCTCGACCGCGTACACGCACGCGGACCGCACGCCCTCGTTCTACGCGCAGTCGGCGATCCTCACGCACTACCTCCTGATCGGCGCCGGGCACCGCCGCGGACAGCTCCAGAAGTTCCTGAAGCTGCTGGCGGAGGGCGTCGACGAGCCCGACGCGCGCCGGCAGGCGTTCGGCGACCTGGGCAAGCTCCAGTCGGAGATCGACGCGTATGTCCGCCGCAGCAGCTTCAGCGGGCTGAAGTCGCCGACGCGAATCGATGCGCAGGCCATCCAGGTCGTGCCCCTCCAGCCGCACCAGTCCGGCATGCTCCGCGGCGACTTCCTGGTCCGGACCGGGCGCCGGCGGGAGGCGCGTCCGCTGCTCGAGTCCTCGCTGCGCGCCGACCCGGCGTTGTCCTCGACGCACGAAGCGCTGGGGCTCCTCGAGCAGTACGAAGGCCGCGTGGACGTCGCCCTCGCGCGCTACGCGGAGGCCATCCGTCTCACGCCCAGCAACTACATCGCGCTCTTCCGCGCCGGGTCGCTCCGCGACCCCTCGCAGCCGGCGGACAAGGACACGGAGCGCCGCGAGCAGCAGCTGCGGGCCGCCATCGCGGCGAACGGAGCCTTCGCGCCCGCCCTGGCGGCGCTGGCGAGCCTGCTGACCGGCCGGGCGGACCGCGCCGACGAGGCGGCCGGCTACGCGCGGAGGGCGCGCGGGGCGGACCCCGCGGCCACCAGCCATCGCATCGTCCTCTGGAACGTGCTGCGCGAGGCCGGTCGCACGCAGGAGGCCGCCCGCGAGGAGCAGGACCTGCTGTCCGTGGCCGGTCGTGACCGGACCGCCCTGGCCCAGATCACCGAGGAGCTGGAGGAGCAGGGCCGTACGGCCGAGGCCGAGAGCCTGTTGCGGAAGGCGCGGGCCGCCAGCCCCGCCAGCGCCCAGATCGCGGTGCAGCTGGCCTCGTTCCTGTCGCGTCACGACCGCGCGCCGGAGTCGATCGTGCTGCTGCGCGAGACGCTCGCCGCCGATCCGAAGTCCCTCGTGCTGATGAACTCGCTCGCCTACGCGCTCGCCGACGCGCCGGGCCAGGCGGCCGAGGCCTTGACCCTCATCGACAAGGTGCTGAAGAAGGACCCGCGACCCCCACTATCTCGACACCCGCGGGTGGGCGCTGTTCCACTTGAAGCGCCTGGACGAGGCGGAGACCGTGCTGCGCGCGGCCGCCGAGGGCTCGAGCTCGGCCACCATCAAGGGCCATCTGGCCGACGTCCTGCGCGAGCGCGGCCGTGCCCAGGAGGCGCTCGCGCTCTACGAGCAGGCTCTCGCCGGGTCCGGACTGGACGACCGCGAGCGGAAGGACATCGAGAAGAAGCGGGAGGCGCTCCAGACCGCGAACGCGGCCTCGGCGTCCCCCGCCCCGGCCGCCTCGCCCAGGCCCTGACCGGGCGTCCTACCGACCGACCGCCGCGCCGTCGGGGTCGCGGCTGTCCGCCCCGCCCTCCAGCACGCCGGCCTTCGCGTCGTACGCGATGCCCTGCGCGTTTCCCTGCAGCGCGACCTCGTGGAGCGCGTGCCCGCGCGACTCGAGCAGCGCCCGCGTGTCGGGCGAGAGGCCGTAGGTCTCGTACGAGATGCGGTCCGGCAGCCACTGGTGATGGAAGCGGGGTGCGTCCAGCGCGTCCTGGATGTTCATCCCGAAGTCGACCACGTTGAGGACGGTCAGGAGCACCGTGTTGATGATGGTGCGGCCGCCCATGGCGCCGACGACCAGGAAGGGCTGGCCGTCCTTCGAGAGGATGGTGGGCGTCATGCTGGAGACCATGCGCTTGCGCGGCGCGGCCAGGTTGGGCTCGGTCCCGATCAGCCCGTTCGCGTCGGTCAGCCCGGGGCCGGCGTTGAAGTCGCCCATCTCGTTGTTGAGCAGGAAGCCGGCGCCCGGCACGACGATGCGCGAGCCGTACCCGTACTCGAGGGTATAGGTGAGCGCGACCGCGTTCCGCGCTTCGTCCACCACCGACAGGTGCGTGGTCTCGGTGCTCTCCGCCGGCCACTCGAACGACGTCGGCGACGAGCGCGTCGCCTGCTGGTCCGCGATCGTCCGCCGCAGCGTCTCGGCGTAGGGCTTCGAGATCAGGCGCTCGACCGTCGCCGCCAGCGTGGGGTTGAACTCGGGGTCGCCCAGGAAGCGCGCGCGGTCCGCGAACGCGCGGCGCATCGTCTCCGCCAGCAGGTGCACGGTGGCGGCGCTGCCCCAGCCGCGCTGCTTGAGGTCGTAGCCCTCCAGCACGTTCAGCATCGAGAGCAACGCGGTGCCGCCGGAGCTGATGGGTGGCATCGTGAGCACGTCGTGGCCGCGGTAGGTGCCGCGCAGAGGCACGCGCTTCCTCGCCTGGTACGTCTTCAGGTCCGCGCGCGTGATGAGCCCTCCGTTCGCCTTCATCTCCTTCTCGAGGAGCTCCGCCGTCTCGCCTTCGTAGAAGCCGGCGGGTCCGTCGTCGGCGATGCGCTGCAGCGAGCGGGCGAGGTCGGGCTGCTTGAGCACCTCGCCCATCTCGTAGGGCACGCCGCCCTTGCTGAACTGCGCGACGGACGCGGAATAGGGCTGCATCTCGGGCAGCACGCCCTTCAAGGAGCGGGAGAGCTGGTCGGTGACGACGAAGCCGTCGCGCGCCAGCGCGATCGCGGGAGCCAGCAGCCGCTTCCAGGGCAGGCGCCCGTTCTCCTTCCACGCGAGGTGCAGGCCCGCCACCGTCCCCGGCACGCCCACGGCCAGGTGGCTGAAGTGATGACGCTTGGGGTCGTACGCGCCATCGCGGAGCCACATCGTGGGGGAGGAGCCCGCCGGGGCCATCTCGCGGAAGTCGTAGGCGACGGGCTCGCCGCTCGCGGGCCGGTACAGCAGGAACCCGCCCCCGCCGATGTTGCCCGCGGTCGGGTGCGTGACCGCCAGGGCGAACGCGGTGGCCACCGCGGCGTCCACCGCGGTGCCGCCCTCCGCCAGCACGTCGACGCCGACGCGGCTGGCCACCGCGTTCTGGGACGCGACCATCCCGTTGCGCGCGCGCACCGGCTGGGTGCGGGCCTCGAGCGTGGACGCGACCGCCAGCGCGGCGAGCAGGGCGAGCGCGAGGCGGCGGGCGGGGTGGCGCATGGCCGATGATACCCTTCCGCCTCCGGAGGTGACCGTGCCCATCTTCGCCCTGCTCCTGCTCCAGGCCGCCTCGGCCGCGGCGCCCGTCGCCACGCTGCGCGTGGACTACGTGCACACGGGCACCGCCGACCAGGACGCCTACGCGCTGGACGGCCTGGTGCTGGAGGGACCGTGGCCCGGACATCCCGAGCGGGCGATCGACGACTCCGGCCTCGGCCGCTACCGCTTCGAGGTGAAGGACGCCGGCAGCGGGAAGCTGCTGTACTCGCGCGGCTTCGCGAGCGTGTTCGGCGAGTGGCAGACGACGGGGGAGGCGAAGACGGTCACGCGCGCGTTCCACGAGTCCCTGCGCTTCCCGCTGCCCGCGGGCAAGGCGAAGGTCGTCCTGGCCGAGCGCGCCGCCGACAACTCCTTCAAGGAGTCGTGGTCTTTCGAGGTCGACCCCGCCGACCGCGCGATCGACCGCAGCGGGCCGCCGGCCGCGGCGCGCGTGTGGGCGGTCGAGAAGAACGGCGAGCCGCGCGACAAGGTGGACCTGCTGCTCATCGGCGACGGCTACACCGCGGCCGAGATGGAGAAGTGGCACGCGGACGCCAGGCGCCTGGCCGGGATCCTGTTCGCGTCCTCGCCCTTCAAGGAGCGACGCCGCGACTTCAACGTGTGGGCCGTGGACGTGCCCTCCGACGAGAGCGGCATCGCGCGTCCTTCCGACGGCGTCCACCGCAAGTCCGCGCTGCGCGCGACCTACGACGCGTTCGGCTCCGAGCGGTACGTGCTTGTCTTCGACAACAAGCGCCTGCGCGAGGCCGCGTCGGCCGCGCCCTACGAGTTCGTCGAGGTGGTGGCCAACGACCGCAAGTACGGCGGGGGCGGCATCCACAACCTCTACGCGACCGTCTCCGCGGACAACAAGTTCACCCCCTACGTGTTCGTGCACGAGTTCGGCCATCACTTCGCGGGGCTGGCCGACGAGTACTACACCTCCTC
>JAICEW010000119.1 GCA_025923995.1 Vicinamibacteria bacterium | reverse complement strand
GTGCACGTCGATGCCGAGCGCCTTGAGGCCGCTCGCGTACTCGTACCGCAGCGTCATGCGCTCGGCGGGGCTGCGCTCGGGCTCGAAGTCCACCACGACGACGTGGTCGTCCGTGCGCTGCCCCCATCCCGTGCCGGGGTAGGAGCGCTTGCCGTCGGCCATGCCCTCGGGCGCGCTCCTGGCCGCCCCGCGGTCGGCCGGAGCCGTTGCCGGCGGAGCCGTGGCCTCCGCCATGGGCTCGTCGCGGTCCTCGCCCGAGCGGTCGCGCGAGGAAGGAGCGTCACGACTGACCGGGGGATACGGGCCGCCGACGCGGCGCGCCTTCTCGCGGTAGACCGCGACCTCCACCCAGCCCATCTTCGAGTTGGCCTTGCCCGAGCGCGCCGCGTACGAGCGCTCCTCGTCCACGAACGTGAAGCGCCGGACCTCGTCGAGCGACGTCCGCCAGCCCTTGACCTCGGTCGCGTCCCAGGGATCGAGGATGTACATGCGGCCGGGATCGCTCCCCAGCCAGCCGGCGGGACGCTCGCCGCTGATCACGTTCAGGCCGTCGACCAGCAGGACGACGCCGAGCCGGTGGTGCGTGCGGTTGGTCAGGTGGACCGAGTAGCGCCCGCCGCGGCGGGCCTCGAAGTAGTAGCGGCCGGAGCCATCGGGGGCTGCGTACAGGGGCGATCCGGACCCCTCGACCCGTACGGACACCTCGACCATCGAGCCGGGGCGCTCCCAGGTGGGCTCGTGGGCGCAGAGGGCCGTGGGGGCGGCCAGGGCGGCGGCGACGGCGGCGGGGACGGCAAAGGCGCGCATCGGGGACCTCCAGTCCTGCCGCGTCTACAGGGAGGAGGGGTGCCGTATTCCGCGGTCCCGGACGAAAGATCCGCCGCGGAAGAGGCGTCCGCTTCGCCTCCTCCGCGGCGCGAACGGGGTTACTTCGTCGCGGCGGGCTCGGCCGGCTTGGCTTTGGCGGCCTCGAGGTTGATGGTGACCTGCACTTCGTCGCTCACGACCACGCCGCCCGCGTCGAGCGCGCGGTTCCAGCTGATGCCGTAGTCCTTGCGGTTCAGCTTCGCCGTGGCCTCGAACCCGACCTTCTCGTTGCCCCGCGGGTCCTTGACCGGCCCGGCCAGCGTCACCGGCAGGGTCACCTCCTTGGCCACGCCGTGCATCGTGAGCGTGCCGGTGACGTCGTACTGGTTCTGGCCCTTCGCGGTGACCTTCGAGCTCTTGAAGGTGATCTCCGGGAACTTCTCGACGTCGAAGAAGTCCGCCGAGCGCAGGTGCTTGTCGCGTCCGGCGTCGTTGGTGTCGATGCTGGTGGCCTTGATCGTGAACTCGACCGACGCCTCCTGCGGCTTGCCCGGCTCGCCGTTCACGACGCCCGTGAACTCGTTGAAGCGTCCGGTCACCTTCGAGACGCCCATGTGGCGCACCGAGAAGAGGACCTCGGAATGGGCCTTGTCGACGGTGTACGTCTCCGCCTGGACGGCGCCGGCCAGGAGGGCAAGCGACAGCACGGTGAGGGATGGGGTTCGCATCTTCATCGTTCTCCTTTGTTCGTCGGAGCGCGTCGGCTCCGTCCGGTTCCGGATTCCGAAGGGTCTTCGTGGCCCGCCCGGACCGCCTCCAGCAGGGCCAGCAGCGATCGCAGCCGTCCGTCGTCGAGCATGCCCAGGCAGTCCGCGTCGGCCCGGGCCATGGGCCGCTCCAGCCGCTCGAGCAGCGCGAGCCCGCCCGGCGCGATGCGGCACAGCACCTGCCTGCGGTCGCTCGGGCAGCGCCGCCGCTCCACCAGCCGCTTCCGCTCCAGGCGGTCGAGCAGCCGCGTGATGCCCGGCGCGCGCTCGACCATGCGGTCGGCCAGCTCCAGCGTGGGCAGCCCCTGGGCCTCGCCCGCCCGCTCGGCCCCGCGCAGGATCCGCAGCACGTTGAACTGCTGGAGGGTGATCCCGTGCGGCTCCACCACGCGGGCCAGGAACCGCCGCACCACGTCCACGGTGCGCAGCAGCGAGACCACGCCCAGGTGGGGGAGCTGACCCCGGGACTCGCGGCGGACCCGCGCGGCGCGCATGCCCCGGAACATAGTCAGTTATCCATTGACTGGTCAAGCAAAAGCCTGTCAACGGGCCGGATCAGCGGGTGGGAACGAGCTCGGTCGTGGTGGACCGCGACCGCGCGCGGCCCAGGTCGCGCGCGAAGCGGATCGAGCCCGGCGTCTTGTACTTGGCCAGGTACGCGCGGTCCACGGCGTCCTTCAGCCGCTCGCTGCGCGTCTGCACCGCCCGCACGGACAGCGCACGCGTGCCGACGGTGATCCGTCCGCGCGGGTCCTCGAGGAAGGTCCGCCACCAGCTCCGCGGCTTGAGGCTCCAGGAGCGGACGAACACGCGGTTCTCGACCACGACGGCCCAGATGCCGATGAAGCGGTGGGGCGCGCGGCCGGCACGGATGCCGATGATCATGCCGGTGCGGATCGCCTCCAGGACGGGCGCGGCGAAGCGGGGACGGCCTGCCGCGGCCGGCATGGCTACTCCACCCGGCCCCGCGCGGCGACGGGCAGCTCGTCCTCCACCGCCTCGCCGCGGACGCCCCACAGCCGGTCGTGCAGGTTGGTCACGACACAGGCGTGGTTGGGGAGGATGCGCACCCGCTCGCCCACGCGGAAGGACTCCCCGGGCTGGACCGCGATCACGCCGTGCTCCTCGCTCAGCTTGTCGATCCGGCTCAGCCGGCCCAGGATGCGGCCGTGGCCGCCGGCATGCGGCCGCAGCGCGTCGGACGAGAGCGTCTTGCTGCCGGCATCGACCACGGCGCGGCCGGGCGCCGGCACGCTCACCACGGTCGCCAGCACGGTCATCGCGCAGTCCTCGAGCCGGCAGGAGCCCAGGGCCACCTGCGACGCGTCGTGGAAGACGTAGTTCCCCGGCCGGCACTCGGTGACGCCGTTGACGGTCATCGCGTGCCGCGCGGTCGGCGTGGAGCCGACCGAGACCTGCTCGATCGGCAGGCCCGCCGCCCGCAGCCCTTCCGCGACGAGCGCCAGCGCCTTGCCCTCGTGCGAGGCCACCGCGGCGACGGCTTCGGGCGTCTCCTGCGCGTACGCGTGGCCGGCGTGCGTGAAGATCCCGCGCAGGCGGAGCCCGCGCAGCTCGGCGATCTGGCCCGCGACGGCCGGCGCGCGGTCGGGCTCCACCCCCACGCGGTGGTAGCCGACGTCGACCTTCAGCATGACGTCGAGCACGCGCCCGGCCTGGGCGAACGGCTCGGCCAGCGTGCGCGCGCCCTCGACGCTGTCCGTGCCCACCGCCAGCCGGACGCGCTCGGCCAGCCTCACCAGCCGCCGGCCCTTGTCCTGTCCCACGACCGGGAACGCGACGAACAGGTCGTCGAACCCCGCGTCCGCGAAGACCTCGGCCTCGCTCGTCTTGGCGACCGACAGCCCGACGGCGCCCGCGGCCGTCTGCAGGCGCCCGATGGCGACGATCTTGTGCGTCTTGGCGTGCGGCCGCAGCCGCACGCCGTGCTGGCGCGCGCGCTCGGCCATGCGCGCGACGTTGCGCTCCAGCACGTCCAGGTCGATCACGACGGCCGGCGTGGACAGGTCGTTCAGCTGGCGCATGCCGAAGTAGAACCCAAGCAGGTGGCCGGAGACAACGGGAACTAGAATGGGCCTGATGACCCGACCTTCCCTCCTCCTCGGTCTGGCCGCCGTCGCCGCCGTGGCCGCGGCGGCCGCCCCGCCCGCGATGCTGCGCACCGCGATCGGGGAGCCGGCGACCCTCGATCCCGCTCGCGCCCGCACCGCCTACGACTACGCCGTCGTCTCGCGCGTGTACTCGCGCCTGGTGGACTCGGACGCCGCGCTCGACCTGCGGCCCGCGCTGGCGCGCACCTGGACCGTGTCCGAGGACGGACGTACGTACACCTTCCGCCTGGCGCCCGCGCGGTTCCACAACGGGCGCCCCGTCGAGGCCCGCGACGTGGCGGGGACGTTCGAGCGCCTGCTGGCGGCCGGCGCCAGCGGGCCCTACGCGGAGCTGCTCTCGGTCATCGAGGGCGCGCGCGCGTTCAGCCAGGGCCAGGCGCCGACGCTCTCGGGCGTGCGCGTGCTGGGGCCGCGCGAGGTCGAGGTGCGGCTCGAGGAGCCGTACGCGTCCTTCTTGAGCCTGCTCACGGCGCCTTCGCTCTCGATCGTGCCGGCGGAAGAGGCCGCCCGCGCCGGTGCCGCGTTCGGCCGCGCGCCCATCGGCTCGGGGCCGTTCCGCTTCGAGAGCTGGGAGGCCGGCCAGCGCATCGTGCTGGTCGCGCACGACGGCGCGCCCGAGGGCCGTCCGGCGGCGGACGGGCTCACGTTCGTGCTGCTGCCCCAGAGCGCGTCGGTGCCGGCGCGCGTGATGGAGCTGGTCACGAGCGGCGCGGTCGACTACGCGCTGGTGCCGCCCGGGCCCGCCCAGCCCGTGCCGGGGTTCGAGATCCGGAGCCACCGCGAGCTGGCCGTGTTCTACATCGGCTTCAATACCTCGTCCGGCCCCGCCGCGGACGCGCGCCTGCGGCGCGCCTTCCGGCTCGGTCTCGACCGCGCCGTGTTCGCGCGGCGGATGCTCATCGACGATTCGCTGCTGACCGACTCGATCATTCCGGACGGCTTCCCGCGGACGCCGCGGGCGGTGCCCGCTCCCGACTTCGAGCGCGCGCGGCGGCTCTTCAAGGAGCTGGCGGCGGACGGCCGCCGGCCGCGCCTGCGGCTCGACTACACCGCGGGACGGCAGGAGATCCAGGACGCGTTCGTCGCGATGGCCGAGCACTTCGCCGCGCTGGGCCTCGAGCTGGTGCTCAACCGCCGCGCGAACCTGAACGAGCTGACGGCGCTGACCGAAGCCGGGCGCAGCGAGGCGTGGTTCGGCGGCATGCAGGCGGACTACCCGAACCCGGACGGGCTGCTGCGCGCGATGTTCCGCTCGCGGACCCAGGGCACGAACGGCTTCCGCTACCGGTCGCAGGCCATGGACGAGCTGCTGGACCGCTGCCGGCGCACGGCCGACCCGCGGGAGCGCATCCGGCTCTTCTCCGCGCTCGACGACCTGGTCGCGAAGGACGTGCCCGTGGTGCCCCTGTGGGGGCGGACCTATCGCTACTACGTCGGCGAGCACGTGCAGGGCCTGGAGCTGTCGTACTTCCCGTTCCACTTCCCGCTCAACCGCGTGAGCCTCCTGGCGAGGCCGCGTTGACGGTCCGCGCGGTCGTCATGGAGGCGCCCGGCCGCCCGCTCGCCATGCGGACGTTCGAGGAGCCGCGCGCGGCCGGCGGCGCAGTCCTGGAGACGGTGCTGTCCGAGGTGTGCGGCACCGACGTGCACCTCCACCACGGCCGGCTGGCGGGCGTGCCGTACCCGATCATCCCGGGGCACGTGAGCTGCGGGCGCGTGCTGGAGGCGGACGGCCTGCGCGACGTGGAGGGCCGGCCGATCGAGGCGGGCCGGCTGGTGACGTTCTACGACGTGTACGGCGTCTGCGGCGCGTGCTGGCACTGCCTGGTGGCGCGCGCCGCCACGCGCTGCCCGCATCGCCGCGTCTACGGCATCACGACCAGCGCCGCGGACGGGCTGCTCGGTGGATGGGCGGAGCGCATCGACCTGCGGCCCGGCGTGCGCGTGTTGCCGCTGCCCGACGGTGTCGACGCGCACGAGTTCATGGGCGGGGGCTGCGGCCTGCCGACCGGCTTCCACGCGGTCGAGCGCGCGGGCATCGCGCTGGGCGACACGGTGGTGGTGCAGGGGAGCGGGCCCGTGGGGCTCAACGCCGCGGTGTTCGCCTCCCTCGCCGGCGCCGCGGCCGTCCTGGTCGTGGGCGCGCCGGCCGCGCGGCTCGTGGCCGCCCGTCGCCTGGGGGCCGACGACACGCTCGACATCACGGTCGCCACGGAGCCCGACGCGCGCGTGCGCTGGGTGCAGGAGCGCACGAGCGGCCGCGGCGCCGACGTGGTGATCGAGGCGTCCGGCCATCCGCTCGCCGTGCGCGAGGGGCTGGAGATGGTCCGCGACGCGGGCCGCTACGTCGTGGTCGGCCAGTACACCGACGCCGGCGACGTGACGATCAACCCGCACCGGCACCTGAACCGCCGTCACGTCACGCTGCTGGGCTGCTGGGGCTACGAGTACAGCCACCTGCACCGCGCGGTCGCGATGATGGCGCGCCACGTCGCGCGCTTCCGCTGGCGCGAGCTGATCACGCGCGAGTACACGCTCGACCAGGCGGGCGAGGCGCTCGAGGACATGGCCGCCCTGCGCGTCGTGAAGGCGGTGATCCGGCCGTGAGCGGCCTGGTGCCGCCGGCCGCTCCCACGCGGCCGCGCTGGCGCGAGCTCCTGGGTGGCCTCTCCCTCCCGGACCTGGTGGCCGGCCTCGTGGTCACCGCCTCCGCCGTGCTCGGTGCGGTGGGCCTGTTCTGGGTCGGCCGCCACGCGGTGGCCGTCCACCGCCTGACGCGCGGCGTCGGGGACACCGTCTTCTACGGGGCCGACGGCCGGCCGTGGTTCCCGCTGGTCGAGCAGCGCCACGACGTGCCGCTGGGCCAGATCGCGCCGGCGCTGCGCTCGGCGGTGGTCGCGGTCGAGGACCATCGCTTCCATCGCCATCCGGGCGTCGACCCCATCGCGTTCGCGCGCGCCACCTGGCACAACCTGCGCACGGGCTCGGTGCAGGGCGGCAGCACGCTCAGCCAGCAGCTCGCGCGCACGCTGTTCCTCTCGACGCGGCGCAGCTACGCGCGCAAGGCCAAGGAGGCCGTGCTGGCCGTCCTGCTCGAGGAGATCCTGACCAAGGACCAGATCCTCGAGATGTACCTCAACCGCGTGTACCTCAGCGGCGGGGTGTACGGCGTCGACGCCATGTCCCGGAGCCTGTTCGCCCGGCCCGCGAAGGACCTGGGCCTGGCCGAGTCCGCGCTGGTCGCCGGCCTCATCCGCGCCCCCTCCGCGCTGTCGCCCTGGAGCAACTGGGACGGCGCGCGCGAGCGGAGCCACGTGGTCCTGGCCCGCATGCGCGCGGAGGGCTACATCACCGAGGCGGCGGAGCGGCAGGCGCGCGGTGCCCGCCTCGCCATCACGGACCATCCGCGCGCGCTGGACGCGCGCGGCGGCTACGCGAAGGAGTTCCTGCGCGCGCAGTTCCGCGAGCGGGTGGGCGAGGACCACCCGGCCGACTGGCAGGTGCACACCACGTTCCTGCCGGCGGTGCAGGCCGCCGCCGAGTCGTCCGTCGCGCGCGGGCTCGCGCGCCTGGGCATCCCGGACCTGCAGGTCGCGCTGGTCGCGCTCGATCCCGCCACGGGCGACGTGCTGGCGCTGGTGGGCGGCTCGGACTTCACGAAGTCGTCGTTCAACCGCGCGGTGCGCAGCCGGCGCCAGCCCGGCTCCGCCTTCAAGCCGTTCGTGTACGCGGCCGCGCTCTCGCGGGGGCTGTCGCCCGTCACCGTGCTGCGCGACCTGCAGGGCGTCGCGGTGATGGCGAACGAGGAGGAGTGGGCCCCGCGCAACTCCGGCGAGGAGGCGCCCGACGTGCTGACGCTGCGCGAAGCGCTGTTCACGTCCAACAACCAGGCCGCGGTGGCGCTGCAGCAGCGCGTGGGCAGCGGCGACGTGCTGCGCCTGGCGCGCGGAGCGGGCCTGCGCGACCTGCCGGACGTGCCTTCGCTGGCCCTCGGCACCGGGCTCGCGACCCCGCTCGAGCTGACCGCGGCGTTCGCGATGTTCCCCAACGGCGGCTATGCGGTCGAGCCGCGGGCCATCAGCGAGGCGCTCGACGCGGAAGGGGACGTCGCCTTCCGCGACCCGCCCGTCGTGCGGCGCGTGCTGTCGGACGCGGTCGCGTTCCAGACGCTGTCGATGCTGCGGGACGTGATCGACCGCGGCACCGGCTCGTCCGCCCGGTCGCTCGGCCTGCGCGTGCCGGCCGGCGGCAAGACGGGGACCACCGACGACTTCAAGGACGCGTGGTTCGTGGGGTTCACCAGCGGCGTGGTCGTGGGCGTGTGGGTCGGCTTCGACCAGCCGGCGACCATCGACCACGACGGCTACGGCGCGCGGCTCGCGCTGCCCATCTGGACCGACTTCGTGCGCCGCACCGAGCGCCTGCTGCCCGCGCACGACTTCGAGCCCCCGTTCGACCTCGACGAGGTGGAGCTGTGCCGCATCACGTTCCAGCGGCCCGTCGCCGACTGCCCCCGCTACGTCGAGTACTTCAAGACGGGCGACGAGCTGCCCAAGGGACGCTGCGAGCTGCACCGCGGCTCGTTCGAGGACCGGGCCGGCCGCGCCTTCGGCCGCCTGCTCGGCCGCATCGGACGGCGTCTCAAGCGTATCCTCGACTGAGGAGGCACGACATGGACATCCAGCGCACGGCCGACGGCGTTCGCATCGCCCTCTCGCGGACGGAGACGCACCTGCTCCGGCGCGCGCTGGAGCGCGCGTCGTTCATCGACACGCCGGCGGCCGAGCAGCCGGACATCCTCGCGTTCTGCTCGCAGGTGATGGACGCGCTCAAGGAGTAGTCCGCCTCCAGGAGACGTCTCGACTCATCCGCCCCGGGGCGGATTGAGTGGCGCGTGCTCAACCTGCGAGTCGCGAAGTCGCGATCGCAGTCATCCCTGGGCCGTCCCCGCAGCCAGCCACGCGAGCGCCTCGTCCCGCGTCTCGAACACGTCGAAGAAACGACCGCGCCGCTCCTCGGCGAGCATCTCCCCGAACCGGCTGCTGAAGCGCACGGTGCCGGTCGGAGCGACGACCGCCAGGCGGATGCGGTAGTTCCGCAGCTTCTGCAGGATCTCGCCGGCTTCGCGCGAGCTCAGGTCGAAGAAGGCCGGCGTGAGGTTGGGCGCGTAGAGCAGGGCCGCGTCCACGTCGGACGAGAGGCACGCTTCGACGATGCGAGCGGCATCGTGGACAGTGGCCAACCAGGGCTCGCCCGGTGGGCCCTCGATCGCGCGCACGCCGCTTTTCTCGATCAGCATGCTTCGGTCGCTCCGGATCTTAGTGCAGACGACTCAACCGGCCGCGCGGCCGGTTGAGCGACGGACACTGGAGGCGCCACGGCGCGTCCTCACGCGCCACCCATCGCCCGCCCGCCCCGCGCCCGCGACGCGAGCAGCCCGCAGGCGGCGTCGATGTCGGGCCCGCCCGAGTAGCGACGCACGAACCCGATGCCGGTCTCCGCCAGCGCGCCCAGGAACCGGGACCGCTCGGCGTCGTCCGCGCGCCGGAACTCGGGCGCGTCCGGCGTCGAGTTGTAGTCGATCACGGACAGGCGCACCGGCACGCCCGCGAACAGCCGGCCCAGCTCGCGCGCCTCCTCCGGCTGCGTGTTGATCCCCGACATCAGGACCCACGCCAGGTGCACGTGCGCGCGGCGCCGGCGCGCGTGACGGATCATGGCCGCGGCCAGGTCGGGCACGTCGTAGGTCCCCCCGATGGGCATGAGCCGCGCACGCTTCTCGCCGAACGCGGACGAGAGCGACAGGATCAGCCGGTACGGATGGCCCTCCTCGGTGAAGCGCTCGATCTGCGGCAGCAGGCCCACGGTCGAGATGGTGATGCGGTCGCCGCGGATGCGCAGGCCGGACGGGTCGCGCAGGATGGCCGCCGCGCGCAGCACGTTCTCGTAGTTCTGGAACGGCTCGCCCTGGCCCTGGAACACGACGCCGGTGACCGGGCGGTCGGTGGCCTCGCGCCGCACCGCGAGCACCTGCTCGACGATCTCCCATGCCTCCAGGTTGCGCGAGAAGCCCAGGCGGCCCGTCTCGCAGAACGCGCAGCCCAGCGCGCACCCCACCTGCGACGAGACGCACACGCTGTAGCGCGGCTTCTCCAGCGGGATGCGCACGGCCTCGAACGTCGCGCCGCCCGACCGGAACAGGTACTTGACGAACGGGTCCACCTGGCTGCGCCGGCGGTCGGCGATCTCCAGGCGGTCGAAGCGGGCCTCCTCGGCCACCCGCTGCGCCTGCCGCTTCGAGAGCCCGCGCACGCCGTCCACCTGGTCGCGGTCCTCGAAGAGGACGCGGCTCAGCAGGCGCCGCGCGACGCCGGCATCGAGGTCGGGCCAGGCCTCGAGCAGCGAGGCGGGCGTGTGGCCGCGCAGGTGCACGCGGGCGGAAGGCATGCGGCATGGTCGCACGCACGGCGCACGGCGGGAAGCGCGCAGTGAGATCGATCACAATGGGCGGCGCGGGCCGCCCCTAGCATCGCGTCCGCGAAGGAAGCTGCCCATGACCCTGACCCGAAGCCTCGCCGGCGCGCTGACCCTGGCCGCCTCTCCTGCGCTGGCGGCGACCTTCTACGTCGCGCCGACGGGAACGGGCAGCGCCTGCACGCAGGCCCAGCCCTGTCGCCAGATCCGCACCGCGCTCACGCTCGTGGGGCCCTCCGACACCATCCTGGTCGCCGACGGGAGCTACCTCGGCTTCGACGTGGACGACGTCGACGGGCTGCCCGGCCAGCCGATCACGATCCGGGCGACCGGGCCGAACGCGGTGGTCACGGTGACGACCGACCGGCCCGACAACCGGGACACCATCTTCATCACGTTCTCGGACTGGGTCGTTGTCGAGGGGCTGCGGTCCTTCAACGCCAACCGGGCCGCCGTGCGCATCGACCAGAGCCACCACGTGACCGTACGCAACGGCGTCTTCGGCAACAACGGCACCTGGGGCATCTTCACCGACTTCTCGGACGACACGCTGCTGGAGGCCAACGAGTGCTACGGCAGCGTGGGCGAGCACGGCATCTACGTCTCCAACAGCAGCGACCGGCCCGTCGTGCGCGGCAACCACCTGCACGGGAACTCCCGGGCCGGGCTGCACATGAACGGGGACGAATCGGCGGGCGGGGACGGCATCATCTCGGGCGGCCTGGTCGAGCGGAACGTGATCCACGGCAACGGCGCCGGCGGCGCGGCCGGCATCAACATGGACGGCGTGCAGGACACGATCGTGCGCAACAACCTGCTCTACGACAACCACGCCACGGGCATCGTGGCCTACCGGATCGACGGCGCCGAGGGGCCGCGCGGGATCCAGGTCCTGCACAACACGGTCGACCAGGCCAGCAACGGCCGCTGGGCGCTGCAGTTCTCGGAGACCACCGGGCCGAGCGTCGTGCGCAACAACGTCCTCGTGAACCGCCACCCGACGCGCGGCAGCCTCAACTTCGCGACGTCCGCGGACGTGGCCAACGTGGACAGCGACTACAACGTGCTGGACCGCATCACCCCCGACGGCGACGCGACCATCTACTCGCTCGCCCAGTGGCAGGCCATGGGCCACGAGCCGCACTCGGTGGTGCCGGGACCGCTGGCGAGCCTCTTCGTCAACGCCAACGGCGGCGACTACCACCTGCCGTCCGCCTCGCCCGCGGTCGATCGCGGCCTGACCCTGGCCAGCGTGCCGGTGGACATCGAAGGCAACCCGCGCCCGCAGGGCGCGTCGTCGGACGCCGGCGCCTACGAGCGGACCGTGGTGGTCCCGTCGATGACGATCGACGACGTGACCGTGACCGAAGGGAACACGGGCACCGTGTCGGCGTCGTTCACGGTGCGCCTGTCCTCGGCCGCGACGCAGGCCGTCACCGTGAGCTTCGCGACGGCGAACGGCACGGCGACGGCCCCCGCCGACTACCTGGCGGCGTCGGGCGCCTTGACCTTCACCGTGGGCGCGCTCACGCGGACCGTCGCGGTCACGGTGAACGGCGACACGACGGTGGAGGCGGACGAGACCTTCGCGGTGGGCCTCACGAACGTGTCCGGGGCGACGCTGGCGGACGGAACGGGGGAGGGCACCATCGCCGACGACGACGCGCCGCCGCTCCAGGGGCTCGAGCTGTCCCACGGGATCTCGCTGACGCGAGCCCTGACCGCGGCCCACGTCTACCGGCTGGCGCAGGCGCCGCGCGCATCGTACGAGGTGATGGTGGACGCGGCATCGGGCGACGTGTCGCCGGTCGTCCTGGAGCGGCTGGCCGCGGACCAGTCGACGGTCCTGCAGACGGGGTCGGCGGTGGGAACGGGGACGGGACGGAGCCTGCGCTGGGCGAACCCGTCGGGCAGCGCGGTCGTCAACCAGCCGGTCCGCGTCCGCAGCGGAGGGTGCACGACCGACTGCGGCACCGAAGACATGTACCGCGTGCGGGCCTGGGAGACCACGTTCGCGATCCCGCGCTTCAACAACGCCGGGACGCAGGTGACGGTGGTGCTCGTGCAGAACACGACCAACCGGACGGTGGCGGGCACGACGTACTTCTGGAGCGCCTCGGGCGCGCTGCTGGGCTCGCAGGCCCTCAACCTCGTCCCGCGGGCCACGCTGGTGCTGAACGCATCCGGCGTGCCGGGCGTCGCGGGCCAGGGCGGCTCGGTGACGATCGCGCACGACGGCGGGTACGGGACGCTGGCGGGCAAGTCGGTGGCGCTCGAGCCCGCGACCGGCTTCAGCTTCGACTCGCCCATGATCCCGCGATCACGCTGAGGGAGGGAGGCACCTTGACCTTTCCGTGCCGCCTGCTGGCGCCGCTCGCGCTGCTCTGCGCCGGGCCGGCCTCCGCCGGGACCCTCTACCAGGTGGGGCCGACGAAGCCGTTCGCGAACCTGCAGGCGGTCGCGTCGCTGCTCACGCCCGGCGACGTGGTGGAGATCGACGGCAACGTGACGTACCCGGGCGGGGTCCTGTTGCAGGAGCACGGCACGGCCGCGGAGAAGATCACCATCCGGGGCCTGCGCGTGGGCGGGAACCGCCCGCGCATCAGCGGGGGCGGGGACGGGATCAAGCTCGACGCGGACCACTACGTGGTCGAGGGCCTCGACATCACGGCCAGCACCAACCGCTGCCTGTTCCTGCAGGGCAATGACCTGCTCGTGCGCGACACGGTCGTCCACGACTGCCCGGCCCACGGGATCCTGGGCGCGGACGGCGAGACGGGCGACATGACGCTGGAGCACGTCGAGGTGCACCACTGCGGCAGCGGCACGCAGTTCCACCAGGTCTACATGGCCACCGACAACACGATGTTCCCGCAGGCCACGTTCCGCCTGCGCTTCTCGTGGATCCACGACGCCAACGGCGGCAACAGCGTCAAGTCGCGCGCGGGGCGGAACGAGATCCACTACAACTGGATCGAGGGCGCGCTGTTCCACGAGCTGGACCTCATCGGGGCCGACGGCCAGCCGGCCGGCCTGGTCCGCGAGGACTCGGAGGTGGTCGGGAACGTGCTCGTGAAGTCCGCGGCCAGCAGCGGCCGCATCGCGCGCGTCGGGGGCGACGGCACCGGCGACAGCAGCGGCCGCTTCCGCTTCGCGCACAACACCATGCTGCTCGGCGCAGCGTCCGGCACCGCGATCGCGATCCAGGACCACGTCGAGAGCCTGCAGGTCTCGGACAACGTGATCTACAGGACGAGCGGCGGCGCGTTCACGGTCGTGCGCACGGCGGAGCAGGTGGGCACGGCCCTGCACGCGGGGCAGAACAACTGGATCCAGTCGGGCGCCACGAACATCCGCCCGGAGTGGACCGGCACCGTACAGGGCGCCAGCCCCGGCTTCACGAGCCTGGCCACCTGGGACCTGGTGCCGGCCGCCGGCAGCGCGATCGAGAACGCGGGCCTGCTGCCGACGTCCGGGCCCGCCGGCGCGCCCTTCCCGAACCCGTTAGTCCTGCCCCTGTACCATCCGCCGGTGCGCACCGTCGGGCTTCCGGGCAGCGCGCAGGCCAGGCCGACCGCGGGACTCATCGACATCGGCGCGTACGAGCGCTCCATCGTCGTGCCGTCGCTGACGATCGACGACGTGACCGTCACCGAGGGCGATGCCGGGCCCGTGCCCGCCCTGTTCACGGTGCGGCTGTCGCCGGCGGCGTCGCAGGAGGTGACGGTGACCTATGCGACGGCCAACGGCACCGCGACGGCGCCCGCCGACTACATCGCCGCCTCGGGCACGCTCACGTTCGGGGTCGGCGCCACGGCGCGACAGCTGGGGGTCGGCGTGGTCGGCGACACGGCGGTCGAGCCCGACGAGACGTTCACGGTGAACCTCTCGAACGCGGTCGGCGCGACGCTCGCCGACGGCCAGGGCCTCGGCACCATCAGCGACGACGATGCGCCGCCGCTGCTGGGGCTGGAGCTGGCCCACGGGATGTCGCTCACGCGAGCCCTGGGCTCGGCGGCCGACACGTTCCGGCTCGCGCAGGCGCCCCGCGCGTCGTACGAGGTGGTGGTGGACGCGGCGTCGGGGGACGTCTCGCCCGTGATCCTGGAGCGCCTGGCCGCGGACCTCTCGTCCGTGCTGCAGACGGGCGTGGCGGTGGGCACCGGGACGAGCCGCGGCCTGCGCTGGCACAACACGTCGGCCACGGCGGTCACGAACCAGCCGATCCGGGTCCGCAGCGGGGGCTGCACGACCGACTGCGGCGCGGACGACACGTACCGGGTGCGGGCCTGGGAGACGACGGACGTGATGCCGCGGTTCAACAACGCGGGGACGCAGGTCACGGTCCTCCTGCTGCAGAACGCGACCCACCGCACCGTGGCGGGCACCGCGTACTTCTGGAGCGCGGCCGGGGCGCTGGTCGGGTCGCAGGCGTTCAACCTCACGCCGCGCGGCGCGCTGGTGCTCAACAGCAGCGGCGTGCCCGGGGTCGCGGGGCAGGGTGGATCGGTCACGGTCGCGCACGACGGCGGGTACGGCGCGCTGGCGGGCAAGTCGGTGGCGCTGGAGCCCGCGACCGGCTTCAGCTTCGACTCGCCCATGTCCCCGCGCTCGCGATGAAGCGCCTGCTGATCGGCCTGCTGGTGCCGGCTCTGCTGCAGGCGGCGGAAACGCGTCCGCGGGCGCGCGACCTCGGCCTGCGGCCGGGCACGCTGACGACGGGCCCCCACAATGCGATCACCGACGTTCCCGGCGTCCACGTCGGACAGGTGACGCTGGTCGAGGGCGACCGCGTCCGCACCGGCGTCACCGCGATCGTCCCGCACCCGGGCAACGTGTTCCAGGACAAGGTCGCGGGCGCCGCGTTCGTCGGCAACGCGTTCGGCAAGCTGGCGGGCTCGACCCAGGTCGAGGAGCTGGGCACGATCGAGACGCCGATCGTGCTCACGAACACGCTGAGCGTGGGCGCGGCCGTCTCGGGCGTCGTCTCCTGGACGCTGGCCCAGCCCGGCAACGAGGAGGTCCGCTCGGTCAACGCCCTGGTGGGGGAAACGAACGACGGCGCGCTGAACGACATCCGCGGGCAGCACGTCACGCCGGCGCACGTGGTGGACGCGATCCGGTCCGCGCGGACGGGCCCGGTCACGGAGGGCTCGGTCGGCGCGGGCACCGGCACCATCGCGTTCGGATGGAAGGGCGGCATCGGCACGTCCTCGCGCATGGTGACGGCTGGCGGAAACCCGCACACCGTCGGCGTGCTGGTCCAGGCGAACTACGGCGGCGATCTGGTGATGGCGGGCGTGCCGGTGGGCCGCGCGCTCGCGCCCAGCCGCCGCTCGGCCGCCGAAGGCCGCGACACCGCGGACGGGTCGTGCATGATCGTGGTCGCGACGGACGCGCCGCTCGACGCGCGCGACCTGCGCCGCCTGGCCGCGCGGTCGGTGTTCGGACTGGCACGCACGGGCTCGTCCTACAGCCACGGCAGCGGCGACTACGCGATCGCGTTCTCGACGTCGCCCGAGGCTCGCTACCGCTTCGGCGAGATCCTGGCCCGCCCGCGCGCGTTCCTGCCCGGCGACGCGGTCTCGCCGCTGTTCGAGGCGGTGCTGGAGGCCACCGAGGAAGCCGTCCTCAACGCGCTCCTGAAGGCCACGACGGTGACGGGGGGCGGACGCACGGTGGAGGCGATCCCGATCGACCGCCTGCGCGAGATCCTGGCGCGGCACCCCCGCTGACGCGGGCCTAGAAGGACACGACGAACCGGCGCCCGTCCTTCGAGAGCTCGACCATCTGCGCGTCGATGCGGACGACCTGCGCGCCCTCGATCATGTCGCCCACGCGCACCAGCTGGCCGTTCACGATGGCGACGGGCTGGCCGTCCTGCTCGGTGACGGCCTGCAGCGCGAAGGTGGGCTCGACCGGAGCCGGTGCGAGGGCCTCGGGGACCGGTGCCAGCGTGGCCTGCGGGCCGGCGGCCGCCGGCGCTGGGGGCGCGACGGTGCGGGAGGGCGCGGGAGGTGGGGCGGCCTCTCGCACGACGGCCGGCAGGGTCGGCGCCGCGTACGTGGCCGGCGGCGCCGTCGGCGGCGCGGCCCGCCCGGCGTTCGGCCCCGGGGCCGGCGTGGCCGAAGCCGCCGTCTCGACCTTCGGACGCTGCGCCCACTGCGCGAACAGGAAGCCGGCCACGCCCGCGGCGGCCAGCGCCGCCGCGACCGGCAGCGCGCGCGCCCGGCGGCCGCCGCCCCAGCCCGACGCGCCGACCACCAGGAACCCGCGCTCGGGCGCCTGCTTCTCCCGGTCCAGCTTCTTGAGCGCCTCGAAGATCAGGCTCAGGACGCGCCTCCCGTGAGCCGCGGGCGCGGGTAGCTGCCGCGGCTGTAGAGCGTCATCAGCGTGCGCGCCCCGATGAGCCCGTCCGCGGTCAGGTTCGCGTCGCGCTGGAAGCGGGCGATCGCGCTCGTGAGGTCGCGGTCCGTGCCGACGTAACCCAGGCGGTTCAGCGTCTCCGCGGTCCAGGCGGCTGCGCGCACCGAGTCGGCGCGGGTGCCCAGCGAGTCGAAGTCACGCCAGAGGAACACGGCCTGGCGCGTCCAGAGCCGGTCGAGCTCCGTTTCCGCGACCGGCAGCAGCGTGCCCGCGCCCTGCGCGACCATGGCCTGGCCGTTCTCCAGCCGCACCACCGCGACGAAGCAGGTGTCGCGCCGCGCCGGGTGGAACATCTCGAGGATGACGGGCAGGTTCAGCACGCGCACCTGGTCGAGGTGCGTGCGCAGCGTCGTGCGCTCCAGCGCGGCGCTCTCGCCCCACAGCGACTGGATCGCCCCCTCGGCCGTGCGCCAGGAGGCGTCGCGGTCCAGCGAGAGCAGCAGCGGCTCCAACGAAGCCGCCGGCGCGGGCGGCGAGGGCGTGGCCTCGGTGGTGGGCGGGGGCGCCGGCGCCGGCGTCGCCTTCGCGACCGGCGACGCGGGACCCGCGGAGAGGCGCGCGACCGCCGCGCCCGCCAGCGCGGCCAGCGCCAGCGCCGCCGCGATGCCGCCGAACGTGAGGGCGCGCCGCCAGGACGAGCGCCGGGGCGACTCGCCGATCGCCTCGCGCGCGGCCTGCTTCACCATCGCCTGCGTGATCTCGCGCGAGCCCTGCACGTAGCCCGCCAGCAGCGCGCGATCGCAGACCAGGTTGATGAGCCGGGGGACGCCGCCCGCGCAGTGGTGCACGGCCGTGAGCGCGTCCGCGGTGAACATCACCTTGCCCGTCCCGCCCGCGACCCCCAGGCGGTGCTTCACGTACGCCTCGGTCTCCGCGCGGTCGAGCGGCGTCAGGTGGAAGCGCGCCGTCACGCGCTGCGCCAGCTGGCGCAGCTCGCGGCGGCCCAGCATCTCGTGCAGCTCCGACTGGCCCATCAGCACGATCTGGATCAGCTTCTCGGTGTCCGTCTCCAGGTTGGAGATGAGCCGCACCTGCTCCAGCACCTCCGTCGACAGGTCCTGCGCCTCGTCCACCAGCAGGACCACGTCGCGGTCCTGCGCGCGGGCCTCCAGCAGGAAGCGGTGCAGCGCGTCCACGTGGTCCTTGAGCGACGTGCCGGTCGGGGTGACGTGCAGGTCCTCCAGGATCGACCGCAGCAGCTCGACGGCGGTGACGGCGGGATAGAAAACGACGGCGGTCGCGGTCCGGGCGTCGAGGCGCGAAAGGAAATAACGCGCCAGCGTCGTCTTGCCCGTCCCCACCTCGCCGGTGATGAGGATGAAGCCGCCCTTCTCCTTGCGGCCGAACTCCAGGTGCGCGAAGGCCTCGGTGTGGCGCTGGGAGAGGTAGAGGTACTTGGGGTCCGGGGTCAGGTTGAACGGCTTCTCCGTGAACCCGTAGTGCCGC
>JAICEW010000118.1 GCA_025923995.1 Vicinamibacteria bacterium | reverse complement strand
GTCTCGAACCCGGCGGCGTGGACGTACGCGAGGTCGCGCCGGTAGAGGGCCACGGCGCGAGGATAGCGCGTTCTACTCGCGCGCCCTCGGCAGCTGCAGGCCGCGTCCGAGCGCGACCTCCAGCCAGGACGGCCGGCCGATGGGCGGCGCCGCGATGGCCGCCGGCTCCTCCGCGTGCAGCCCTTCGGCCTTCAGCAGCCCGATGAGCTCGGTGTCGAGAGGCCGGGTGCAGGGATCCGTCCGGCGTCGAGCCAGGTGGCGACGGAAGTGGCCGTTGGGCAGGCCGTAGGCCAGCGACACGCGGAACGTGGAGACCTCGAAGGGTGCGTACGAGCGCAGCAGCCGCGGATCCACCATGACGCAGTCGCCGGAGCCCACCTTGAGCCACAGAGCCGCGCTCTCGAGCGGATCGCGCTCCACCGCGTTCCACAGGCCTCCCAGCCAGCCCGCGGCCCGCTCGAGCCGACGGCGCTCCGCGCTGCGCGGTTCGGGGCGGTGGGTGCCGGGAACGACGCCCAGGCGGAACGACGTCTCGCGCGGCTGGAGATAGAGGCTGGCGCGCACGATCTGGTAGGGCTCGTCCGGCTGTTCCACCGGCGTCTGCCGATGCCAGCCGTGCGCCGAGAACCCCACGTGCAGCTCGGTGTCCTGGAGAAAGGCCGCACCGCTCCCCACGAGCCCGCGGGCGGCCGAGAGGATGCGGTCGTGGAGGATGAGCGGCCAGAAGTCGCGCCGGCGCGACACCCCGTCGGACATCGTCCACGCCCCGATGCGGCGGCGCGCCGCGCGCGGGGTCCCGAAGTCCCGACGCCGCAGGCCCGATACGGTCTCGAGCCGCACGGTCCACTCCTCGACCTCGGCCGGCGCCATCAGCCGCGGCACCACCACGAACCCGTCGCGTCGGAACTGCTCCAGCATGACCTGACCACCCCTTGCGAGAGAGCGACTGCTCGCAATTGGACTCGGGGCACGTGAAGCCTTCGTCAAGACCCCGAGACTTTTCCGAGACGCGAAAGGTCTTGCGCGCCTGTCCGCGCGCGAACTAGAGTCGGAGGATGGACTACCGTTCGGGACGCCCGCGCAGCCCCCTCCGCCGCCGGCGCACGGATCTCAAGCCCCCCGCCCTGGCCGTCATCCGCTGGAAGCACGCCGACGGCACCGAGGCGTCGAGCCATCCCCTGCCCCGCCCGCACGCGGAGGCCCTCCTGCGCGCCTTCGAGGCCCAGTTCCCGGTGCCGACGTTCTGGCTGGAGGTGCCGAGGACCCTTTCGAACGAGCCCCCCGATCGCTAGCGCCGGGCCGGCACTCCCTTCCTGACGGCGAAGCGACTCATCCGGAGCGCCCCCAATCCGTTCGCGCGACCCCCGGCGTAGACCAGGGGAACACGCGACTCGGGCGGGCCGGCCGCGGCGGTCCTCCCCCCTGACGCCATTCAAGGAGGAATCGTGAGTCATTCCCGGAAGCCCGTTCTCCCGGCGCTCGCCCTTCTCTGGGCCCTGCCGGCGGGCGCGTTCGCGGCCAACCACCGCGAGGCGCCCATCACCGCTCTCGATCACAAGGCCGACATCACCGACGTCTACGCGTTCCGCAGCTACGGCTCGGATCCGGTCGTGGACAGCTCCGACCCCAAGGTCACGCTCATCGTGGGCGTCGACCCGCTGCTGGAGCCGGCGAACGGCCCGACGTTGTTCCCGTTCGACGACGACGTGCTGTACGAGATCAAGGTCGACAACAACAACGACGCCCGCGCGGACGTGACGTTCCAGTTCCGGTTCAAGACCGAGTTCCAGCTGCCCAAGGTCTTCACGGCCGTGGCCGGCTTCCAGGACGGCGCCTTCCAGCCGGGCGGCGGCCCGCTGGTCGTCCCGCCCCAGATCCAGACCTTCGACAACCCCGGCCTCAACCTGCGCCAGACCTACACGGTCACCATGATCAAGGGCGGCCAGTCCACGACGATCCGAAACAGCGACGGCTCGCCGTTCTTCGCCCTTCCGGGCAACGCCGGCCCGCGCACCATGGACTACCAGGCGCTGTTCAACCTGGCCACCTACCGCAACCTGGTGAACGGCATCTCGGTCTTCGCCGGCACCACCGACGACGCGTTCTGGATCGACCTGGGCGCGGCCTTCGACACGGCGAACTTCCGCACGCTGGGCAGCGGCGTTCCTGGCGTGCTGACGGCGGCCGAGGACGCGGCGCAGCAGAACTTCGCGAGCGACACCGTGTCCGGCTACGCCGTCAACCACATCGCGATCGAGGTTCCCATCCGGCTGCTCACCCGCACGGGCACCGTCGTGCCGGCCAACCATCCCGCGGCCACCATCGGCGTGTGGGGCACGACGTCGCGCCGGACGCTGACCATCCGCCGCTCGCCGTTCCCCGCGCTCAACCTGGGCGACTGGCAGCAGATCCAGCGCATGGGCAACCCGCTCATCAACGAGCTGATCGTGGGCATCGGCTCCAAGGACCGCTTCAGCATGGACCAGCCGCGCAACGACAGCCAGTTCGCGAGCTTCTTCCTCGATCCGCCCATCGTGCGCATCGTGGAGGCGCTCTACGGAGGCGCGCTGGCGGTGCCGGCCCCGCCCCGCAACGACCTGCTGCCGCTCGTGACCTACGCGGCGCCGATCGCCGCTCCGGGCACGCCGGCCGGCCCCATCGCCGACCTGCTCCGGCTCAACACCGGCGTCGAGCCCACCGATCCCAGCCAGGCCAGCCGCCTGGGCCTGCTGGGGGGCGACGGCGCCGGGTTCCCCAACGGTCGCCGCGTCTTCGACGACGTCACGGACATCACGCTCCGGGTCGGCGTCGGCGGCGTGCTGGCTCCCCCGTTCCCGGGCTTCAACCCCGACATCAACGGCCGCCTGGGCGACGGCGTCAACGTGAACGACGCGCCGTACAACGCGTCGTTCCCCTACGTCGCGTTCGGCCCCGACGGCCGCAACCGGCGCCACGTCGATCCCGGCGAGCCGGGCGGCGGACCCATCAGCTAGCTCGTCCCGTCACGGGCCGTCCCCGCGTCCCGCGGGGGCGGCCCTTCTCGATATCGGAGCACTCGAGCCATGAGCAGCGCACTCTTCGCGTCCTTCCTGCTGGTGTCGCTGGCCGCGCCCACGACCCCCGCCCAGCGGCGCATCGCCGCCGCCGAGACCGCGGTCGCGCGGGACCCCAAGGCGGTCGGGCCCCGTGTCGAGCTGGCAATGGGCCTCGCGCGGCGGGCGCGCGAGACGGCGGATCCCGCGTTCTACGACCGCGCGCTCGAGACCCTGGGCGAAGCCGAGACCATGTCGCCCGGCGACTACCAGGTGGCGCGCACGCGTGCCTGGACCCTGCTGGGCCAGCACCGCTTCGCGGAGGCGAGGGACGAGGCGATGGCCCTCAACCGCCGAGCCCCCGACGACGTGCTTGTCTACGGCCTGCTCGGCGACGCCCACCTTGAGCTGGGCGAGTACAAGGAAGCCGAGGACGCGCTGCAGTGGATGATGAACCTGCGCCCGGGCAACGTGCCCGCGCTGACCCGCGGCGCCTACCTCCGCGAGCTGATCGGCGACGTCCCCGGCGCGCTCGAGTGGATGGGCACCGCGTTCGAGCGCACGCCTCCGGACGAGGTGGAGGACCGGGCCTGGATCGCCACGCAGATCGCGCACCTGCACCTGTCGAGCGGGAAGGTCGCCGAGGCGGAGACCGCCGCGCAGCGCGCGCTCGAGCTGTTCCCCGGCTATCACTACGCGCTGGCGCAGCTCGCCGGCGTCCGCACGGCGCAGGGCCGTCACGGCGAGGCGGTCGCGCTGCTCCGGCAGCGCTACGAACAGGCGCCGCATCCCGAGAACCTCTACGACCTCGGCCGCGCCCTCGTGCGGGCCGGCCGGGCCGCGGAGGCGAAGCAGGCCTTCGCTGAGTTCGAGACGAAGGCGCGCGCCGAGAGCGCGAACCCCGACAACTGCAACCGCGAGCTGTCCGCGTACTACGTCGACGACGCGAAGCGCCCGGCCGAGGGCCTGCGCGTGGCCGAGCTCGAGCTGTCCCGCCGGCGCGACGTGTTCACGCTGGCGGCGCACGCGTGGGCCCTGCAGGCGGTCGGACGCACCGCGGAGGCACGGAAGCAGATGGACGCCGCCCTCGCGGTGGGCATCAAGGACGCGCGGCTGCTCTACCACGCGGCCGTGATCGCGGCCCGCGCGGGCGACCGCGCGGCGGCCGCTCGCTACCTCGACGAGTCGCTGGGCGCGAACGCCCGGTCGGAGGTGGCGCCCCTGGCGCGCCAGGCCCGCAATCGGCTCTAGCGCCTACTCCCTGTACAGCGCCGCGCCGGCGATGTTCGCCCCCCGTGCCCCTGTCGAGCCCACTTGCGGGCGCGACGCGAGGAGGATATGACGAATCGCGCCGTCACGGTCCTGTCACCGTGGGCGGGCATGGTTCGGTCTCCAAGGGGGCACTCGATGAGATGCACGAGGGGCGCATGTCTGGCCGTGCTGCTGCTGGCCGTCCCGGCCCCGCGCGCGGACGCGGCCCAGCACGTCGTGCTGATCTCCGTGGACGGGCTGATGCCCGACTACTTCCAGCGGGCGGACGCGCTGGGGCTGCGCATCCCGCACCTGCGCCGGCTGATGCGCGAGGGTGCCTGGGCGCGCGTGCGGGGCGTGCTGCCGACCGTGACCTACCCGTCGCACACGACGCTGATCACGGGCGTCACGCCCCGCGTGCACGGGATCGGCTCCAACACCTATTTCGATCCCGAGGAGCGCTCGAACGGGGCGTGGCTCTGGTACTCCGCGGAGGTGCGGGTGCCGACGCTCGTCTCGGCCGCGCGCGCGAAGGGGCTGGGGACGGGCTCGGTCTCCTGGCCGGTGAGCGTCGGGCGCTTCGCGGACTGGAACGTGCCTGAGTTCTTCCGCGGCAGCTCGACCCATCCGAGCGACCTCCGCCTGGTCGAGGCCCTGTCGACGCCCGGGCTCGTGGACGCGGCCGTGGCCGAGCGCGGCCGGCCGCTGGCGTGGCCCTTCACGGACGCCGAGCGCACCGACCTCGCCGTCCACATCATCAGGAACCAGAAGCCCCGCCTGCTGCTGCTCCACATCTTCGACCTCGACCACGAGGAGCACGAGCACGGGCCCATGACGCCGCAGGCGAAGCAGGCGGTGGAAGCGAGCGACGCGAACATCGGGCGGGTGCTGACCGCGATCGAGGAGGCGGGCCTGGCGGTGGAGACGCTGGTCGCCATCGTGTCCGACCACGGGTTCCTGCCCATCGAGCGCGCCCTCCGCCCCAACACGCTGTTGCGCGACGCGGGGCTGCTGGAGGTGGACGGCAAGGGCAAGGTCACGAGGTGGCAGGCCGCGTTCCACTCCAGCGGCGGCACCGCCGCGCTGCGCCTGCAGGTGGGCGCGCCGGCCGACGTGGTGTCGAAGGTGCGCGCACTGCTCGCTCCCCGGCTGGCCGATCCCGCCGGCGGCCTGCGCGCGATCCTGGATGCGGACGCGGTGCGCGACCTGGGCGGCGCCGACGCGGCGCTGCTGCTGAACGCGCGGGAGGGCTTCGTCTTCCAGAACTCCGCGGAGGGCCGGTGGATCGAGCCCACCACCTCGAAGGGCACGCACGGCTACGTGCCCGATCGCGACGAGATGCACGCCAGCCTGATCCTGTCGGGCGCGGGAAGCGCTCGGCGGGGCGACCTGGGCGTGGTGCCGATGACGCGCATCGCGCCCACGCTGGCCCGCGCCCTCGGCCTCGAGCTCGGCCCGGAGGCGGACCCGCCGCTGCCGTGAGCGCGTCTATTTGCGGGTGGCGAGGTGGGCGTCGCGCTTGCCGGACCACGTGATGAACATGACGCACACGTCGGTCAGGCAGGAGTCCGCGTGCGGCTCCCGCCCGGGCTGGAACCAGTAGCTGCCCGGTCCCAGCTGGGGCGCGTCCGCCTCGGCCTGCCCTCGAAGGTGTGCTTCATGCGGCCCTCGACCAGGACCAGCTCGTAGTCCGACGTGTGGAAGTGCAGCACGCCCTGGGTCCGCGGCATCTTCATGAGCATCGAGGACGGACCGGTCGCGGGGTCGCCGCGCAGGACGGCGATCTGCGCGAGCTCCGGGCGCGCCGGATCGACGGGAACGAACTTCGCGTCCCGGTACCCGGCCACGACGGCCGAGGAGCCCGCGAGCGCTCCGCCCGACACACCGGTGGCGATCGCCACGGCACAGCACAACGCGACCCTGCGCATGCGGGCCCTCCTCGGCGCGATCAGCCCTTGGGGACCGTCGCGATCGGCTCCAGCACGACCCCCGTCGCCGCGCGGGCCTTCTGCAGCGTCCGCCGCGCGTCCTCGTAGAGGCGCACCTGGGCGCGGAAGGGCTCCTCGCCCTTGCCGGGCCGCTTGCGCCGATAGGTCCCGTCGGGCTGCAGGCGCCGGGCCTTGACGTTGTCGAGGAACATCGCGTCCAGCGCGTCCATCACCTTGCGCCGGCAGGCGGGCGACACCGGGAACAGCAGCTCGATGCGCCGGTCGAGGTTGCGCGGCATCCAGTCCGCGCTGCCCAGGTACACCTCCTCGTCCCCGCCGTTCCGGAAATAGAAGATGCGCGCGTGCTCCAGGAAGCGGTCCACGATCGAGACCACCTCGATGGTGTCGCTCACTCCCTTGAGGCCCGGCCGCAGGCAGCAGATGCCGCGCACGTTGAGGCGGATGCGCACGCCCGCGCGCGAGGCGTCGTACAGCGCGCGGATCATGTCCTCGTCGACGAGCGCGTTCATCTTGGCGCGGATCTCCGCCGCCTGGCCGTCCTGGGCGCGCCGCCGCTCGCGCTCGATGAGCTTGAGCACGCGCTCGCGCAGGCCGGTCGGCGCCATCGTCAGCTTGCGCAGGCGCGGCGGATCCGAGTAGCCGGTGAGGGCGTTGAAGAAGGCGGACGCGTCCTCGCCGACGACCGGGTCGGCGGTCATGAGGCCGAAGTCGGTGTACAGGCGCGCCGTGCGCTCGTTGTAGTTGCCGGTCCCCAGGTGCACGTAGCGCTCGATGCCGTGGCGCCCCCGCCGCACCACCAGGCAGATCTTGGCGTGCGTCTTGTACCCGCGGATGCCGTAGATCACGTGCGCGCCCGCCTCCTCCAGCCGGCGCGCCCAGCGGATGTTCGACTGCTCGTCGAAGCGGGCCATCAGCTCCACCAGCACCGTGACCTGCTTGCCCGCGTCCGCGGCGCGGGCCAGCGCGCGCACGATGGGCGACTCGCCGCTGGTCCGGTAGAGGGTCTGCTTGATGGCCAGCACGTCGGGGTCGCTGGCCGCGGCCGACACGAAGCCGATCACCGGGTCGAAGGACTCGTAGGGCTGGTGGAGGAGGATGTCGCCCTCGACCAGGCGGGCGAAGATGCCCTTCTGGTCCTCCTCGCTGACCGAGGCCAGCGGCTTGGGGATCGCCTCTCGCAGGTGCTCGAGCGCCGGCAGCTCGACCAGCGGCCAGAGCCCGCGCATGTCCAGCGGCCCGCGCACGCGGTAGACCGAGGGCTCCTCCACCTCCAGGCTGGACGTCAGCTTCTGCAGCAGCGCCTGGCCGATGCCGGCCTCCACCTCCAGGCGGATCACCTGGCCGGTGCGCCGCTTCTTGAGCTCCTCCTCGAGCGCCTCCAGGTAGGGCCGCCCGCCCTCGTCGTCGAGCTCCAGCTCCGCGTCGCGCGCGACCCGGAAGGCGGCGCTCTCCAGCACCATCTGCCCCGGGAAGAGCGACGCCAGCTCGGCGCGCACGATCTCCTCCAGCAGGACGTAGGTCGAGCCCTCCACGCCGGCCGGGCGCACCAGGCGGCGCAGGCCGGAGGGGACCTGGACCATGGCCAGGCGCGGCTCGGTCTCGCCCTCGCCCGGGGCCAGCAGCAGCGCCAGGTTGAGGCTCAGGTTCGACAGCCGCGGGAAGGGACGCGAGACGTCGATGGCCAGCGGCGTCAGCGCCGGCGAGACCTCCGCCTGGAAGTGGCGCGAGAGCGCGGCGCGCGGCGCCTCCTCCAGCTCGTCCAGCGACGCCAGGCGGATCCCGTGCTCGCGCAGGCCGGGCAGGACCTCGTCGCACAGCGTCCGGCCCAGCGCGTCGGCCATCAGGTGCGCGCGCGCCGAGATGGCCTCCAGCTGCTGACGGGGCCGCAGGCCCGCGGCGTCGGGCGAGGTGTCGCCCTCCTCGATCGCGCGCTCCAGCCGGGCCACGCGCACCATGAAGAACTCGTCGAGGTTGGTGGAGACGATGATCGCGAACTTGAGCCGGTCCAGCAGCGGCACGGTGGGGTCGGCCGCCTCCTCGAACACGCGGTGGTTGAACTCCAGCCAGCTCTGCTCCCGGTTGATGAAGAGCTCCGGCTCCTTCTTGCGCGCCTTGGGCGGCGCCTTGGGGGTCACGAGCGGGCCCTCGACTCGCGGAACGTGACGCGGCGGCCGAACACCTCGGTCAGGAAGTCGGACCGCGCCAGCGAGGCCAGCCGCTCCATCGTGAGGTCGCCGCCGCCGTCCACGTCCAGCACCCAGTCGCCGTCCTCCTCCTGGATCACCTTGACGTCCTTCACCTTCTGGAGGTGGTCGGCGTCGAGCGCGTTGGCCAGGCGCAGGATCGCCGACAGCTTGTTGACGACCACGCGCGCCTCGCGGTCGAGAGCCATGTAGGGCAGGTGCGACTTCTGCGGGAGGGCCCGGCGGTGGTAGCGGGCCACGTTGGCCACGATGGCCATGTCGTCCTGGCCCAGCCCGAAGATCTCGGACACCGACAGGATGTACCAGGTGTGCTTGTGGTGGCCGCGCAGGTTCACGTAGTTGCCGACGTCGTGCAGCAGCGCGGCCACCTCCAGCAGGACCCGCTCGCGCTGGCCCAGGCCGTGCTCGGCCTTGAGCTGGTCGAACAGTCCCACCGCCAGCGCCGCCACCGCCCGCGCGTGCGGCGCGTCGTAACGGTACTTGTCGCCCAGCGCCGCCGCGCTGGACATCACCTGGCGGCTGAAGTCCTCGAACCCCTGGCCGGTCTCGGCCTGCGTGATGTCCAGCAGCAGCCCCGCGCGCAGCGACGCGTCCGGGACCGTCACCGCCTCGGCCCCGGTCTCGATCACCAGCTCGCGGTAGGCCAGCAGCGCGGGCACCAGCGTCTCCGCGTCCGCCTGGTGCAGCCGGTACTGCTCGATGAGCTGCTCCACGTCGAAGGAGGTGATCTGGTCCACGAAGGACAGGAACGGCTCGCGCGGGAGGCTCGGCAGGCCGTCGCCGTCGTGGCCCGCCTGCATCTGCTCGACCGCGAAGCGCACGTCGCCGCCCAGCGCGATGAAGTTCTTCGCCTCGCGCAGCGGCATCTCGCGCCGGATGTCGTCCACGACGTTGTGGATGTGCCGGCGCAGCAGGCGCGTGCCCTGCTCCTGCGTGCCCTGCCAGGAGGCCAGGCTCTGGCGCATGCGGATGGAGCCCAGCGGGTACGTGCCCGAGTGGATGGGCTGGCCCTTGCGCAGGAACGAGATGTCCGCGCTCCCGCCGCCCACCTCGACCAGCAGCGTGTCCTGCGCCAGCAGCCCCGGGCGCTGGCGCAGCGTCTCGCGCACCGCCATGTAGGTCAGGCGGTTCTCCTCGGTGCCGTCGATGACCTCGATGTCGATGCCGGTGCGCAGGCGCACGCGGTCCACGAAGGCGTCACGGTTCTGCGCCTCGCGGACCGCGCTGGTCGCGACCGCGCGGTAGCGCCCGACGCCGTAGGTATCCATGACGCGGCGGAAGCCCTCGAGCGCCTTGAGCGCGGACTCGACCGCCGACCGTCCCAGCTTGCCGCTCGTGAAGGTGTCCTTGCCCAGCAGCACGCCGCGGCTGGCTTCTTCCAGGATGCGGATGGGCTGGCCCGCCGGCGCTTCCGCCACCACGAGCCGGACCGCGGACGCCCCCAGGTCGAGCACGGCCACCGGCCGCGGCACTTCGGGAGCGGGGGGCGGCGGGTTCTTCGGCGCCAGCGTGCGCCGGCGGGGAGTGGCCATGGCGCCCTCAGGCTTCCTTTGCCCGCCGCGTGGAGCGCTGCTCCTCGGGGACCACCTCGACGCGCACCGGCAGGCCGAAGACCATTTCCATCAGCTCGGCCCGCCTCTGGACGCCCCACAGCTCCAGCTCGCTGTCCCCGCCGGCCTGGGCGCGAATGAGCAGCGAGCGGCCGCGGCCGCTCACCGTCAGGGTCCGCACCACCTGGCGATGGCTGCGGTCGAGCGCGTCGGCCACGCGCAGCAGCGCGGCCAGCGTGCGCACGGTGCGCCGGGCCTCGCTCGGCAGGCCGCCGAAACCCTGGTGCTTGCGGCGCGGGTGCCCGCGGCGATGGTAGCGGGCCACGTTCGCGAGCACCTCGATCTCGATCGGGTGGAACCCGCGCAGCCCGCCGTTCTTGATCAGGTAGTACGTGTGCTTGTGGTGGCCCGGGTAGGAGATGTGATGGCCGATGTCGTGCAGGAGCGCCGCGTACTCCAGCAGCGACCGCGCCTCGTCGCCCAGCCCGTGCAGGCGGCGGGTCGCCTCGAACAGCTCGAGGGCCAGCCGCGCCACGTGCGGGCCGTGCTCGTCGTCGGCCGCGCAGCGCTCGGCCAGGCTGACGACGCTGCGGCGCCTCACGTCGGGATAGGCCTCGGCCCGGGCGACCGAGCGGCGATGGCCCTGCAGGTAGTCGAGCAGGAGGCCTTCGCGCAGGGCCCACTCGCACAGCACCAGCTCCTTGACCCCTGTGCGCTGGAGCACCGTGTCGAGCACGACGGCGCCGGTCACGATGATGTCCGCGCGGCCCTGGTCCATGCCCGGCATCTTGAGGCGGTCGCGCAGGTTGGTCCCCGTGAGGCGCCGGCGCACCTCGCGCAGCGCCTCGGCCGTGAGCGTCACGTGGTGGAGCGTCTCCGGCGGAGCGCCGTTCTCCGCGGTCAGCGCCAGCGTCGCCAGCGCCAGGATGGTGCCGGACGTGCCGACCGCGACGTCGTACTCGAGCTCACGGACGCGCGAGGCGTGGTGGCGGACGTGGCGGTCGACGTGCTCCTCGAGGCGCGCCTCGTCCTTGGGCGAGAGCGGGTCGCTGTGACCGAACGCCTGGGCCATGCGCAGCACGCCCAGCTTCTCCGACGCCAGCAGGTCGATGCGCTTGCCCGCGCCGAGCGCCAGCTCCACGCTGCCGCCGCCGATGTCGATCACCAGCGCGCGACGTCCCTCCAGGTGGATGCTGTGCAGCGCGGCCTGGTAGATGAGCCTCGCCTCCTCCTCGCCCGAGACCGCCTTGGGCCACAGCCCGATCGTCCGGCCCACGCGGTCGAGGAAGTCCTCGCCGTTGCCCGCCTCGCGCACGGCCGAGGTGGCCACCGCGACGATCTTGTCGACGCCCTGCGTCTCGCAGAGCCTCTTGTACTTGGCGAGCGTCTCCAGGCCCCGCTTCATGGCCGTGCTCGAGAGGTGGTGGCGGGCGAGCGTGCTGGCTCCCAGCCGCACCATCTCCTTCTCGCGGCCGATCACGCGGAAGCCGCCCGTCGCGCTGGCCTCGACCATCACCATGTGGATCGAGTTGCTTCCCAGGTCGATGGCGGCGATTTTCATGTGCCCTTGATTCCAGGCCGGCGGGTCCGTCAGCATTGTAACTGGCGCGGCCTTGCTGTTCGTCGAGCCCGCGTGCTAGTGTCCCGTTCCTTCAGCGAGGGCCCGCGGTGACCACGCACGAATCCAGCGAGTCCGGGCCAGGCACGCGCCTGCTGCGGGAGCGCGTGCGCAACGTGTTCCGCCACCTGCCCGGCGCGCTGGCCGGTAACGAGGAGAGACTGCACCAGATGCGTATCGCGGCGCGCCGCCTGCGCGTCGCGCTGCCGCTGCTGGCCCAGAAGGCGGAAGGACGTCGCGTGCGGCGCGCGGTCAAGGCGCTGCGCGAGCTGACCCGCACGGCCGGGACCAGCCGCGACCTGGACGTCATGTGGTCGCTGGCCGAAGAGCGCTGGAAGCAGGCCCCGTTGACGCCGGAGGCGCGCCTGCTGCGCCGGCGGCTGCTGGCCGCACGGGGCCGCAGCCGGCGCCAGATGGCGGAGGCGCTCCTCGACCTCGAGATCGCGCGGCTCCGCCGCGACCTGCGCGCCACCATGGCGCGGGGCGGAGAGGTGCTGTTCACGGTACTCCTGCGCGTCCGGGACGAGCGCGACCGCGAAGGCGAGCGCATCATCGCGGCCTTCACCCGCCTGGGCGAGGAGTTCGACGGGGCCACGCTCCACCGGATCCGGATCCGCTCGCGCCGGATGCGCTACACCGCGGAGCTGCAGGACCTGCTCAGGAACAGCCCCAGCGAGGCCGCGCGGCAGTGGAAGGACCTGCAGGAGCGGCTGGGCGATGTGCGCGACCACGAGGTGCTGTCCCAGTGGTTCGCGCGTCAGGCCTTGCGCATGCGCCCCGGCCAGGACGCGCTGCGCGCGGAGGCGGAGTCGCTGGCCGCGTGGTTCGGCGAGGAGAGCCGCCGCCACCATCGCGAGCTGCTGGCGGCGCGGCCGGTCGAGATCGTGGAGCGCGCATTGGCGGAGATGGGCCAGGGACGCACGGAGTTTCGCGCCGGAGCGTGACGGGCCGGTGACGCACGCGCCACGCGCGCGAGACGAGGGGAGCGCGGATGAGGCTGATCATCATCAGGCACGCCATCGCGGTCGATCGCAGCCCGGACATCCCCGACGACGAGCGTCCGCTGACGGAGGAGGGGCGCAAGCGCTTCCGCCAGGCGGCGCGCGGCCTGGCCCGCCTGTTCCCGCCGCCGGACCTGCTGCTCAGCAGCCCGCTGGTGCGCGCGCGCCAGACCGCGCGCATCGCCTCCAAGGCCTGGAGCGTGCCCGTGACCGAGGAGGCCGCGCTGGCCGGCGGCACGGTCGGCGACCTGGAGGCCGCGCTGCGCCGCGTCCCGGCCCAGTCCACGATCGCGCTGGTCGGCCACGAGCCCCAGGTGTCCGAGTTCCTCGCCCACCTCGTGGGGTCGACCCAGCCCGACCGGCTGACGTTCAAGAAGGGCGGCGTGGCGGTGGTGGACCTGCCCGCGGGTCCCGCCAGCGTGGGCACGCTGGCCGCGGTGCTGCCGCCGCGCGTGCTGCGTCGCGCCGGCTGATCCGATCCGCCGACGGTCTCACCTGCGCCCGGCCGTCAGCTTCTCGGCCAGCAGGAGGCCCAGCCAGGCCAGGACGGCGACGATCGCGACGCCCGCGGGGACTCCGCGCGGTCCCCGGTCAGGTACAGCGCGAAGCGCAGCGGCCCGGAAGTTACTTGATCGGCTCGCCCTTCTCCACGCGGCCCAGGTAGTCGAGCAGCGTGGGCTCCTTGTGGCCCAGCGCCTTGGCCTTGCCGGCGTGGGCCACGAAGGCCTTGCTGTCCTTGAGCCCGAAGTAGGCCCAGGCCAGGTAGGCCTCGGCCTGCGCGTTCTGCGGCGCCAGCGTGATCGCCTTCTCGAGCGGCGGCACCGCGGCCGAGTACTTCTTCGCACCCAGCTGGGCCGCGCCCAGGTAGATGAACCCGTCGGGCTTCGCGTAGCCGGTCGTCTCCGTGACCTTCGTGAGCTCCGCGACCGCGCGGTCGGCCTGCTTGAGGTCCACCAGCACCGCGCCCAGCTGCGTGCGGTACTCGACGTTCGTCGGATCGGCCGCGACCGCCTTCTCCAGCGGCCCCAGGGCGCCCTTGGCGTCGCCCTTGAGCGCGTGCTGCACGAGGCCGAGCTGCGCCTGCGCCTCCGCGGACGAGGGGTCGAGCTCGACCGCCTTCGTGAGCTCCGCCAGCGCCGCATCGGCCTGGCGCTTGACCACCAGCGCGCGCGCGAGGCCGACGCGCACCACCGCCGAGTCGGGCTTCTCGTCGCGCAGCTTCGTGAGGTCCTGGATGGCGACGTCGACGTTGCCCTGCGCGGCCTGCTCGAGCGCCTTGGCCACGGTCGCTTCCTGCACGAGCTTCTGCGCGTCCGGGTCGCCCTCGGCCAGCACCGCCGCGGTCGCCGCGTCCTCCATGGCCTCGCGGCCGCGGCGGAGCGCGAGCTTCACGCGCGCGGACTCCTTGTAGGCGTCGACCGCGCCCGGCGCGTCCGCCAGCACCTGCCTCAGCATCGGCTCCGCCTCGGCCGCGCGGCCGGTCTTGCGCAGCACGCGCGCGAGGCCGATGGTGGCCAGGATCTTCTGGTCGGGCGACTCGAGCGCCTGGCGGTAGGCGGCCTCCGCGGCGGCGAGGTCGGCGCGTGCCTCCTCCGCCGCGCCCAGCGCCGACTGCGCCGCACCACCCCCGGCGGCGGCGGCCTTTTGCGCGAGCGCCTTGGCCTCGTCCCCCTTGCCCTCCTGCGCGCGCAGCCGCGCCAGCGCGATCGACGGCCACACGCCCTCGGCATCGGCGGCGACCGCGGCCTGCGCGGTCGCGGACGCCTCCGCCATCCCGCGCAGCTGCTGCAGCACCGCCATGCGGCCCAGCGCCTCGCCCTTGGCGGGCCCGGCCAGCTTGTCCGCCGCAGCCTTGTAGGCGTCGATGGCGACGTCGTACTGCGACTGCTGCTCGCGCACGCGTCCCAGGCGCAGCGAGGGCTCGCCCGTCGCGCCCGGCGCGGCGGCCGCGCGGGTGAGCGCCTCCGCCGCGCCGTCCAGGTCGCCCGCGGCGACCTTCGCATCCGCTTCCGCGAGCGGATCGACCGCGGTCGGCGCGGCCGCCTTCTTGTCCTTGTCCTTCTTGTCCTTCGGCTGGTCGGCCGCGAGTCCGGGAAGAGCCGCGAGGACCAGCGCGGCGACCGCTGCGCTCCGCTTCATCGTGCACCTCCAAGGGCCGGGGGAGGTGACCCCTGCCACCCGCGTGGCGGGGGCGACGCTCACCGGTCAGGCGTGTTCGAGTGGGCTAGACGATACCACCGACGCCGCGGACTTACCCCCTCATCTGCAGGACCATGAGCGTCTGGTCGTCGTTGGGCTCGACGCCCTGCGAGAACTCGTCGAGCGCCCGCAGGATGCGCTCGGTGACCTCGCGGGCGGACAGGCCGGCCGGCAGCGCGGCCGCCAGCGACGCCAGGCGGTCGGGCCCGAACTCCTCGCCCGCGGGGTTCGCGCGCTCGGTGATGCCGTCGGTGTAGACGACGACGCGGTCGCCCCTGGACAGCGCCAGCGTGTCCTCGTCGAACGGCGCCTGCTCCATCACGCCGAACATGATGCCTCCCTTCTCCAGGAGCGTGCGCTCGCCGCCCGCGCGCATCAGGATGGGCGGGTTGTGGCCGGCGTTGGAGTAGACGAGCTGGCCGTCCTCGTCGATGCGCATCAGGAAGAAGGTCGCGAACTGCTGGACGCCTTCGCGCCGGCAGCAGAGGCCGTTGATGTTCGACACGATGTCGGCCGCGGAGGTGACCCACGCCGTCTGCGTGCGCAGCGAGGCCTGCAGCATGGCCGTGAGCAGCGCCGCCGGGATGCTCTTTCCCTCCACGTCCGCGACCGCTAGCAGCAGGCCGCTGCCGGACGGCACCACGTCGTAGAAGTCGCCCGAGACGCCGCGTGACGGCACGTTGATCGCGTGCACCTCGAAGCGCGGACGGTCCGGGAAGCTCTCGGGCAGGAACGAGTGCTGGATCTTCCGCGCCAGCTCGAGCTCCTTCTCGCGGCGCGCCACCTCGATCGAGCTCTTGTGGTACTGCACCACCATGCCGACGGCGGTCATCAGGACCGCGAACAGGATCGCGTACATCCCGAAGACGGCGACCCGCTGCGGCCCGCCCATGAAGCCAGGCAGGATCGTGCGGTCCACCACGAACGCGGCCGCGAACGCCGCCAGCAGGCTGGTCACCATGTAGAGCAGCCCCTCGTTCAGGAAGGAGCCGCGCCAGCCCACCACCTTCCGCTCCAGCACGGGGACCAGCAGCGCGCGCACCAGCCACAGCGCGAGCATGATGGTCCCGGTGAACACCAGCGCCAGGAGGTAGCTCTCGAGGTACGCGCGCCGGGACGCGCCGAAGATGGTCCCGAAGAAGATCGCGAAGGGGATCGCGTAGAGCGGGGTCTGCCACAGGAGGCGCAGCAGGGCCCCACCCGCGGTCACGGTGGGCTTGGGCATGGTGCCGCAACGCTACGGTGCGGCAGCCCCCCCGTCAATCGGGCCTCAGTGCACGGGCGCGCCGGGCTGGGAGACGAACCGATACCCCAGCCCGACGATCGTCTCCACGTGGTGCCGCGCCGGCCCCAGCTTGAGGCGCAGCCGGCGGATGTGGGCGTCGATGCTGCGCGACTCGACGTCGGTCTCGAACCCCCAGACGCGCTCCATCAGGCGCTCGCGCGTCAGCACGCGGCCGGCCCGCTCGACCATGTAGCGGAACAGCTCGAACTCCTTGTGCGTGAGCCGGATCTCCTGGCCGCGGTAGCGCACGATGAAGGAGTCGAACTCCACCTCGAAGTTCTCGTCCCGGTAACCCTGCGGGCCCTCCCCGTTCGTCTCCGTGCGGCGCAGCGCCACGCGGCAGCGGGCGGCCAGCTCCTTCAGGCTGAATGGCTTCACCACGTAGTCGTCGGCGCCCATCTCGAGGCCCAGCACGCGGTCCACCTCGTCCGCGCGCGCCGACACGATGATGACGGGCACGTGGGCGGTGCCCGTCTGCCGGCGGATCATGCGGCAGACCTCGAGCCCGTCCATCCCGGGCAGGTTCAAGTCCAGCAGGACCAGGTCGACGCCCTTGCGCGCGGCCTCCAGGCCCTCCTCGCCAGTGCGCGCGACCTTCACGGCCAGGCCGGCCTTGTCCAGCTGATAGGTGATCGCCTCCGCGATGTCGTGGTCGTCCTCGATCAGCAGCACACGCTTCATCTCGGCTCCTCGTGGTGGTGCCGGACGTCCTTCGCTTCCACCAGGAAGATCACGTCCTCCGCGATGTTGGTCGCGTGGTCGGCGATCCGCTCCAGGTTCCGGCTCACCAGGATCAGGCCCAGCGCACGCTCGATGGTGGCCGGGTCCGCCATCATGTACGTCAACAGCACACGGAAGACCTGGTCCTTCAGCTGGTCCACCTCGTCGTCGCGGGCCAGGATGTCGCGGGCCAGGTCCGGGTCCCTCCGCACGAACGCGTCGAGGCTGTCCCGCGTCATGCGCTCCGCGATCTCGGCCATGCGGGGCAGGTCGAGCAGCGGCTTGAGCGGCGGGTGGACCACGATGCGCGCGGCGTTCTCCGCGATGTTCACCGCCTGGTCGCCGATGCGCTCCAGGTCGGAGTTGATCTTCATGGCCGCGGTGATGAGCCGCAGGTCGGTCGCCATCGGCTGCTGCAGCGCCAGCAGCTTCAGGCAGCGGTCGTCGATCTCGATCTGCAGGTCGTTGACGTCCTTGTCGCCCCCGATGATCTTGTCGGTCGCCTCCGGCCGACGCTCGATGAGCGCCTGGATGGCCTGGTGGACGCGCTCCTCCACCAGCGCGCCCATGTTGAGCAGCCGGCGCTTGAGCGCCTGCAGCTCCTCCTCGAAGTGATGTCTTTCCATGAGCCGCTCCGGTCTAACCAAACCTGCCCGTGATGTAGTCCTCTGTCAGCTTGTCCTTCGGCTTGGTGAACATGTCGGGCGTGGGCCCGTACTCCACCAGCCGGCCCAGCCAGAAGAAGGCCGTGCGGTCGGACACGCGGGCGGCCTGCTGGAGGTTGTGGGTCACGATCACGATCGTGAACTTCTCCTTCAGGCTGTAGATCAGCTCCTCCACCTTCAGCGTGGCGATGGGGTCGAGCGCCGAGCAGGGCTCGTCCATGAGGATGATCTCCGGCTCCACCGCGATCGCGCGCGCGATGCACAGCCGCTGCATCTGGCCGCCCGAGAGGCCCAGGCCGCTCTCGTCCAGCCGGTCCTTCACCTCGTCCCACAGCGCCGCGCCCTTGAGGCTCCGCTCGCAGGCCTCCTCCAGCACCGCCTTGTCGTTGATGCCGGCGATGCGCAGGCCGTAGACCACGTTCTCGAAGATCGACTTGGGGAACGGGTTCGACTTCTGGAAGACCATGCCGATCCGCCGCCGCACCTCGATCACGTCCGTGGTCGGGGCGTTGATGTCCAGGCTCTTGACCCGCAGCGTCCCCCACACCTTCACGTCGTCGATCAGGTCGTTCATGCGGTTGATGCAGCGGAGCAGCGTCGATTTTCCGCATCCCGACGGGCCGATGAACGCCGTCACCTGCCTGCTGGCGATGTCCATCGAGATGTCGAACAGCGCCTGTTTGGCGCCGTAGAAGAGATTGACGTGGCGCAGGACGATCGCTGGTTGCGGGTCACGGCTGCCGCCATTGGCGGCATCGCGGATGACCGCCACGTCGGCTCGTGCGCCTCTTTCTGACATCGTCGTCATCGCTGCAACATTC
>JAICEW010000117.1 GCA_025923995.1 Vicinamibacteria bacterium | reverse complement strand
GCCGGGCGAGATCACCCAGGTCGAGAAGCGCGCCGTGCGCGACTCGGCGCAGAAGGCGGGCGCCACCGAGGTCTTCCTGGTCGAGCAGGCGATGATGGCGGCGATCGGCGCCGGGCTGCCGATCACCGAGCCGTCGGGCAACATGGTGGTGGACATCGGGGGCGGCACCACCGACATCGCCGTCATCTCCCTGGCCGGCATCGTGTACAGCAAGTCCGTGCGCGTGGCCGGGAACGAGATGGACGAGGCGATCATCCAGTACATCAAGAAGAAGTACAACCTGCTGATCGGCGAGCGCACCGCCGAGCAGATCAAGCTGGAGATCGGCAGCGCCTTCCCGCTGGACGAGCCGATCACGATGGAGATCAAGGGGCGCGACCTGATCGAGGGCATCCCCAAGACGCTCACCATCACCGACGCCGAGATCCGCGAGGCGCTGGCCGAGCCCATCAGCATCATCGTGAACGCGGTGCGCGTGGCGCTGGAGCGCACGCCGCCCGAGCTGTCGGCCGACATCGTGGACCGCGGCATCGTGCTCACCGGGGGCGGCAGCTTGCTCAAGAACCTCGACAAGCTGCTGCGCGAGGAGACCTCGCTTCCGGTCTCGGTCGCGGAGGACCCGCTCTCCTCCGTGGTGCTGGGCACCGGCAAGATGCTGTCCGACTTCGACCTGCTGCGGAAGATCAGCCTGGACTGACCGTGCCTGGGACGCACGCGCCACGCCGCGTCACGGAGCGCAGGTGACCCGCCCCGTCGTCCTGACCCGGATCACGGACGCGCGGCGGAGCCGCCTGCTCCTGCTGGGCCTGGTGCTCGTGCACCTGGTCCTCATCAGCCGGCAGGTCGACGACGCCAGCGGCAGCTCGCTGCTCGACCGCGCCGTGTTCGCGGTGCTCTCCCCGCTGCAGTCGGGCGTGTCGGCCGGCGTGCGCGGCGTGCGGTCCGTGTGGTTCTCGTACGTGGACCTGCGCCGCGTGCGCCAGGACAACGCGCAGCTGCAGGAGCGGCTGCGCGACGTGGAGATGCGCCTCATGGAGCGCCAGCGGGACGCGGAGGAGGCGGCCCGCCTGCGCGACCTGATGCAGCTGCGTGCGATCCTTCCCCACGACACGCTGGTGGCGCAGGTGATCGTGCGCGACGCGCTGCAGTGGTTCCGCATCCTGAAGATCGACAAGGGCTCGCGCGACGGCGTGGCCAAGGACATGGCCGTCATCAGCTCCAACGGCGTGGTCGGCCGCGTGATCCGCGTGGGACCGTCGGCGGCCCAGGTGCAGCTGCTGCTGGACCAGCAGTCCGGCGTGGGCGCCCGCATCGAGCGCAGCCGCGTGACCGGCGTGGTGTCCGGCCAGGTGGCGCGCCAGTCCGCCACGCCGGACGCGATCGCGGGCGACCTGGTGATGAAGTTCGTCCCCATGCTGGCCGACGTGGTGGAGGGCGATATCGTCGTCACGTCCGGTCTGGAGGGCATGTTCCCGCCCGGCCTGGTCATCGGGCGCGTGCGGTCCGTGGTGCGGGGGAGCGGGCTGTTCAAGGAGGTCCGCGTGGCCGCCGCCGCCGACTTCGACCGGCTGGAGGAGGTGCTGGTGATGCGTACGGCTCCGCCCGACAAGGCGGTCGAGGACCCGGTCAAGTGAGGCTGTTCGGGGTGGCGCTGGCCCTGCTGGCCGCGCTCCTGCTGCAGACGGCGCTGACCCGCGTGCTGCCCGGCCACGCGCGCATCTTCGACGCGTTCCTGCTGGTCATGGTCTACTACGGGCTGGCGGGGGGCGAGACGCAGGGGATGGTGGTGGGCGCGCTGGGTGGCTGGATCCAGGACATCCAGTTCGGCGGGAGCGTGATGGGCCTCTCGGGGCTGACCCGCGTGCTGATCGGCTTCGCGGTGGGCACCGCCGGCTCGCGCTTCCACCTCTCGGAGCCGGGCCCGCGCGCCCTGGTCCTCTTCCTGGCCGCGCTGGCCGACGGCCTGGTGTTCAGCGCCATCGCCTCCGCGTTCGACGTGGGCGTCACCCGGCTCACGCCGCTGGAGATGCTGGTGCGCGCCGGCGTCAACGCCACCGCGGGCGCGCTGCTCTTCGGGCTGGTGGACCGCCAGCTGGGCCGATTGAGGCGCGCATGATCTCGGTGGACCGCCGGCTGCTCTACAACGTGGACTGGGCGCTGGTGCTGGGCGCGCTGCTGGTGACCGCGGTCGGCATCGCCACCATCTTCAGCGCCACCCACAACAGCCGCTTCTCGGGCCTCTACATGCGGCAGGTGTACGCGGTGGGCCTGGGCCTGGTCGGGCTGGTGATCGCCGCCTCCATCGACTACCGACGCCTGGCCGACCGCGCGCCGCTGCTGTTCCTGCTCGCGCTGGGCGTGCTGGGCGCGGTGCTGCTGTTCGGGCCGCGCATCGCGGGCACGCGCCGCTGGTTCGTGGTGGGCGGGTTCCAGGTGCAGCCGTCCGAGTTCGCCAAGCTGGTGGCCGCCCTCTTCGTGGCCAAGGTGTTCGCGGAGTCCAAGAAGGAGGAGCTGGGCCTGCGCGACATCCTGCTCCCGGGGGCCGCGGTGGGCGTCATGTTCATGCTGATCGCGGCGGAGCCCGACCTGGGCACCGCGGTGACGCTGGCCCCGCTCTTCCTCACGGTCGCGTTCCTGGCCGGCCTGCGGCCCAAGGCGATCGTGGGCGTGGCCACCGTGGCGCTGATCCTGGGCGGCCTGGGCTGGGCGTTCGCGCTCAAGGACTACCAGAAGTCGCGCATCTACAGCTTCCTCGATCCGAGCCTCGATCCCCGGGGAGCGGGCTACCAGAAGATGCAGTCCGAGATCGCGGTCGGCTCCGGCGGTCTGCGGGGCAAGGGCTACGGCCAGGGCAGCCAGGCCCAGCTGGGCTACCTGCCGGCGCGCCAGACCGACTTCATCTTCTCGGTCCTGGCGGAGGAGATGGGCTTCCTGGGCGTGCTGGTCGTGCTCGGCCTCTACCTGCTCGTGCTGTGGCGCGCGCTGGAGGCCGCCCAGGTGGCGCGCGACCGCGTGGGCGCGTTCCTGGCCGCCGGCATCACGGCGACCCTCGCCTTCCAGGTCGTGTACAATGTCGCGATGGTGGCGGGCCTGGTGCCGGTCAAGGGCCTGCCGCTCCCGCTCATGAGTTATGGCGGTTCCTCGGTCCTTTCATCCCTGCTGGCCGTCGGTCTCATCCTCAACGTCCGCATGCGGCGCTTTGCGAACTGATGGCGTGCCCGCCGCGCGGTCACCTCTCTTGAACCCCCATTTCCAGGACAAACCTTTCCGGACCGGTGCCGTCCGCGCGCACCCGCGCGCGGGGCACGGCCGGCCGCAACTCATCGAGCCGCTCCTTCGCGCTTCCGGGCCGGATCTCCAGCCGAACGGGTCCGCGGGCCCCCACACCAGCCGTGGTGCGCCCCCCGGCGACGTGCGCCGGGCAGTCCCCCTTGAAGGAAGGCTCATGGAAGGGACCTTCCATGGCCAAGGATTTGATCGTCAGCACCACGCCCCAGGAGACCCGCGTCGCGCTCCTCGAGGACGGCCAGGTCTCCGAGCTCTTCATCGAGCGCGAAGCGCACCGCGGGATCGTCGGGAACATCTATAAGGGCCGCGTCAGCCGGGTGCTGCCCGGCATGCAGTCGGCGTTCGTCGAGCTGGGCCTCGAGCGCGACGCGTTCCTGTACGTCGACGACGTCTTCGAGGACATCGGCGAGAACCTGCTGACCCCCGAGGAGCAGGGGGGCAACGGCCACGCCCGCACCGAAGGCCCCATCGAGGAGCGGCTCAAGGAAGGCCAGGACGTGCTGGTGCAGGTGGTGAAGGAGCCCATCGGCCAGAAGGGCGCGCGCATCACCTCGCACATCTCGATCCCCGGCCGCTACCTCGTCTTCATGCCCACGGTCGAGCACGTGGGCGTCTCGCGCAAGATCGTCGAGGACGACGAGCGCCGGCGCCTCAAGTCGATGCTCAAGGAGATCCGGCAGGAGGGCGGCGGCGGCGGGCTCATCGCCCGCACGGCGGGCCTGGGCCGCAGCCGTGAGGACTTCGAGCGCGACGCGCGCTACCTGAAGCGCACCTGGGACGAGGTGCGCGCCGTGGCCGGGCGCGAGCGCCCGCCGCTGCTGCTGCACCGCGAGCCGAGCCTGGTCCAGCGGCTCCTGCGCGACCTGCTCTCGGACGAGGTGGTCTCGATCCGCCTGGACCAGGAGAAGGAGTACCGCCGCACGCTCGACCTGGTGAACGAGCTGGCGCCGGAGATGGCGCCGCGGGTGCGGCTGCACCCGCAGGGGCAGAACATCCTGGAGGACCACGGCGTCGCCAGCGAGCTGGAGCGCGCACTGCGGTCCAAGGTGTGGCTGGAGTCGGGCGGCTACATCGTGATCAACCAGACCGAGGCGCTGGTGGCGATCGACGTCAACACCGGCCGCTACACCGGCCAGAAGACGCTCGAGGACACCATCCTCAAGACGAACCTGGAGGCGGTCAGCGAGATCGTGCGCCAGATCCGCCTGCGCGACCTGGGCGGGATCATCGTGGTCGACTTCATCGACATGGAGGAGCGCAAGAGCCGCCAGAAGGTGATGGCGGCGCTGGAGGCGGAGCTGCGGCGCGACCGCTCGCCCAGCAAGCTGCTGTCGGTGAACGAGTTCGGGCTGGTGATCCTGACCCGCAAGCGGGTCAAGCTCTCGCTCGAGCGGCTGCTGTGCCAGCCCTGTCCGTATTGCGCGGGCGCGGGCACCATCAAGAGCGTCGCCACCGTCTGCTCGGAGATCTACGCCGAGGTGCGCAAGCTGGCGGCCGAGGTGACCGGACAGCCGCTGCTGCTGCGCGTGAACCCGGAGGTGGCGCGGGCGCTGTCGGGAGAGGAGGCGCCGGTGCTGCGCGACCTGGCCGCACTCACGCGCGGCGAGATCACCGTGCACGGCGATCCGCTGCTCCACCAGGAGCAGTTCGACGTGGTGCCGCGTTGACCGAGGAGCCCGGCCTCGGGCTGGAGGCGTACGTGGAGGCGATCGAGGGCCACCTGCGCGCGCGCCGCGGCGTCGACCACACGCTCTCGCCGCGCGACTTCGGGCTGGCGCGCGCCTGGCACCAGGCCGGCGTGTCGCTGGCCACCGTGCTGGTGGGGATGGACCGCGCGTTCGAGAAGGAGGCCTCCGTCTCGTCGCTCGCGTACTGCCGCCGCTTCGTGGACGACCTGGCCGCCGCGGGACCGCTGCCGCCTCCGCGCCCGGCTCCGCCCGCGGAGAGCGTGCCGGTGCCGGAGCTGGAAGAGGTCCTGGCCGCGCTGCGCGAGCGCATGAACGCGTTCGCGCCGCCGGCCTCGGCCAGCTTCGGCCCGCCCCTGCGCCGCATCCAGGAGATCGAGGACCTGCTGGCGGTGGCCTCGCGGCCCAACTGGAGCTACGTGCGCGCGAAGCTGCGCGAGATCGACGACGAGGTGGCGCGCGCGGCCGTGCAGGCGCTGCCGCCCTCGGAGCTGCGCGAACTGCACGCCGAGGCGGCGCGGGCCATCGAGCGGCACCGCGGCCGCGTGGACGACGCCGCGCTGCGCGACGCCCAGGACCGCTTCACGCTCCAGCGCGCGCGCGAGCGCCTGGGGCTGCCCCGGGTCAGCCTGATCTGACGTCCGACTCCAGCTGCTGCTGCTTGAGCGCCAGCAGGCCGTCCTGGATGATGGCGGCCTTGCGCTCGCCCATCGTCTCGCGCGCGATCTCGCCCTCGATCTCCAGCAGACGGTCGAGGCCCGACAGGTAGCGGGCCAGCTCGCCGGTCACGATGTTGCGGCGCAGGCCGATCGGGTCCAGCTCGCCCGAGGCGTCGACCGCCACGCCGTCGAACAGCGCCTCGTGCTCGTCCATGACCGCGTTGAACGCGCGCTCGAAGAAGCTGGTCGCCCCTTCGCGCAGCTCGTACGTGACCAGCTCGAACAGCATCCGGTGCAGCTGGTTGAAGCGGTCGATCTCGCGTCCGACCGAGGCGCCCGCCATGCCGGCGTTGGGCTCGGTCTTCTCGTGCGCCGCGGGGCGCTCGGGCACGTCCTGCGGCACGCGGTCCAGCACGCCTGCCGCCCACAGGCCCCACACGATGCGGCACACCGCGAAGTCCGGCGCGCGCGCCGACCGGCAGATGTCCTCGAGAGGCGTGGCGCCGTCGAGGGTCGCGACCAGCGTGACCTCCTCGGGGCTCAGGCTCAGGCCGCCCATCACCGCCGCGGAATCGGGGGCGAGGGCGTACTGCTGCTGGAGGTCGCCCGCCCCGGCGCGGATGCGGCTCCAGCGCTGGACGCGCCGGATGCCCTCGCGCAGGAGGTCGCCGGTGGACATGCGCAGGACGATGACCTCTCGGCTGGGCAGGTCGCCCTCCTGCATCTCGTACTCGCCGTCGTCCCACGGAAACAGACCGTAGACGATCTCCTGCACCTGCTCGGTCACGCCCTCGATCAGGTCGCGCGAGCGGATGGCGCCGTTCTCGACCAGGATGGTCCCCTGGCGCTTGCCGGCCTTGAGCGCCCGCACCGAATCCTCGAGCGCGCGGTAGGTGATGACCCCCTTGCGCAGGAGCATCTCGCCCAGCCGGTCGTCGGGGTCCGAGGAGGTGGCGAAGATGAGGCGCCCCTCGGAGAGGTAGAGCGTCTTCGTCACCGCGGCGTCCCGGACCACGCGCAGCACGCCCGTCATGCGCGCGCGTACGGCCGCGCGCAGCAGCGCCGGCAGCGGGACCTCGGACAGCCGGCCCTTGAGAGGCACGGCCAGCGTCACGAGAAGGCTCCATGGCGGCCCATGTCCACGCGGCCGCGAACGAACCGCACGCCCTCCTTCACCAGGCGACGACGCTGCAGCAGCGGCCCCGGGCCGGCCCGGGGCGAGACGCGGCCGCCCGCGCCCACCACGCGGTGCCAGGGCACGGAGCGCTCCTCCCGCCGGGGGAGCCCGCGCAGCGCCCAGCCCACGGCACGCGCGCCGCGCGTCAGGCCCAGCAGGCGCGCGACCTGGCCGTAGGTGGCGACGCGGCCGCGCGGAATGGCCCGCACCAGCTCGTAGACCCGCTCGAAGAAGCCGTTCTCCGCCCCGCGCGAAGTGCCCATCGGAGGTGGCGCGATGCTAGCACGGCCCCTTGGCGCGGCCGACGTCAGGACGCCGGCGGGTTGGGCGTGGGGGTGGGGGCAGGCGTCGGCTGCCCGGGCAGCGCGGGGGGCGCCACTCGCTCCGGCCGCGCCTGCGGCGACGTCGTGAACTCCTGGTCGTCCTCCGGGGCGGGCGCTGCGGCCCCGGGAGCCGAGCCGGCGGCCGGCGCCGCCTCGGGTCCGGTGGGCGGCAGCTGGCCCACGCTGGGGGCCTCCAGCCCGGGGGTCACCGGCACCTCCACCGACACCCCCACCTCTCGGACCTTGAGGTCGATGAGGGCCGTCTTGCGCAGGCCGGCCACGTACTCGTCGTAGGCGGACGTCATGCGCTTCTGCGACAGCCGCCGGGAGATCTCGTCCTTGGCCTCCGCGAAGGGGACGACGGAGCCGTCCTTCTTCTCGACCACCTTGAGCAGGCGGTACCCGCCGCCCTGTGCGATCGGATCGGAGACGTCGCCGGGCGAGAGGGCGAACGCGACCTTCTGCAGCTCGGGCGCGAGGTCGCCCCGGGCCAGGGTGCCCAGGTCTCCGCCGTTCGACGCGGTGGCGCCCTCCGAGGCCTCGCGCGCAAGCGCGCCGAAGTCCTCGCCGCCGCGCGCCCGCGTGGCCAGCGACAGCGCCTTCTGCTTCGTCTCGGGCCCCTCGCCCTTCACGAAGATCTCCTGCAGCGTCACGCTGGGCTCGCGCGTGTAGTCCGAGAGGTGCGCATCGTAGTCGGCCCGCGCCTCGGGCTCGGGCACGGTCATCTTGGACTCCAGCTCGCGCTGGAGGACCTGCCGGCGCAGCACCGAGCGCTCGATGTTCCGCTTCAGGTCGTCGATCGACATGCCCTCGCGGCGCAGCTGGTCGCGCAGCTCGTCGTCGCTGCCGATGTTGTTCTCCTTCTTGATGCCCTCGATGACCTCGTTCAGGTACGCGGCCGGCACCTTGTAGCCCAGCTCGCCCGCGCGCTGCACCAGCAGCAGCTCGTCGATCGCCTCCTGGAGGATGCGGGCGTTGTTCTCGCGCAGGTAGCGCTCCACCTCGCCGGCGCCCACCCGGGCCTGCTGCACGGCCGCCACCTGGCGGGCCTCGAACTCGGACTGGGTCACGATGTCCCCGTTGACGCGCACGATCACGCGCTCGACGAGGTCCGCGCGGGCCAGGGCTCCGAGCGTCGAGGCCAGGCTAAGACTCAGCAGGAGGGGCTTGAGCGGCTTCATGGTTCACCTTGGCGCGGGTCATGAGGCCCGCGATGAATTCGCGTTCCGAACGTTCCTGCTTCTGCGCGGCCAGCACGCTGCGGATGCGCGGCCGCGACTGGTCCAGGTCCGGCTCGCGCGCCGCCGCGCGCGACTCGACGCGCAGCACGTGGAAGCCCAGGCTGCTCTCCACGACGTCTCCGGTCTGGCCGACTTCGAGCGCGAAGGCGGCCGTCTCCAGCTCCGGCGGCAGCTGTCCGCGCGCGAACTCGCCCATGAGCCCGCCGTTCGGCGCCTCCGGGCCCTTCGAGAGGGTCTGGGCCAGCGTCTCGAAGCTCTTCGGGTCCTTGAGCAGACGCCGCCGGACGTCGCGCGCCTCGTTCGACGTCTGCACGAGGATCTGGCGCAGCACGAGCGTCTCCGGCACGCCCAGCTCCGCACGGTGCGCGGCGAAGTACTCCTCGACCTCGCGCTCGTCCACCTGGACCTTCGCCCCCGTCTCCAGCTTCAGCAACTCCTGGACCGCCGCCTGCTCCTGCTCGGCGGACGCCTGACCCTGGAGCAGCCCGCGGCTGCGGGCCTCGAGGACGAGCAGGCGCCGCTCCAGGAAGGCGATCAGCAGCGCCGCCCGCACGTCCGGCGCGACCGCGGCTCCCAGCTGCTTCTCCATGTCCCGCAGGTAGGCCTCGAAGTCGCTGCGCCGGACCTCCTGCTCGTTGAGACGCAGGATGACCGGGTCGGACGCGGTCTTTGCCTGGCAGGCGGCGAGCAGCAGCAGGAGCGCTGGAAAGCAGGAGCGGAGCATTGGGCAGCGGCCAAAGGCCGATTATAGGGCGGGCGAGGCCGCCCCGCGCGCGTCCTCCTCCAGCAGGGCCAGGAGCTCGGGGAGGGCCTCGAGTGCGTCGTCCCCGGCCGGGAAGGGAACCCGCAGGACCCCCTGGGGCGACAGGCTGGCCCCCGGCACCGCCTGGACGCGGGCCACCAGGGCCTCCGGAGGGAGGGCGCCCGACTCCCCGAAGCGCAGGTGCAGGGCGCCGCCGGCCAGGTCGATCTGGGTCAGCCCCAGGGCCTCCGCGCGCAGGCGCAGGGAGGCGAACGCGAAGAGCCGGAGCACGTCTTCGTTCGGCACTCCGTAGCGGTCGCGCACCTCCTCCCGCAGCCGGTCCACGGCGGCGGCGTCCGCCGCCTCGCTGACCCGCTTGTACAGCGCCATCCGCTGGTGGACTTCGGGCACGTAGGACTCGGGCACGCGCAGGTCCACCTTGAGGTTGAGCGTCGCCCGCGGCCGCTCGGCGGCCGGTGGTGCCCCCGGGGCCGCCTTCAGCTCCAGCACCGCCTGCTCGAGCAGCTTCAGGTACAGGTCCAGCCCCACCGCCTCGATGTGCCCGCTCTGCTGCCCGCCCAGGAGGTTGCCGGCCCCCCGCAGCTCCAGGTCGAGGGCCGCGATGCGGAACCCCGCGCCCAGCTCGGAGAACTCGCGGATGGCCGCCAGCCGCTTGCGCGCGATCTCGGAGAGCACGGTGTCGGGCGGGACCAGGAGGTAGGCGAAGGCCTGGCGGTCGGCGCGCCCCACGCGGCCGCGCAGCTGGTAGAGCTGGGCCAGGCCCATGCGATCCGCCCGGTTCACGATCAGCGTGTTGGCCCGCGGGATGTCGAGGCCGTTCTCGATGATGGTGGTGGCCACCAGCACGTCCGCCCGCCCCTCCACGAAGGCCAGCATGCTCTTCTCGAGCTCGGCCTCCGGCAGCTGCCCGTGTCCCACCACCACCCGCGCCTCCGGCACCAGCTTCTGCACCAGGCCAGCCAGCGAGTAGATGGACTCGACGCGGTTGTGCACCACGTAGACCTGGCCGTCCCGCGCCAGCTCCTGCCGCACCGCGGAGGCGATCACCTCGGTCGAGAACTTCACGATCGAGGTCTGGATGGCCAGGCGGTCCCGGGGCGGTGTCTCGATGACCGACATGTCCCTGACGCCGGCCAGACCCATCTGCAGCGTGCGCGGGATGGGCGTGGCCGACAGCGTGAGCGCGTCCACCGTCGTGCGCAGGCGCTTGAGCTTCTCCTTGGCCTCGACGCCGAAGCGCTGCTCCTCGTCGATCACCAGCAGCCCCAGGTCGCGGAACACCACGTCCTTGCTGAGCAGGCGGTGCGTCCCGATGAGGATGTCCACCTGTCCGGCCGCGGTCGCGGCCAGGACCTGCTTGATCTCCTTCGGCGAGCGGAAGCGGGAGATCATCTCCACCCGCACGGGGAAGGGCGCGAAGCGGGTGCGGAACGTCTTCCAGTGCTGGAAGGCGAGGACGGTGGTGGGCGCCAGCACCGCCACCTGCTTCTCGTCCAGCACCGCGCGCATGGCCGCGCGCATGGCCACCTCGGTCTTGCCGTAGCCCACGTCGCCGCACACCAGGCGGTCCATGGGCGAGTCGGCCGCCATGTCGGCCGCGACGTCGGCGATGGCCGCGGCCTGGTCGGGCGTCTCCTCGTAGGCGAACGCCTCCTCGAACTCGTGCTGCCAGGGGCTCTCGCCATGGAAGGCGTGGCCGGGCCGAGCCTTGCGCTCGGCGTAGAGCTTCAGCAGCTCGGCGGCCATGTCGCGCATGGCCTTCTTGACGCGCTTCTTGACCTTGTCCCAGTTGCCGCTGCCCAGCCGGTCGACGAGCGGGCGCGCCCCCTCGGCGCTCGCGTACTTCTGCACCCGGTCGAAGGCCTCGACCGGCACCTTGAGCTTGTCTCCGCCCTGGTAGCCCAGGACCATGAACTCGCGCGCGAGACCCGCGATCTCGAGCGTCTCCAGGCCCACGAAGCGGCCGATGCCGTGGTCCTCGTGCACCACGAGGTCGCCCACCTTGAGGTCCCTGAAGTCCGAGAGGAAGCTGCGCGCGCCGCGGCGGCGCCCGCGCGGATGGAGGTGGACCTCCTCCGGGAACACGTCCCCGTCGGCCAGCACGCGAAGGGGGACCTCCGGCAGCTCGAAGCCCGCGGAGAGCGCGCCCACCCGGATCTCGATCGAGGGAGCGATCTCGATACCAGCGTCCACCACCATCCCGTCCTCGCGCAGCACGTCGCGCAGGCGGTCGGCGCGGCCGGGGCTGCCCATCAGGAGCACGCTGTGGCCGGTCGAGGAGCGCAGGTCGGCCAGCAGGGCACGCAGGTCGCCCGCGTACTTGCGGACGGGGCGCGTGGCGACGTGCAGGCCCTGCCCCTCCGTGTCCACGTCGCGCACGCGGACGAGGGGCGCCGCCTCCAGCCGGCCCAGCAGGGCGTCCTCGGGCAGGAGCAGCTCGCCCGGCTCCAGCACCAGCGCGTCGTCGCGCCGCGCGCGCTCCTCGCGGGCGCGGTCGTGCACGTCCAGGACCGCCTGGATCACGGCATCGGGGTCCAGGACCGCGAGCGTGAAGCCGGACAGGTGCTCCCAGGCGGGGACCAGCGCCTCCGGCGCCAGGCCCAGCAGGTCGGCCGCCTCGTCCCCGGCCAGCAGGCCGCGCTCGATCTTCTCCCGCAGCGCGCGAGAAGCCGGCTCGCCGAAGCGGGCGGGCAGGCGCTCGCGCAGCCGGGCCAGCACCGAGCGGGGCGCGAACACGTCCGACAGGGGCGTGACCTCGACCTGCTGGAGCAGGCCCACCGTGCGCTGCGTGTCGGGATCGAACGCACGCAGGCTCTCGATCGTGTCCCCGAAGAACTCGACGCGCACCGGCGTCTCGCGCTCGGGCGGGAAGAGGTCGAGCACGCCGCCGCGGCGCGCCATCTGGCCGGCCGACGTCACCGGGTCCTCGCGCCGGTAGCCGCCCTCGTCGAGCGCTTCCAGCAGCATCTCCGGGATCAGCTCCTCGCCCGCGGCCAGCGTGAAGACGCGCGTCTCGAACAGCTCGCGCTGCAGCATCGGCCGCAGCAGCCCGGCGGGCGAGGCCACCACCGCGCGCAGGCGGCCGCGGTGGGCCGAGTGCAGCGCGGTCGCGCGCTTGAGCGCCGCGTCGGGATGGCGCGGCAGGCCGCGATAGGGAAGCGGGCCGGGCGAGGGGAAGGGCAGGACGTCACCGGCGAGACCGGCCTCCGCCGCCAGGCTGCGCAGGTCGTCGGTGGCGCGCTCGACCTCGCGGTCGCTGGGGACCACGGCCAGCAGCGGCCCCTCCGCGAGCAACAGCGGAAGCAGCAGGCGCGCCGTCCCCCCGGGCCCGCCCAGGTCCAGGCGCCCGGTGGCGCGGAGACGCTCCCGCGCGGCCGCGAGCGTCGCCGCGGCGGCGACGCGGTCGGTCCAGCGGGTCACGGCTTGCGGATCCGCTCCAGGATGCCTGTCGTCGAGCGGCCCTCGACCAGGGGGACGCGCACCACGCGGCCTCCGGCGGCCTCCACCTCCTCCCGGCCCACGATGCGGTCGAGCGCCCAGTCCGCGCCCTTCACCAGCACGTCCGGGAGCACCGCCTCGATCACGCGAAGGGGTGTCGGTTCGTCGTACACGAGCACCGCGTCCACGGCATCCAGACCCGACAGGACCTCCGCCCGCTCCGCCTCCGGGATGACCGGACGCGTGGGCCCCTTGAGCGCGCGCACGGAGGCGTCCGAGTTGATGGCCACGATCAGCGCGTCGCCTTCCGCCCGCGCCGCCTCCAGCAGGCGGAGGTGGCCCGGGTGGAGGAGGTCGAAGCAGCCGTTGGTGAAGCACACACGCCGGCCCTCGTCACGCCAGCGGTCACGGAGCCTCACGGTCTCGTCCAGGGAAAGGAACATGCGGGAGCGGCGCACGACGGGCGCCTCGCTCCCAGGATACCGCGGCCGGGCGCTACTCGTCGTCGTGCAGGTCGATCTCGGGGCGCGGCCGCGGCTCGCTCAGCCGGATGCCGCCCGCGAAGCTCCAGCGGTGGGCGGGGCGGTACACGCCGACGTCCTTGATGCGGCTCTTCACGCGGAAGGAGTAGAGCCCGCGGTGGTAGTCGTACGGCGTGCCGTCCCGCCGGTGGGCCGCCACATCGAGCAGGTAGGTGCCCTCCACCAGGCGCAGGTCGTCGAGGGCGAGCCGCACCTCGGCCGGGCCGTCCAGGCGGCCGGCCTCGAACTCCTCCAGGTGCGTGTTGGTGCCGTAGACGCTCACGCCGTCCGCGGTGAACAGCCCGATGCCGAACACGAAGTCCTCGACCGGCTGCGCGGCGCGCACGTCGAGCGCGATGGTGAGCCGCTCGCCCGGCGTGTACACGTGGCGCGGGCGGTCGCGGTCGTCGAGCAGGCGCACCTGCGTGATCTCCACCTCCCGGCCACCCCAGCGGCCTTCGCGATAGCCCTGCGTCGTCTCCTCGCCCGGGGCCGACGGGACCTCCTCGGGCGCGCCCTCCGGCGCCTTGCCGTGGTCCAGCGCCAGCAGCGCCTCCTCGCCACCCGCGACGTAGGTGAGGTACGCGTCCACCACGCGCTTGGGGTCGCCCTGGTCGGCCTTCCTGCCCTGCCGCAGCCACAGGACGTCGTCGCACATCTTCTCGACCAGGCCGAGGCTGTGGGTCACCAGGACGATGGTCTTGCCGCGCCGGCGGAACTCCCCGATCTTGTCGAGGCACTTGCGCGTGAACGCCTCGTCGCCGACCGCCAGCACCTCGTCGATCAGCAGCACCTCCGGGTCCACGTGGATGGCGACCGCGAAGCCCAGGCGCGCGTACATGCCCGAGGAGTAGGTCTTGACCGGGGCGTCGATGAACCGCTCCAGCTCGGCGAAGGCGACGATCTCGTCGAAGCGCTCCTCCACCTGACGGCGGGTGAGTCCGAGCATGATGCCGTTGATGGCGACGTTCTCGCGGCCGGAGATCTCGGGATGGAAGCCCGCCCCCAGCTCGATGAGCGCCGAGATGCGGCCGCGCACCGTGAGCGTCCCGCGCGTTGGCCGGGTGATCCCGGCCATGAGCTTGAGCAGCGTCGACTTGCCGGAGCCGTTCTCGCCGATGACGCCGAACGTGCTGCCGGCGGGGACCTCGAACGAGACCCCCTCCAGCGCCGTGAACGTCTCGCCGGGCGACAGGTCCGCCAGCAGGCTCCCCGACACCAGCGCGCTCTTGAGCGTTCGGAACTGGTTCTTGTGGAGGAAGCGGCGATAGACCTTCGCCACGTCGCGGGCCTCGACGGCGAGGACGCTCACACTTCCTCCGCCAGCGTGTCGCGCAGCCGGTCGAAGAGCCAGGCGCCCAGGGCGAACACCACCAGCGCGACCACGGCCGAAGCGGCCAGGCCCCGCCAGTGCCGGAAGGTCCCCTGGAACAGCGTCTCCTGGTAGGCCACGACGACGTGCGTCATCGGGTTGAAGCGAAGCAGCTGCCGCATGGTCCGCGAGGTGATGCCCTCGTACGAGTAGAGCACGGGCGTCGCGAAGAACCAGATGTGCAGCAGGTGGCCGAGGATGCTCTGGATGTCGCGGAAGTGCACGGTGAGCGCGGACACGATGAGCGCCAGGCCCAGCACCAGCACCAGCTGCACCAGCATCGGCACCAGCACCAGCGGCAGCGTCGTCGGGTGGAGACGGTCGTGGTACAGGAGGAACGCCGCCAGCACCGGCAGCGCCAGCAGCATCTGCACGAGGTTGGTCAGCACCGTGACCACCGGCAGCACCTCGGCCGGGAACAGCACCTTCTTGATGAGGTTTCCTCCCGCGATCAGGACGCCCGAGCTCTCGGCCAGCGAGGACTGGAACCAGGTCCAGGGCAGGATGCCGCAGGCGAAGAAGAGCAGGTACGGCTCCATGTCCGGCGTGCGGACCGCGCGCAGCATGTAGGTGAACACGATGCCGTAGGTCACGAGCAGCAGGAGCGGGTTGATGAAGCTCCAGAAGAAGCCCAGCACGCTCCCGCGGTAGCGGGCCTTGAGCTCGCGGCCGACGAGGCTGACGATGAGCGGCCGGTAGCGCACCAGCGTGCGCACCTGGGCGATCACGCGTGCTCCCCGCGGCTAGACGGCCGCATAGACCGGGCGCGAGCCCACGTCCTCGAACCAGCAGACGTGTTCGTCCACCATGTCCAGCTTCAGCAGGTACGCCGTCTCCCCGTCCGGGAGCGCCAGGTCCACCGGCACGTCGAGCTTCCCTCCGGCGGGGACGTCCGCGGGCAGCACGGCCCGCGCGAAGTCGAGCCTCAGGAGACGGTGGTCCGGCGTCATCAGCTGGACGCCCAGGCGCACCCGCCCGGCCTCGTCGCCGCCGCGCAGCCAGAGCGTGTCGCCCTCGTTGCTGACCGTGACCGTGCCGCGCACGCGCGCGCCCTCACGCGCGAGCGCCGGCGCGATGCGCGCCTTGAGCGTCCGCGGCAGGCGGGAGTCGAGCGCGCGCTCGCCCTTCGCGAAGACCAGCACCGGGTGGCTGTAGATGGACTGCAGCAGGTACTCGTCGAAGGAGGCGGGCCGCTCCTCCTGCAGGACCTGCCAGCGCTCGGAGGGGTCCTGGGCCATGCGCGGCAGCTGGGCGGGGTCGATCGCGATCTGCGGCACGTAGTGCGGCACCAGGCGCGTGCGCGTGAACCCGGCCGCGCGCCCGTACTCGACCGCCTCGCGCAGGTGGATCTCCCGCTCGCACACGCCGTGGTCCGCGAGCTCCGCGCGCGACTTCTCGCTCTCCGCGTGGCCTTCGCCCGGCTCGGCCAGCAGGAACTGCCCGCCCGGCACCAGCACGCGGAAGGCCTCGCGGAAGACCGCCGGCACGTCCGGCACGTGGTGCAGCGCGTCGATCACGACCACGGCGTCGAAGCTGCCGTCGGGAAAGGGCAGCGCCGTCATGTCGGCGCAGCTGAAGCGCGCCTGCAGGTGCTCGCGCCGGAAGCGGTCCCGGCCCACGCGCAGCAGGGGCAACGCCAGGTCGAGGGTGAACGGCCGGTAGCCCAGCTTGGCCAGCAGCTCGCTCACCCAGGCGGCGCCCCCGCCCAGGTCGAGGATGCGCCCGCCCTGAGGCACGCGCAGGTGCTCCGCCACCACCAGGAAGGAGTGGAGCAGGCGGACGTTGTTGTCGCGGTGGCCCGGCGTGAAGGGCTTGGTGAAGTTGTAGTGGTTCTCCTTCTCCTGCGCATAGCGGAGCTGCTCGGCCTCGCGGCTGTCGCGCACGGTCGCGCGCGGCTCGCCCGCCAGGAGGCGCGCCCAGGCCGCGGGCGAGTCGTCCGCCGGTGGCTCGGCGCCGGCCAGGGTCCGCCAGCACCGAACGACGTCGGAGTGCGCGACCACCAGCCGCTCCAGCCACTCGCGGCTGTCCTCGGTGTCGCCCAGGCGGTCGGGCGCCGGATCGGCCCCCTCCAGCAGGCGCGCCACGTCGGGCGGGGCGCCGCTGGCCGCGAGCGCGGACGCAGCCGCGATGCGCACCGCCCGGTTCGCGTCCTCCAGCCGTGGGCGCAGGGCCGGCGCCAGCGAGGCGTCGCGACACTCGCCCGCCGCCAGCACCGCGGCCGCGCGCACGATCCAGGCGCGGTCCCCGAGCAGGTTGACGATGGGCCCGCGCGCGAACGCGCCCCGCGGTCCGGTGCTGGGCATGCGCCCGCGCAGGAGGGGCACGTGGCGGGCCAGCCGGTGCCGGAAGGGCGAAGCTCTCCAGGCCGTCGGGTCGTCGCGGATGATGCGCCCCAGCGCCGAGAGCGCCAGGGCCCGCGTCCGCCAGTCGCCGCGCACGGCCAGCCGGGCCAGGCGCCCCGCACCGCCGGGGCCGTCCTGCGACAGGCGGAGCAGCGTCTCCAGAGGGAGCGCCACCTCCACGCGCGCGGGCACCGGCTCCGCCATCATCCCCCTCGCGGGGCCCGCGCCGTCAGGAGCGCGGGCGCGCGACCGCCAGCCGGGTCACGGCGCGGACGTACGCGGTGTGGGCCTCCGCGAACCCGGCCTCCTCGCGGATGGTCTTCATGCGGTCGGCCGCGTTCGCCTTGGCCCGCTCGGCGCGCGCCACGTCGATGTCCTCGGCCCGCTCGCCCACCTCGGCCAGCACGTTGACTCGGTCCGGGAGCACCTCGCAGAAGCCCCAGAAGCAGGTGATGCGGTGGACGACCGTGCCCTGCCGGTAGCTGATCTCGCCCAGCCCGAGCAGCGAGAAGAAGGGCGTGTGCCCCGGGAGCACTCCGAAGTAGCCGTCGGCGCCGGGGGCGGTGACCTCGTCGACCTCGTCGCGCAGGAGGAGCCCCTCCGGCGTCACCACCTCCAGCGTCAGCTTCGTGGGCAGGGCCATCGCGCGCTACTGCTGCAGCTTCTTGGCGGCCTCGAACACGTCCTCGATGGCGCCCACCAGGAAGAACGCCTGCTCCGGGACGTGGTCCAGCTCGCCGCTCACGATGGCCTTGAAGCTGCGGATGTTGTCGGCCAGCGGCACGTACTTGCCCGGGATGCCCGTGAACTGCTCGGCCACGTGGAAGGGCTGCGACATGAAGTTGCGTACCTTGCGGGCCCGGGCCACCGTCAGCTTGTCCTCCTCCGAGAGCTCGTCGATCCCGAGGATGGCGATGATGTCCTGCAGGTCCTTGTAGCGCTGCAGGATCTGCTTCACCGCGCGCGCCACGTCGTAGTGCTCCTGGCCGATCACGCGCGGGTCCAGGATGCGCGAGGAGCTGGCCAGCGGGTCCACGGCGGGATAGATGCCCAGCTGCGCGATCTGGCGCGAGAGGTTGGTGGTGGCGTCGAGGTGGGCGAACGTCGTGGCGGGCGCCGGGTCCGTGTAGTCGTCGGCCGGCACGTAGATGGCCTGCACCGAGGTGATGGAGCCCTTCTTGGTCGAGGTGATGCGCTCCTGCAGCTCGCCCATCTCCGTCTGCAGCGTGGGCTGGTAGCCGACGGCGGAGGGCATGCGGCCGAGCAGCGCCGACACCTCCGAGCCCGCCTGGGTGAAGCGGAAGATGTTGTCGATGAAGAGCAGGACGTCCTTGCCTTCGTCGTCCCGGAAGTACTCGGCCACCGTGAGCCCGGAGAGCGCGACGCGCAGGCGGGCGCCGGGCGGCTCCGTCATCTGCCCGTAGATGAGCGCGGCCTTGGAGTTCTCGAACTTCTCCAGGTCGATGACCTTCGATTCCTGGAACTCCAGCCAGAGGTCGTTGCCTTCGCGCGTGCGCTC
>JAICEW010000116.1 GCA_025923995.1 Vicinamibacteria bacterium | reverse complement strand
GGAGGGCGCGCACTACTTGATGAGCGCGGCCGCGCGCGACACCAGGTCCTTCTTGATGTCGTCCTGGATCGGCTTCTCGCCCAGCCAGATCCCGAACACCGCGGCCGCGAAGTCCTTGTCCGCGATGGGCGGCTTGGCCGCGCCGACCACGGTGGTCTCGAGCGTGCCGCCGGGAGCCCAGCGGATCACGTACTCCTGGCCCACCTTGGTGTCCCCGAAGTACGAGACGAACGCGTCGACCCGCGCCTTGTTCGCGCCGGGCAGCACCTCGCGGAACGCGCCCTGGATCTGCGACGTCGAGACGTCGCGGGTGAACTTCAGGACGACGTGCTTCGGGAAGTCCCCCCAGACGAGGTCGCGATAGAACTCGGGCGAGGTCGTCTTGCCCTTGTGCGCCGCCAACGGGCCCGCGAGCGCGGCGTCGTCGACGTACAGGCCGATCGCGTACACCTTGACCTTCAGCATCGTCCGCGTGCGCACTCCGATCCCGAGGAGGGACGAGGCCCCGTCCTTCTCGGCGAAGGACACGCCGCTGCGCGGCTCCTTCACCTCGGCGGACGCGACGGTCGCGAGAGACAGGGACACGACAACGGCCAGGGCGTGACGCACGGGAGCACCTCGCTTCGCTGCGATCCTACCGCAACGCGGGAGGGCAGGAGTCAGGGCACGACGTAGCCCAGCGTGCGCAGCCGCTCGCGCTGCTCCTCGCTCAGCTGGACCTCGGGCGCGCCGGCGCCGAGGCCGCGGGCCCGCTTCCAGCGCTCGATCGCGCGACGGCGCATGGCCTCCGCCGCCTCGGCTCGCGGCGGACGGCTCTCCGTCTCGCCGGGATCGGTGGCGAGGTCGAACCACTCCTCGCGCGCGGGCGCGGCGTCCTCGCGGCGCAGGGACAGGATCGTCTTCCCGCGGCCCTGCCCGGAGCGCAGGAACACCTTGCGCGTGCCGTCGTTCGTGTGGTCCGTCTCGCCGTACGCCTCGCGCTCGGGCAGGGGCGTGAGCAGGCTGCGGCCCAGCATGTGCTCGGGCACCGGCAGGCCGGCCCACGAGAGCAGCGTCGGCGCCACGTCGAGCAGGCTCGCCTGGCGCGGCTCGCGCCGCGCCGTCACGTTCGGGCCCGCGAGCAGCAGCGGGATGCGGACGACCTCCTCGTAGAGCGTCTTCTGGTGCTCCCACGAGCCGTGCTCGAGGAACTCCTCTCCGTGGTCCGACGTGACCAGCACCAGCGTGCCGCGGTCGAGCCCGCGCTCGGTCATGTGCGTGAGGATGCGCTTCAGGTGGTCGTCGGTGTAGCGGATCTCGCCGTCGTAGAGGGCCAGGATGTGCGCGAGGTCCGCCGGCTTGAGCGCGTTGCGGTCGAGCTTGCTGAACTCGCCCCACAGGCCCGTCACCTTGCCGGTGTAGGACGACTCGAAGAGGCCGAGCGTCTCGGGCGGCGGCGCGTAGTGCCAGTGCGGGTCGTAGAAGTGCAGGAACAGGAAGAAGGGCTTGTCGCCCAGGCGGTCGAGCAGCCCGATCGCGCGGTCGGCCACGTCGCTGGCCCGGCGGTCCTGGTGGAAGTCGAGGTAGTCGAAGCCCTCGTCCAGGCCGTAGAGCGACGACACATAGAGATGACTGGTGATGGCCTGGGTGGCGTAGCCGGCCCGCTTGAACAGGGTGGCCAGGGTGGGGAAGCGCTTGTTCGAGCCGTGCTTCATGTCCACCCCGCCGTGCGCGCCGGGGTCGACCGACGTGAGCATCGACAAGTGCGCGGGCAGCGTCCACGACGACACCGACACGGCGTCCTCCGCCACGATCGCCCGCGAGGCGAGCGCGTCGAGCGCGGGGGTGGTCGGCTTGCCGTAGCCGTACGTGCCGACGTGGTCGCGCCGCAGCGTGTCGATCGAAACGAGCACGACGCCCTTGGCGCGCCCGTAGTCCTCGATGTCGTGGAGGACGGGGTCCGCGATCCCGAGCAGCAGGCCGGGGGGCGGCGTCTCGGGCCGGCCGTCGCGGTCGGTGAGGCGCAGGTCGAACTCGAGCTGCGTCTCGCCGGAGACCTGGGGCAGCCACAGGCTCACCTCGCGCCAGCCGCGCGCGGCCCGCGGGTTCAGCGTGCGCTCGTCGAGCGTTCGCCCGCCGGCGCGCACGGTCAGGCGGTACCAGCCGGGCGCCTCGCCCTGGCCGGCCCAGGCCACGCCGATCCCGAAGGTGAGCAGCGAGCGCTCGGGAAGGCGCACGCGATAGACCGCGGACTCGAGCAGCGCCGGCCGGGTCTCGCCTCCGGTCGATATCGCTCCCGTGCGCGCGGGGGCGCCGGAGATCGTCGGGCGCTGGAGGAGCGGGCCCTTGCCGTTGTCGGGCCGCCCGCCACAGGCCGCGGCCGCGAGGAGGGGGAGCGCGCAGAACACCCGCCGGAGCATCCGGCGATTCTACGCGGCCCCTCCCGCGCGCCCGAAAGGCCTACCGGTCCTGCGCGTCGTGCGCCTGGCCGGAGATGTGCCGGTCCGCCTGGTTCAGCTCGCGTGCCAGCTCGGCGCGCTCCCACGGATCGAGGCGGCCGTCGTTGCGGCGATACCGGGCCTCCTCGCGGCGGATGCTCGCCTGCTCCGCGCGCAGTCGCGTCGCCTCGCGCGGCGTCAGCTCGCCCGAGCGCACGCCGTGGGCGATGCGCGCGCGCTGACGGGCCTCGCGCGGGTTCACGCCCGCCTCCGCGCTCCCCACGCCCACCACCGCCGCCAGCCCCAGGACCGTCATCAGCGTCTTCATCGTGTGCCTCCCTGGGGCGTCCTTCGCCCCTCCCTGCATGAGACAGGCCCGGCCCGCCGGCGTTTAGGAAGACGCGGGGTTCGTGAGCCCGCTCACGTGGGCGAAGATCCCTGGAGATGACCTCGCGGCTCGAGCGCGGCTGGCGCCACCGCTTCCGGGCGGTGCTGGAGAAGGTGCGCCCGCGCCGGCTCGAGTTCGGCGTCGATCTGCTGATGGCGCGCTCGCGCGCGCTGGCGGCGACGGTCGGCCTCGAGGAGGCTCGCGCCCGCGTGTACGAGTTCACGCGCTGGCGCGTGCAGCGCCGGCTCGAGAAGACCGGCGCGTGCTGGGTCGCGCCGACGGACGGACGCGACCGCTTCGCGTGCGACTTGAGCCTGGGCGGGCTCGCCCGCTGGTTGCGCGCGGCGGGGTTCGAGGCGAGCGTCGGGAGCACCGAGGACGCGATCGCGCTCGCTCGCGCGGACGGGATCGGGCTCACGACCGACGTCGAGCCCTTCGAGCGGAAGGAGCGCCTGGCGCTGCTCTGGGTGCCTTCGAGCCTGCCGCCGCCGCGCCAGATGGGCCTCGTCCTGCGCGACCTGAGCCTGGCTCCCCGGACGCCGCGCTGCATGGCCTGCGGCGGCGCGCTCCGGCTGGTCGCGAAGGCGAGTGTGGCCGAGCGCATCCCACCGCGGACGGCCCGCTGGAAGGAGGACTACTTCGTCTGCGAGCGGTGCGACCGGCTGTTCTGGCAGGGCACGCACTGGGAGCGCATCGCCGCGCGGGTCGCGGCCGAACGCCCCGCGGCGGAAGACCCCGGACGGCCCTGACGGAGACGATCGCGCCGGCCTCCGCGTATCATCGGCGCGCACATGAACGCGCCCGAGGCCCCCCGCCAGTCGCTGGCCGGCAACATCGTCCTGAGCCTCGCCGTGTTCGCGGGGCTGCTGGGCGCGATCGAAGGCGTGTGCCGGCGGCTCGAGAAGCCGCGGCCGCAGGTGGCCGACTACATCTGGGACTGGCAGCGCAAGTGGGACGGCGAGTTCTACACCATGCGCTCGGACGCGAACGGCTGGCCGCCCTGGGAGGAGTTCAACGCGGACGGCCTGCGCGACCGCACGCACGCGCCGGAGAAGCCGGAGGGCGTCCGCCGCCTGGTGTTCCTGGGCGACAGCGTCACGCTCGGGGACCAGATCGCGGCCATCCACGCGTACCCGCGCCTGCTCGACACCGAGCTCACGGCGGACGGGCACGCGGTCGAGGTGTTCAACGTCGCGCTGTGGGGCTGGTCCACGCGCCAGGAGCGGATCGCGTACGAGCGCATCGCCCGCCGCTACCGGCCGGACCAGGTCGTCCTCGCCGTCTGCCTCAACGACATCCCCGAGCTGCAGAACAACCTCTCCCGTCCGCCCGGCGCCCTGGCCGCGCTGCACGATCGTTCGGCGCTGGTCCGCCGCGTGGTGAACGCGCCCGGGCGCGAGATCGGCAGCGTCGAGGAGCTGTTCGAGTCGCCCGAGCCGGAGCGGGTGCGCGCCGGCTTCGAGCGGTTCTTCGGCGAGGTGCGGGCGCTGCGCGACGAGGTGAGGCGCGACGGCGCGACGTTCGCGGTGGTGGTGTTCCCCTTCCGCTTCCAGGTGGCCGCGTCCGCCCCTCCGCCGCGTGCGCAGCAGCGCATCGCGTCCTTCTGCGAGACGGAAGGCATCCGGTGCCTCGACCTGCTGCCCGCGCTCGCGCCCGCGGGGGAAGCGGCCTTCGTGGACTACGACCACCTCAGCGTGGACGGCTCGCGGCTGGTGGCGCGCGCGCTGCGCGGCAGCGGCCTGCTCGCCCTGGGGCCGGGGGCGCGGGAGCAGCTGGCCGCGGCCTGCGGCGCGGCCTGTCCGGGGGTCGCGGAGTGGCTGGCCGGCCATGGGCACGCCGCGGACGCGCGCGCCGAGCTGGTCCGCCTGGTCGAGCGCGAGGATGCGGACGCGCGGGTCGCGGGCGCGTGGGCGCTCGCGCGGCTGGGCGACGAGCCGGGCGCGGCCGTGCCCGCGCTGACGCGGCTGCTCGAGGATCCGCGTGAGCCGGTCCGCCGCGCGGGAGCGCGCGCGCTGGGCGCACTGGGCGACTCCGCGCGTCCGGCGGCGCCGGCCCTGTACGCGCGTCTCTCGGACACGCGGCAGGGCGTGCGCTGGGAGGCCGCCCGTGCCCTCTCGAGCCAGAAGCTGGAGGCACCCGCCGCGGTGCGGCCGCTGGTGGCCGCGCTCGGCAGCGACGACCCGTACCTGCGCGGCTTCGCCGCCTGGAGCCTGGGCGACCTGGGCGAGGCGGCCGCGGAGGCCGTGCCCGCGCTGACGCAGGCGCTCGCGCGCGAGGAGGGCTACGGCCGGGGCGGAGCCAGCTCCGCCCTCGCGAAGATGGGCCCGGCCGCGGCCGCCGCGGTGCCCGCTCTCGTCGAGGGGCTGCGTGGCGCGGACGGCGAGCGGCGCTGGAAGGCCGCGCGCACGCTCGGCCGCATCGGCCCGGCCGCCGCGGAGGCGGTGCCGGCGCTGGTCGCGGCCGCGTCCGATCCCCACGAGTACGTCCGCGCGCACGCGGTGCGCGCCCTCGCGCGCATCGGCGTCCGCAGCCCGCCGGTCGTGGACGCGCTGGCGCGCGCGCGACGCGATCGCGTGGCCGCGGTCGCGAAGGAGGCCCGCGTCGCTTCGCAGGAGATGGGTCTCCTGGCGGCGGGACGGGGACCCGCCGCGCGCCCGGGGATCGCGGCCGCGGCCCCGGCGGTCGACGCCCAGCTCGTAGCGTTCGCGGTGACGCCGTGGGTTCGGGGGCAGGCCAGGCGCAGGGGCTGGCTCGACGTGCCCGACGGCCATCTCAAGCGGCACGCGGCCGCGGTGCCCCGCATCGGCGGCGTGGCGGTCTTCCTGGCGTTGGGGGCGGGGCTCGTCGCCGCGGCCCACCCCGCGTGGGGCGGGGGGTGGCATGGTGGCGCGCTCGTCGCCGCCATGGGCGCCGTGCTGCTGGTCGGACTGGCCGACGACCTGCGCGGGGTGTCGCCCGTGGCGAAGGTGGCGGTGCAGGCGATCGCGGCCTTCGGCCTGTGCGCGCAGGCGGGCACGCTGCGCGCGGTCGCGCTGCCGTGGGTTGGGACGATCGACCTGGGCCCGTTGGCCTGGCCGCTCACGATCCTCTGGCTCGTCGGCCTCAGCAACGCCTTCAACATGATCGACGGCATGGACGGCCTCGCGGCCGGGAGCGGGTGCGTCAGCGCCTGCGTGCTGGCCCTGGTGGGGCTGGGCAGCGGCGCGTCCTGGGCGCCGGTGGCGGCCGCGCTCGCGGGCGCGCTGCTGGGCTTCCTGCCCTGGAACCGCGGGCCGGCGTCCCTCTTCCTGGGCGACAGCGGATCGCTGTCCATCGGGTTCGCGCTGGCGGCGCTGGCGCTCGAGGGCGCGACCAACCGCGCGGGCGCGGCCGAGATCGCGGTCCCGGTGCTGGTGCTGGCGCTGCCCCTGGCCGACGCCGCCCTCGCGATCGGCCGGCGCGTTCGGGCACGGCGCTCGCTGTTCCTCGCCGACCGCGAGCACGTCCATCACCTGCTGCTGGCGCGGGGACTCGACGCCCCCTCGGTCGTCGGCGGGCTGGTCGCGCTGCAGGCCTCGTGCGGGTGTCTCGCCTGGCTCCTGGCCGCCGCGCGCCCCGAAGCGAAGCTGTGGGCCTTCGCGGGAGCGGTGGCCCTGCTGCTGCTGGGGCTGTGGCGGCTGCGCCGTCCGCCGGAGCGCGTCGCCGGCGCGGCGGAGGCCGCGCGCGGCTGATGCGGGACCTCTTCGGCCTCACGCCGGGCGAAGCGCGGACGCTGCGGCGGCTGACCCCGCCCTGGCGCCTCCAGCGCTTCCTGGACGACCTCGACTACGACGTGGCCGGCGCCGGCTGCCGCTCGCCCCGCCGCGTGCTGCGCGAGGGAAAGGTCCAGTGCATGGACGGCGCGCTGTTCGCCGCCGCCGCGCTGCGGCTGCAGGGCCATCCCGCGCTCATCCTCGACCTCGAGGCCGTGAACGACGACGACCACGTGCTCGCGGTGTTCCGCGAGGACGGCGGCTGGGGTGCCCTGGCCCGCTCCAACTACTCCGGCCTGCGCTACCGCGAGCCCATCCATCGCACGCTGCGCGAGCTGGTGCTCTCCTACTTCGAGTCCTACTTCAACCTGCGGCGGGAGAAGACGCTGCGACGGTACTCGGGGCCGGTGGACGTCGCGCGCTTCGACTCCCGCGGGTGGATGACGGCCGAAGAGGACCTCTGGTACATCGCGCAGCACCTGGTGGGCGTGCGCCACTACCGCCTGCTGACGCCGGCCCAGGAGGAGCGCCTGGGCACGGTGGACCGCCGCATGTTCGAGGCGGGCAAGGTCGGCCGGGCCGGGTAGCCGCCCGCGCCGCGGCGCCTGTGGTTGAATGGAAGCACAGGCCGTGAGCGGCTCGCGGACCAGGGGAGGCGACATGCCCAGCTACTACGTGTCGGAGGACCTCGCGCGCTTCGGCGAGATGGCCAAGACCAACCCCCGGCTCTTCGACCTGTTCATGAAGTGGTACCAGACGTCGATGGAGACGGGTGCGCTCGACGAGCGGACGAAGAAGCTGATCGCGCTGGCGGTGGCCTACGCGATCCAGGAGCCGTACTGCATCGACTCGTACGCGTCGGCGTGCACGGACGCGGGGATCTCGCCGGAGGAGATGTCGGAGGCGGTGAACGTCGCGGCCGTCATCCGCGGCGGCGGCGTGATCGCGCACTGGGTGCAGGCCTGCAACACCATGGACCGCAAGGGATGAGCAGGCGTCTCGTCGTCGTGGGCGCCGGGCCCATGGGCCTGGAGGCCGCGCTGCTCGCGGGGGAGCGCGGGTTCGACGTCATGGTGCTCGAGCAGGACCGCGTCGGCGAGAGCCTGCGCCGCTGGGGAGGCACGCGCTTCTTCAGCCCGTTCGGGATGAACCTGTCGGCCCGCGCCGTGCGGGCGCTGGGAGACGGCGCACCCGCCGAGGACGCGATGCTCACCGGGGTCGAGATGGCGGAGCAGGTGCTCGAGCCGCTCGCCGCCTCGCCGGCGCTCCGGGGCCGCGTGCGCACGGGACGCCGCGTGACCGCGATCGGCCGCGCGCGCCTCACGCGCCGCGACCTGCCCGGCCACCCGCTGCGGGCCGAGAGGCCCTTCCGCCTGCTGGTCGAGGGGCCCGGCGGCGAGGAGACGCTGGAGGCGGAGTGCGTGCTCGACGCGAGCGGCGTGTACGGCCGCCCGGCGCACGTGGGTGTGGGCGGCCTGCCCGCGCGCGGCGAGGCCGCGGTGGGCGCGCGGCTGCTGCGTCACCTGGGGACGGTCGAGACCGCGATACCGGACCTGGCGGGCCGCGACCTGCTCCTGGTCGGCCACGGCCACTCGGCGGCCAACGCGCTCGCGATGCTCGAGGGGCTGCGCCCGGCGCCGCGGATCACGTGGGCGACGCGCTCGGGCCACCGGCGGCCCTGCGTCGAGATCGCGGACGACCCGCTGGCCGAGCGGCAGCGCGTGACCGCGCGCGCGAACGACCTGGCGGCCGACCCGCCGCCGTTCCTCACCGTCGAGCGGCGGACGGGGGTCGAGAGCCTGGCGGCTCCCAACGGGCGCATCGAGGTGCGGCTCGCCAACGGGCGCGGCGGCGCCTTCGACGCGGTGGTCGGGCTCACCGGCTACCGGCCCGACCTGTCGTTCCTCTCGGAGCTGGCGCTCGAGATCTCGCCGGCGAGCGAGGGCGCCCTGCGCCTGACGCGCGCGCTGGCGAGCGTCACCGACTGCCTGGCCGTGCCGCAGCTGTCGGACCGGGACCTCGAGTCGGGCGAGCCGCGCTTCGCGCTGGTCGGCTCGAAGAGCTACGGCCGCCTGCCGACGTTCCTGCTGCGGACCGGGCTCGCGCAGATCGAGCGCATCGTGGACCGCCTGGCGAGCGTGGCGTGAGCGCGTTCCCCAGCGCGCCCCTGGTCGCGCTGGACACGCTGTGGCTCCAGGTGGCGGGCACGCTGTGCAACCTGCGCTGCACGCACTGCTTCATCTCCTGCTCGCCCGACAACCACGCGCACGGGATGATGGACCGGGCCGCCGTCGCGCGCGTGCTGCAGGAAGCCGAGGCGCTGGGCGTCCGCGAGTACTACTTCACGGGCGGCGATCCGTTCCTGAACCGCGAGATCTTCGAGCTGGCCGCGGACGCGCTGGCCAGGGGGCCGCTGTCGATACTGACCAACGGCGTGCTGCTCAAGCCCGAGTGGTGCGCCCGCCTGCGCGAGCTCTCGGACGCGTCGCCCTACAGCCTGGACCTCCGCGTCTCGATCGACGGCTGGGACGCGGCCACGAGCGACGCGATCCGCGGCGAGGGAACGTTCGAGCGGATCCTGTGGGGCATCGGCAACCTGGCCCGGGCGGGCCTCAACCCGGTCGTGACCGTGACGGAGGCCTGCGCCGGGGCGGGGAGCGTCGCGGGCCGTACGCGGCTCCTCTCCTTCCTGACGAGCATCGGGCTCGCGCGGCCGCGGCTCAAGGTCATGCCGCTGCTGCGCCTGGGCGTCGAGGCGCAGCGCTCGCGCGCGTACGGCCCGGCCGAGACGCTGCGCGGCGTCTCGTTGACGGCGGCCGAGGCGGACGTGCTGCAGTGCTCGTCCTCGCGGACGGTCACGTCCCGCGGCGTCTTCGTGTGCCCGATCCTGCTGGACGCCCCGGCCGCGCGCATGGCCGACACGCTCTCGGGCAGCCTGCGCCCGTTCGAGCTGCGCTACCCGTCCTGCCACACGTGCCACGTGGAGGGCCTCACGTGCCGGACCTGACGCCCGCGCGGCCGCGGGAAGAGGATCACGGCACGCTGCGGCGCGTCGCGCTGCTGGGCGGGATCTACTCGAACTACCTGGCGCTCGACGCTGCGCTCGCGGTGGCGCGGGCCCGGGAGGTGGACGCCGTGTACGCGCTGGGGGACTTCGGCGCGTTCGGCCCGCATCCCGACCGCACGGTGGAGCGCCTTCGCGACGGGGGGGTCGCCTGCATCCAGGGCAACTACGAGGAGTCGCTGGCCGCGGGCGCCGGCGACTGCCACTGCGGGTACACGGACCCGCGCGACAACCACTTCGCGCAGATCTCGTACGACTACACGCGAGAGAACACGTCGGCCGAGCACAAGGCCTGGATGGGCACGCTGCCGGGCCACGTGCGCCTGCGCGTCGGCGGATCGCGGCTGCTGCTCTGCCACGGCTCGCCGCGCCGCATCAACGAGTTCCTCTGGCGCACGACGACGCCGGACGCGTTCATCCGCAGGACGCTCGCCGAGTTCGCCACGGACGTCGTCGTGTGCACCCACACCGGCCTGCACTGGATGCGGTTCCCGGAGCCCGGGCGGGGCGTGCTGAACGTGGGGGCGCTGGGGCGTCCGGCCAACGACGGCCGGACGCACGTGTGGTGCGCGATCGTGGAGGACCACGGCGGCGTGCTGCGCGCCGAACACGTCCCGGTCCCCTACGACCACGAGCGGCTGGCGCGCGAGATGACCGCGGAAGGACTACCGGCGGAGTTCGTGGAGACCGTTCGCACCGGCTGGTGGACGACGTGCCTGGAGATCCTGCCCGCGAAGGAGCGGGCGGCCGGGCGGTTCTAGCCCCCGAAGTCCAGGTTCACGAACACCGGCTCGGGGCGGAGCACCACGCCCAGCCGGTCGCGCACGCGGTCGCGGACGGAGCGGGCGAACGCGACCACCTGCCGCGCGGTGGCGCCGCCGCGGTTGACGATCGCGAGCGTGTGGCGGGTCGACAGCCCCACCGGTCCCTCGCCGTGCCCGCGCGCGAGCCCGGAGCGCTCGATCAGCCAGGCCGCCGAGAGCTTCACGCGCCCGTCTCCCGCGGCGAAGGCGGGCATCGAGGACGCGTCCGCCGCGTCCACGCGCGCGCGCACGGATTCCGCCTCCGCCGCGTCAACGACCGGGTTCATGAAGAACGAGCCCACGCTCCGCCGGTTCGGGTCGTCCGGGTCGATCACCATCGACTTGCGGCGACGCAAGGCGATCACGGTGGCCCTCACGTCCGCGAGCGTGGGCCCGGCCGCGCCCACGAGCGCGCGCTCGAGCTCGGGATAGCGGACCGCGGGCGCGCCGCCGGGCCGCAGGCGGAAGGACACGCCCGTGATGAGGAAGCGGCCCTGGTCCTCCCGCTTGAAGCGGCTGTCGCGATAGGCGAAGTCGCACTCGGGCCCGGCGAAGGAGACCGGCGTGCCGCTCGCGAGGTCCAGAGCGTGGACGCGCTCGAGCGTCTCCGAGACGTCCTGGCCGTACGCTCCGACGTTCTGGATGGGCGTGGCACCCACGCACCCCGGGATGCCGGACAGGCACTCGAGGCCCGCCCAGCCCCGTTCGACGCAGCGCGCGACGAACGGATCCCACGGCTCGCCGGCGCCGGCGGTGACGAGGACGGCTCCGTCCGCCTCGACCGCCTCGACGCCGCGCAGGTCGACGTGGAGGACGAGCCCCGGATGGCCCTCGTCCGAGACGACGAGGTTGCTCCCGCCGCCCAGGACGAAGAGCGGCAGCGTCTCGCTCCGCGCCCACGCGGCCGCCGCGGCGGCCTGCGACGGATCGCGCGCGAGGACGTAGCGGCGGGCGGCGCCGCCCACGCCGAGGGTGCACAACGGCGCCAGCGGCACGTCGTGCTGGATCTCCAGCGAGCCGGTCACCGCGGCAGGCGCGCGCGCAGGCGTGCCCACGCCAGCAGGGGACGGGCGGCGTCCACCGCCTCGCGCGCGATGCGCACCGCTCCCTCCGCGCGCTCGCGCAGCAGGGGACGCTCCGGCTGCCGGCGCGCCCGCACGACCAGGTCGAGCGCCTCCCGCACCAGCGTCCGCGCCATCGGGATCTGCGGGTGGGCCGCGATCTCGGGGAAGGCCGAGATGTCGACGTCGACCCGCTCGTTCAGGTCGGCGATCGTTTCCAGCAGGCGGTCGAGGTCGTCCACGCGGGTGACGTCCGATTCTACGCCGTCAGTGCGGCCGGGCCAGGCCGTACGCGTCGAGCTCGCGCGGCCAGTTGAGCACCACCACCGGGTTGCCGATCGGCGGACGCGCCCCGCGAGCGTCCGTCTCCAGGACCAGGAAGCGCGGCGCGGCCGCGCCGCGGGGGGGGTCGACGTCGAAGGGCGAGTAGGCGGCGACCGACAGGCGGCGGACGAGGGAAAGGGCGTCCACGGGCGGCGCCCACAGCGGCACGCTCGTCGCGGGCGACCACCCGGGAACGTCCGGCAGCCGGGGGACCCGGTGCGGCCCCTCCGTGTTCCGGCTCCGGCCGGGACGGGCGCCCGTCGGGTACCAGCAGTACAGCTCACCGTCGCGGCCCCAGTGCGGCCAGCGCGCGTTGGCGACGACGCCGCGCACGCGCGCGGCCGGATCGGCGAGCGGGGCGATGTAGATGCCGAAGATCTGGTCCAGCTCGTCGCATTCGTAGGCGAAGTAGCGGCCGTCGGGCGAGACCATCGCGTAGGTCTCGTTGAAGGGCGAGCTGGCCAGGTCGCGCACGGCGCCGGTGGCGCGCCCGTCGGGCCCGATCTCCAGCAGGCGCACGTCCCAGCCGGTCCCGGGACGCTGCTCCTGGAACACGAGGCCGCGCGCGTCGGGGGTCCATGCGTTGGGATAGAGGCGGTTGTCGCTCTGGTACACCACCACCGGCGTGGTGGCGCCGCCCAGCGGCAGGTTGAGCAGCCGCCAGCGGCCGCCGTCCTCCGCGGCGACGGTGAGCGTCCGGCCGTCGGGCATCCAAGCCGGCCGTCGCGGCGAGAGGCCGAAGGAGAGCCGCGTGAGCGTGGCCGCCGTGGTGTCGACCATCCAGAGGTCCGAGGCCGCGTCGGTGCCGATGCGGGCGGCCACGCGCCGGCCGTCGGGGCTGAGGCGCGGCTCGCGGAAGACGCGGGCCGTGTCGCCGATGCGGGTCAGGCGGCCGCCGGCGTCGACCCAGGCGAGATAGCTCTCGGGTGAGCGCGGCGCCGCGGGGACGTAGAGGAGGGTGCCGCTCTGGGAGACGGCGAAGTGCGCGCCGCCGTTGCGCGGGTCGTAGTGCACTCCTTCGAGCACCATCTCGGGGGTGCCGTGGACAGCGAGCGTGAGCGGGTCGAAGGCGGTCGCGAACATGCGCCCCGCGCGCACGAAGAACAGGCGCCCTCCGGCGTAGCGTCCGTGCGCCGCCTCCGAGAGCAGGCGGCGGCGCTCGCCGGTGTCGAGGGCGACGGCGTCCAGGTGTGCCTCGTCGAAGGATGCGGAGTCCACGCCGACCGTGAAGATCACCCACCGGCCGCCCGGCAGCACTTGCGGCCAACGGTGGGTGTACTCGCCCTTCATGAGGTCCGGCTTCGTGATCGTCGTCCGCTTCCCGCCGGTCGCGTCCACGCGCACCAGCCCGGTGGTCGGCGACGGCGCGAACACCAGCGAGCCGTCGGCCGCGAAGCTGACGCCGCGCACGTTGGCGCTGGCCTCGGCCAGGGCGACCACCGGCCCGCCGTCGAGCGTCGCGCGCTTGAGCTTGCGGTCGGCGAAGAAGGCGACCGCGCTCCCGTCCGTCGAGAAGGACGGCTGCCACGCGCCCTCGGTCCCGGCCAGCGCATCGGCGGCCGTGCCGTCCACCCGGCGCACGTAGAGCCGCTGCACGCCGTCACGCAGGGCCAGGACGACCAGGCGCGTGCCGTCGGGAGAGACGTCGAAGGGGGCGGGGTAGTCGGCGGCCAGCTCGAGGCCTCCGGGCAGCTCGAGCGCCAGCCGCACCACCGACGGCGCGCCCGGCGCGACCGCCGGGCGCGTCCACAGGAACGCGAGCGCGGCGCCCAGCAGGGCCGCCAGCATCCAGGGCACGACCGAGTGGCGCCAGGAGACCATCGACCGCGGCGGGTCGGGCTCGTCGGCCTCCTGCAGCTCGAGCCGCGCATCGCCGATGTCCTGCAGCCGATCGCGCACGTCGCGGCGCAGGCAGCGCCGCAGCAGGCGCCGCACGCTGCCCGGCGTCTCGGCCGGCAGCCGGGACAGGTCCACGTCGTCGCGCAGCACGGAGGCCATGATCTCGGCCGCGCCCCGCCCCTCGAAGGCGCGCCGGCCGCTCAGCATCTCGTACAGCAGCGTGCCGAAGGCCCAGACGTCCGTGCGCGTGTCGACCGGCTCGCCGCGCACCTGCTCCGGGCTCATGTAGGGGGCGGTGCCGAGCACCATCCCCGTCCCCGTGGTGGCGTGGGACGGGTCGCGGAGGGGCTCCTCGTCGGGCGCCATGGCCTTGGCGATGCCGAAGTCGAGCACCTTCACGCGCCCTGCGGAGTCGCGCGCGACGTTGGCCGGCTTGAGGTCCCGGTGCACGACGCCCTTGGCGTGCGCTTCCTCGAGCGCGGCCGCGACCTCGAGGGCGATCGCGATCGCCTCGGGGACGCGCAGCGGCCCGCGGCGCAGCCTGTCCGCCAGCGTCTGTCCCTCGATCAGCTCGAGGACCAGGCAGGGCGAGCCGTCGATGATCTCCCACCCGAAGATGGACGCGATGTTGGGGTGGTTGAGCGTGGCCAGCAGGCGCGCTTCCCGCTCGAAGCGCCGCCGGTCCTCGGCGCCGTCCTGGTCCCACGTCTGGCGCAGGCACTTGATCGCGACCTCGCGGCCCAGCGCCGGGTCGAAGCCGCGGTACACGCGCCCCATCGCGCCCACGCCCAGCAGGCCGCGCACCTCGTAGCGGCCCAGGCGCTGGCCCGAGCGGATCTCGGTCTCGGCTTCCTCGTCCAGCTCGCGAACCAGGTCGTTCCAGACCTCGCCACGGAGGCCGCCGTTGGGAGGAAGGACCTCGTCGCCGCCCTCCGCCAGGGCGACCAGGCGCAGCAGGCGCGTGCGCAGCGCCACGTCGGAGCCGCAGGCCGACGCGATCCACTGCGCGCGCTCGGCGGGCGGGCGGTCGAGCGCCTCGTCCAGCAGCGCGTCCAGCCGCGCGAAGTCGGGATGCTCAGCCAAGCGTGTCCGCCCCGGGCCCGCCCTCGAGGTCGGCGCGCAGCCAGGCGCGGGCGCGCATCCACCCGCGCTGCGCGGTCCGGAGGGAGAGCCCCAGCGCCTCGGCCGTCTCCTCCTCCGAGAGGCCTCCGAAATAGCGGCACTCGAAGATGGAGGCGAGGCGCGCGTCGTGCTCGCGCAGCCGGGCCAGGGCGCGGTCGAGGTCGAGCAGCGCCTCCGCGTCGCCGCCTTCGGTGGGCACGCGGCTCTCGTCCAGCTCCACGTTCGCCTCGCCCGAGCCGCGCTTCACGCGCAGGCGCGCGCGCGCACGCCCCACGAGCACCTGGCGCATCGCGCAGGCGGTGACCGCCATCAGGTGCCCCTGGTCGTTGAGGCGCAGGCCGGGGCTGCGGGCGAGCTTGAGGTAGGCCTCGTGCACGAGGCCGGTCGTGTTCAGGGTGTGCCCGCCGGGCAGGCGCCGCAGGTGGCGGCGGGCCAGGCGGCGCAGCTCGTCGTAGACGAGCGGCACCATCCGATCGAAGGCCGTGGCGTCGCCCGCCTCGTGGGCCTGCAGCAGGCGAGCGATCTCCGACGCGTCTTCCAGGAGGGATCCCCCGCGCCCCGGCTTCACTCGATGGCGATGGTCGAGGTCTGTCCCTCGCGCACGACGACCGGCCGGGGCGCGGTGACCTCCGGCGAGTCGACGATCTCCACCGTGTAGCTGCCTGGCGTCACGTTCTCAACGCTGGTGCGGCGGCCCTTGAGCTGGATGTCGGCAATGCCGTTGCACCAGCAGCGCACGTACTCCTCGCCGTCCGGCTGGACCAGCCTGACCCGGCCCCTCAGGTCCCGCTCGGACTCGATGACCAGCGTCCCGCCCGGCGTGAGGCCGATCCGCAGGCCCTGGGCCGGGGCGGTGACGGGAACCGTCACGGTACCGTAACCCGTGGCCGAGGTCGAGAGCAGGTACGAGCCGTCGGCCAGCGGGATGTTCACCGAGCCGCCCGCGGCCGCGCCCCCGTGGCGGTTGGCGACGATGCGGCGCGAGAGGTCGCGCACCACCACGATGGCCTCGAGCGGCCGCGAGTCCCGCGCGTCCACGACCGTCACGCCCACGCCGTCGGCCGGCGTCAGCTCGATCAGGACCTCGGCGGCGGCCCCGCGCGCGACCTCGACGTCCCGCACCACCTGCCCGTAGCCGGCCTTGGACGTGATCAGCCGATACGATCCCTCGCGCAGCGACCGCTCGACGAACGCGCCCGTGCTGCCCGTGCGGGAGGAGCCGATCGGCTTGTTCTCGCTCCCGCCCAGGCGGAAGAACGAGACCTCGACGTCGGGAACGGGCGTCCCCCCCTCGGCCCGCACCACGCGTCCCTCGATCGAGCCGCCGGTGACGTCGATGTCCAGCTCGGCCGAGGCGGTGACGACGTATTCGGTCTGGAACGAGAGGTCGTCGCCGGACACGCTGACCTGGTGGAGGCCGGCCTCGAGGCCCACCACCCGGTAGAACCCGCGGCCGTCCGCGCGCGCCGACGCGCTCAGCTCCTCGCCGCTGAACGAGACCCTGACGAACGGGACCGCAGCGCCGTCGCGGGTGACGGTGCCGCTGACGACGATGTCGCTCGCGAACTCCACGACCGTCTCCGTCTCGCTGCCTGGCGCCAGGTTCAGCTCGACGGTGCGGCTCCCGCGCGCGCCGTCCGCGCTGCCCATCGTGAACGCGCGCACCTTCACGCGGCCGGCCGGCGAGTCCTCGATGCGGAACGCCATCGAGGAGTCGACGGCGTCGTGGGCGGACTCGCCGGTCTCCTCGTTGGCGGCGACCACCATGGCCAGGCCGGCGTCCTCCTCGGAGAGGCCCACCACCTTGCCGCGCACGACGGCGGTGGCCGCCTTGTCGAGCGTCAGGCGCAGGGGCCCCGAGGTCTGGGCGTCGACGTCCTCCAGCCTGGCCGAGCCTCCCTCGCTCGTGTTCGCGGTCACCGTGTAGCGTCCGGGCACCAGGCCCCCGACGGTGAAGTGTCCCTTCTCGTCGGTCTGGGTCGACTGCTGGCGCGAGCCCCTCACGCTCGACTGCGCGCGCACGTGGGCCTGGGCCACGCCCACGCCCGCCTTCACCACCTCGCCCCGCAGCGCCAGCCCGCGCTTGAGCGCCACGTCGAGCCGCGCGGACTCGCGGCTGTCGAGGGTGCGCTCTTCGGACACGTATCCGTCGGCGGAGAAGGAGAGCTTCGTCACGCCGGCGGGCAGGCCGCGCACCTCGTACTCGCCCTCGTCGTCGGAGCTGGCATGGGTGGACGCCGGCACCTCGGTCGCCGCGCTCACCGAGGCGTCGGCGATCGGCGCCCCGGAGGCGTCCGTGATCCGGCCGCGGATGGGCGCATCCGCCTCCAGCAGGATCTCGAGCGGCGCCGGCTCGCTGTCCGCCTCGAGCGACAGGCCCTCGATCGTGCGGTCCGTGTAGCCCTCCGCGCTGATCGCGACCTCCGCGTCGCCGACCGCCACTTCTTCGAACACGAACGCGCCGGCCGGATCCTCCGCAGCGAGGCTGTGCGAGGACTCCGGCGGGCCGGTGCTGCTGACGCTGACGTCGTAGCGCGGCACCGGCTGGCGCGTCGCCGCATCCAGCACGCGGCCGCGCAGGGTGACGGAGGGCGCCAGCGTGAACTGCACGTCGTCGGCCGGAGCCTCCACCGTGCGCGTCAGGCTGAGGCCCAGCTCCTCGTGCTCCACGCCCAGCTCGTAGACGCCGGGGGCGAGCCCGGCCAGCTCGAAACGGCCGTCCGCGCCCGTGACGACGCCCTCGGCCAGGGCGAGGCCGTGCGCGGCGCTCTCGGCGATCCCGACGCTCGCGTCCGCCACGCCGCGCCCGTCCGCCCGCGTGACGCGCCCGCGCACCGTCGCACCGGGCTCCAGCACCACCTCGAGCGGTCCGGTTGCGGGGTCGTGGCCCCGGACCAGCTTCGGGGCCGAGCCCGGCCGGGTGAAGAAGAGATGGTGTGATCCCGGGTGGACGCGCAGCGCGAAACGTCCGGCATCGTCCGATGTCGTCCAGCCCTCGTGCTTCACCGACGTGAGCAGCATGTGGCTGGGGAACGCGCCGCCGATCGATCCGTTCTCCGCGGCGCTCACCGCGACGCCCGCGACGGGCGCGCCGTCGGGATCGGTGATCCGGCCGGCGAGCTCGACGCCGCGAGCGAGGGTGAGCACGACGGGCGCCTGTCCGTCGCCGGCTTCCACTTCGGCCCGCCCTGCCGCGAACCCGGGCGCCAGCGCGGCGACCCGTGGTCCGCGGCCACCCGAGCGCGGCGTGGGTATGAACCCGTGGCTGTCGTCCGGGATCGCCAGCTCGAACGTTCCGTCGGGGGCGGTGCGCGTCGAAGCGCCGGCGAACGGGCCGAAGGCGTCGCCCGGGATCGTCGCGTAGACGTTGACCGCGTCGCGGGCACCCACGAGCACCATGGCCCCGCCCACCGGCCGATGCTGTTCGTCCTCGACGCGGCCGCGGACGCGCGGCAGCGGATCCAGTGCGGCGTCGAACCGCCCCGACGCGGTGCGGAGATCGACGCCGGGCTGCGTGTCGTCCCGCAGGCCGCCGCCCGAGAAGGCGTAGCCATCGCGCGCGACGAAGGGCCGGTATCGTGCGGGCACCAGGCCTTCCAGCGTGTACCGGCCGCGCGCGTCGGT